>NZ_KB906471.1:632500-678185 GCF_000381405.1 Thioalkalivibrio sp. ALE20
ACATCACCACCGCGCGTATCCGGCCAGTCTCGCGATGGATCTGGCCGCGGCGGTGGAGCAGTCGGAGCTGAGCGCGGTGACCGCGGGCACCCTGGATGCGCGGGTCGGCGAGCAGTTCGCGCGCGCGGCCACGGAGCTGCTCCGGGCGGAGGGCCTGACCCCGGGCGATGTCCGCGGGATCGGCAGCCATGGCCAGACGCTCCATCACGCCCCCGATGCAGAACCGGCGTTTTCGTGGCAGATCGGCGACCCGTTCCGGATCGCCGAGCGAACCGGCGTGGATACGGTGGCTATGTTCCGTCAGCGGGACATCGCCGCCGGCGGAGAAGGCGCACCGCTGGCCTGCGGGTTCCACGCGGCCCGCTTCGCGCAGCCGGGTCATGACCGGGCGGTGGTGAACATCGGTGGCATCAGCAACGTGACCCGGCTGCCACCTGACGGCGAGGTCAGCGGCCACGACTGCGGCCCCGGCAACACCCTGCTGGATCACTGGGTGCGGCACCACCGGGGCTGCCAATATGACGCGGACGGGGCATGGGCGCGCACCGGGCAGGTGCACCCGGAACTGCTGCAGGCCCTGCTGGCGGACCCCTACTTCCAGCGTCCGCCGCCCAAGAGCACCGGGCCCGAACATTTTTCGCCCGCGTGGCTCGTGGCTCGAGGCGGGCAAACGCTGTCCACCGCGAAGCCGGCGGACGTGCAGGCAACCCTGGCCGAGCTGACGGCACACGCGAT
Organism: Thioalkalivibrio sp. ALE20; assembly: GCF_000381405.1. Classification (NCBI taxonomy): domain Bacteria; kingdom Pseudomonadati; phylum Pseudomonadota; class Gammaproteobacteria; order Chromatiales; family Ectothiorhodospiraceae; genus Thioalkalivibrio; species Thioalkalivibrio sp. ALE20. Next base: position 633,236 of record NZ_KB906471.1, read on the forward strand.
CGCCCGGGAACTCGTGCGACCGGGCAACGCACCGGAAGACGTACTGATCTGCGGAGGGGGCGCGCGTAACGGCTTTCTGCTGGAACGGCTCGCGGCCGCCCTGCCGCAGACCCGGATCGAACTCACCGATGCCTGCGGCATTCCGGCGGAACAGGTCGAAGGCGCCGCTTTTGCATGGCTGGCGTTCCGGACCCTGCATCATCAGAGCGGAAACCTGCCGGCGGTCACCGGGGCCCGCGGCCCCCGCATCCTCGGGTGCGTGATCCCCGGGGGATAAATGGCATGAAAAAGGCCCGGTCCGTTGCCGGACCGGGCCTGTAGTGCGCGGATCTGGCCGCCGGGTCAGACCGAGAAGCTGGAACCGCAGCCGCAGGTGGTGGTCGCGTTCGGGTTGCGGATCACGAACTGGGCGCCTTCGAGGCCTTCGGTGTAGTCAATCTCGGCGCCGGCCAGGTACTGGAAGCTCATCGGATCGATCAGCAGGGTCACCCCGCCGTTCTCGACCACGGTGTCGCCATCGCCGACGGTCTCGTCAAAGGTGAAGCCGTACTGGAAACCGGAGCAGCCGCCACCGCTGACGAAGACGCGGAGCTTGAGGTTGTCGTTGTTCTCCTCCTCGATCAGCCCCTTCACCTTGCTTGCGGCGGCATCGGTAAACACCAGCGGGCTGGGGATGTCCATGTCATCCGTCTCGGCCTGCGCGTTGGACGTCATCGTTTCGGACATGCGGTGTCTCCTGTGATCATTTCGTTGCCAAGCTATGAAGTCTGACCGCCGGAGTCAAGAATCGTTACGCGTCGTAAGCGTGTCATCGGTCAGGGCAGTCAATGGTGCCTCGCCTTCCAGCGCGGCGTCCGCATCCCGGCGCCGCAGCTGTCCGTCCACCGAGGCGCCTTCCGCCATCTGCAGCACGCTGTAATAGAGATTCCCCTCCAGCCGCGCCTTCTCGCCCAGCTCCACGTGCTCTCCGGCATGGACATCGCCGCGCACACTGCCGTTCAGTACCAGATGCGGCACCGCGACCTGCCCTTCGATCTGCCCCTTCTCGTCGACCACCAGCACCGCGGAGCCGTCGGTCGAAGCCCGCACGTCTCCGACGATCCGGCCTTCAAGATGCAGCCCGCCGCTGAATTCCAGGTCGCCGTGGATCGCGGTGTTCTCGCCGATCAGGGTGTCGACCCGGCGGGCCCGTTGCCTGCGCTTGCGTCCCATCATTCACTCGCCCTCCGGGCCGCGGCCCATCCTCTTGTTTCTTCGATCCGGTCCGGCCCGTCCTCTTCGGGATCCACTCTAATGGACAGCCGTTGCGGGCCGAAACCCTCCGGCAGCACCAGGCGCACCCGGACCGTGCGCAGGAATCGCAGATCAAAGCTGCGCCCGGACTGCAGGTCCGGCCCCAGGTCATCGGTCCCCTGACTCACGCGCTCCCCGTCGCGTTCGCCTTCCAGCTCCAGGTCCCAGCTCACCGGGACCTCTCCGCGCAGACCGGCGCGGTGCACCTGGAAAATCAGTTCGTATTCACCCTCGATGCCGGTCTCGTGCACCGCGATATTGCGCAGCCCGATGCGGTCGCCTCCGGCATCGTCCGCCAGCCGCTGGTAGAACGCCAGCTCTTCGCGCAGCACCAGCAGTTCGGCTTCGCGGGCTTCGGCATCGCGCCGGCAGGCCGCGAGTTCCGCCTCGACCACCTCACGGTGCCGCTCGCTGCGCAGCCGCTCGCGCACGGCCGCATCACGCTCCTGCGCAAGTTCCTGCAAGGCCGATTGCAGTTCGAGCAGACGCGCGTCCCGCTCACGGGTCACCTCCGTCGACTGCGGCACTCCGGCGTTCAACCACCACCATACGCCCGCTGCACCCACCATCATCAGCACGAGAACGGGCGCCACCGCGCGGCGCAGGGGGTGCCCCCGCAACCGTCGCGGGGCGGGAACCCGCGGACGCCGTCGCCATCGCATGGATCAAGGGAAGGCCGGAACCAGTTCCAGCCCCTCCGTTTCCGGGCGTCCCAGCATCAGATTCATGTTCTGCACGGCCTGCCCTGCCGCACCCTTGACCAGGTTGTCGATGGCCGAAATCACCATGCGGCGGCCACTGTGCGGCGGCGTGGCCAGAGCCAGACGACACTGGTTGGTCCCCCGCACCGACGCAGTCTCCGGATGCGACCCCGACGGCATGACATCCACGAAAGGCTCGCCGGCGTAGCGTTCCCGGAACAGCGCCTCCCAGTCGCCGTCATCCAGCGGACGCAGATAGAGAGTGGCCAGGATCCCGCGCGTCATCGGCACCAGGTGCGGCTGGAAGATCAGCCCCACGTCCGCGCCGGCCACCTCCGCCAGCGTCTGGTGGATCTCCGGCCAGTGCCGGTGTCCGCCGCTGGCGTAGGCGCGGAAATTCTCCTGCACCTCGGCGAACAGCCCGCCGATACGCGCCTGCCGGCCCGCTCCGCTGACCCCGCTCTTGGCATCCGCGATGATGTCGGACACATCCACCCGGTTGTTCTCGAGCAAGGGCAGAAGGGCCAGCGTCACCGCGGTGGGGTAGCAGCCCGGCACGGCGATCAGACGCGCCTCGGAGATGCGTCCGCGGTGCAGTTCGGGCAGGCCGTACACCGCCTCGCCCAGGTATTCCGGCGCCCCGTGCGGCTGGCCGTACCACCGGCTCCACAGCTCGGGATCGCGGATGCGGAAGTCCGCCGACAGGTCGATCACGCGCACGCCGCGCGCGAGCAGATCGCCGGCCATCGCATGGGCCACGCCGTGCGGCGTGGCGAAGAACACCACATCGCACTCCGCCAGCAGCTCCGGCTCCGGGGCCCGGAAGACCGCATCCAGCACCCCGCGCAGACTGGGGAACAGATCGGCGACCGGGGTGCCGTCCTCGCTGCGCGAGGTCACCGCGTGAAGCTCCACCGCCGGATGTCCGGCGAGGATGCGCAACAGTTCGACGCCGGCGTAGCCGGTGGCCCCGACCACCCCGACACGGGTGGGCTTGTTGTTGGTTACGGAAGTCATGCTGCGGCATGATACCGGCTCGCGCCCCGCGGCGGAACGCGGTACGCATTTCGAGGTCAGTAACAACGCCTCCTTGACGAGTCACGGGAACCGGAAACATGAGCAAGCTCAAACTGGACCGCAAGGCCGCGATCGGCGGCGTCTTCATCATCCTTGTGCTGATCGCGGTCGGCGCGGCGTGGATCACCACCGGCGATGGCGTGCGCGAAGCCCCCGGCTTCGCCGCCAGCAATCTCGAAGGCGAGGCGGTGTCACTCGACGACTATGACGGCCGCCCGGTCCTGATCTCCTTCTGGGCCACCGACTGCCCGGAATGCATCCGCGAAATCCCCACCCTCAATGAACTGCACGCCGATTTCCGTGACCGCGGATTCGATATCGTGGCCATCGCCATGGCACACGACCGCGAAAGCCGGGTACGCTCGATGAGCGAGGATCGCGAGATCGCCTACACCGTCATCCACGACGAGGCCGGCGACCTGGCGAGCACCTGGGGCGGGGTTCGCCTGACACCGACCACGTTCCTGGTGTCGCCCCGCGGACGGATCGTTTACCAGAAGCTCGGCGAACCCGATTTCGACCAGATCCGCGACCATCTGGAGCGCTGGCTCTCCTGAGCCGGCGCCCGCGTCGGACACCCGGCCCGTAACGCCGCTGCGGGCGCAACAAGGACGCCACCATGCACGACGCCTACTCCTGGTTCCTCAGCCTTCATCTGATCTTCATGGTCACCTGGTTCGCGGGGCTGTTCTATCTGCCGCGGCTTTTCGTGTACCACGCAATGACCGAGGACGCGCCCGGCAACGAGCGCTTCAAGGTCATGGAACGCAAGCTGTTCTACGGGATCATGACACCGGGGGGGATCATCACGGTGATCTTCGGCGGCATCATGCTGGCTCTGGTGCCGGTGCACCTGGAACAGCCCTGGATGCACTTCAAGCTCACGCTGATCGCGGCGCTGATCGCCTATCACCTGTGGTGCGGCAAGCTGGTGGCGGACTTCGCCGCGGACCGCAACACCCGCGGCCACACCTGGTATCGCTGGTTCAATGAACTGCCGGTCCCGGCACTGGTGGGCATCGTGATCCTGGCCGTCAACCGCTCGATCACCGATGCCCTGATCGGCATCGGCGCCATCCTGCTGCTGTTCGTGATCTCGGCCGCGGTGGCCGCCTGGCGCCGCGCGCGGAACTGACGCAACCGCGTCGGCGGGTCAGGTCTTGCCGGCGCGCACCAGCCCGCCCAGCCCGGCCTGCACCAGCGCATTGTTGAGCAGGGAGCGGATCTGTTCCGGGTTTTCCAGCAGCCGGCACTGCGCCAGCAGGGCCTCGGCACGATCGGTGGAGAACGAACGGATCACCCACTTCACCCGCGGGATCGCCGAGACGCTCACGCTCAGGCTGTCGATCCCCATCCCCACCAGCAGGATCACCGCCGCCGGATCCGCCGCCATCTCGCCGCACACCGAGACCGGCTTGCCGGCCCGGTGCGCCCCCTCGGCGACCGCTTCCAGCGCACGGATGCAGGCCGGATGCAGGGTGTCGTAGAGGTTGGCGACGCGGGCGTTGTTGCGGTCCACCGCCAGCAGGTACTGCACCAGGTCATTGGTGCCCACCGACAGGAAGTCCACCCGCCGCGCGAGGGTCTCCGCCAGGTACACCGCGGCGGGGACCTCCACCATCACCCCGACCTTCGGCATCGGGATGCGGTAGCCCTCGTCCAGCAGTTCCTCGCGTGCCCGGTTGAGCAGGGCCATCGCCCCCTTGAGCTCGTCCAGCGCCGAGATCATCGGGAACAGGATCTGCAGGTTGTCGTGCTCGCGGCTCGCCCGCAGCATCGCCCGCAGCTGGGTCAGGAAGATCTCCGGGTGGTCCAGCGAGATACGGATGCCGCGCCAGCCGAGGAAGGGGTTGTCTTCCTGCACCGGGAAGTACGGCAGCGCCTTGTCCCCGCCGATGTCCAGGGTCCGCAGGGTCACCGGCATCGGGTCGAAGGAGGCGACGATCTGTTCGTACAGCCGGACCTGCTCCTCCTCGCCGGGAAAACGGTCGCGGATCATGAACGGGACCTCGGTGCGGTACAGCCCGACGCCCTCGGCACCCGATTCCAGTGAAGGCTTGATGTCCGCCAGCAAGCCGGAGTTGGCCAGCACCGGCACCGGGTGGCCGTCACGGGTCGCCGCGGGATCCCTGGCCAGCGCGCGCAGATCCTCGGCCAGCTCGCGCTCCTCGCGCACCAGGCGTTCGAACTCCGCGCGCAGCTCGGCATTCGGGTTCACGAACAGCCGGCCGCGATAGCCGTCCACCAGGATCTCGCGATCCTCCAGCCGCCCCACCGGCAGATCCGACACCCCCATCACCGCGGGCACGTTCAGCGCCCGCGCCAGGATGGCGATGTGCGAGGAGCCGGTGCCCTGCGCGGACACGATCGCGCCCAGACGCTCGATCGGCACCTCGGCCAGATGCGATGCGGTCAGGTCATCCCCCACCAGGATCCCGCCGTCGGGGAACTCGTCCTGGCTGCGATCCGCCGGCAGCAGATGCGACAGCACGCGGCGTCCGAGGTCACGCACATCCGCCGCGCGTTCGCGCAGGTAGGGGTCCTCCATGTCCTCGAACACCCGCACGCTCTCGCGCACGGTGTCGCGCAGCGCCGCCGGGGCCCACTGGCCCGCGGAGATCCGGCCCTCGGTCTTGTGCACCAGGGAATCCGAGCCCAGCAGCATCAGGTAGGCGTCGAACAGCACCTGCTCGTCCGGCCCCAGGGCCTCGCCCATGCGCTGCTTGAGGTCCTGGATCTCGTCGCGGGTATCGCTGACCGCCTGGCGGAAGCGTTCCAGCTCGGCCTCCGGGCCGGCCCCCTCGCGATCGGGGATGGAATCCAGGTCCGCCAGCCGATAGGCCACCACGGCATGCCCGATGGCCACGCCCGGCGACCCCGGGATCCCCGTGGCCTCCACGTTCTGGTGACCGATCAGCGGGGTCTCGCTGGAGATCTCGTCGTTGAATTCGGCATAGGCGATCGCCCCGGCCAGCTGCGCGGCCAGGGTGATGAGGAAGGACACGTGCTCGTCGTCGAACCGGCGGGCCTCGCGCTGCTGCACCACCAGCACCCCCAGCATGCTGCGCTGGTGGATGATCGGCACGCCCAGGAAGGCGAGAAAGCGCTCTTCGCCGGTCTCCGGGAAATAGCGAAACCGCGGATGGTCCTGGGCGCTGTCGAGGTTGACCGGCTCCGCGCGTGACGCGACCAGCCCGACCAGCCCCTCCGACGGGTCCATCTCCACCTGCCCCACCGATTCGGCATGCAGGCCTTCCGAGGCCATCAGCACCAGGCGCCCGGAGCTCGGCGACTTCAGGTAGATCGAGCAGACATCGATATCCAGCGCCGCCTTCACCCGGGTCACGATGATGTGCAGGGCCTCGAAGAAGTCCGCCGCACCATTGACCTCCTGCACCACGCGGCGCAGGACCTGCAGCATGGAGGGCGGGTTCACGGGGGCGTTCAACGCGGCACCGCGGGCGGATTGCAGGATGGCGGTGCCGCATCGCCTTCGCGCTGCAGCTCGGGGAACATCAGTGGCACCAGTTCGCACAGCGCCCGGCGGTAGACATTGCGCTTGAAGTGCACCACTTCGCGCGCCGGCCGCCAGTAGTCAATCCAGCACCATGAATCGAACTCCGGCGTATCCATCGCATCCAGCATTACATTGCTCTCCTCGCCCGTCATGCGCAGCAGGAACCAGCGCTGTTTCTGCCCCACGCACACCGGGTTGCGATGCCGCCGGATCATGCGTTCCGGCAGCCTGTAGCGCAGCCACCGTCGGGTGCTGCCCAGCAGTTCCACATGCTCCGGCAGCAGCCCGGTCTCCTCGCGCAGTTCACGGAACAGGGCCTCTTCCGGCGTCTCGTCGGTGCGGATGCCGCCCTGCGGAAACTGCCAGGCGTCCTGACCCGCGCGCTTGCCCCAGAACAACTGCCGCTCCCGGTTGCACAGGATGATGCCTACATTGGGACGAAATCCATCGCAATCAATCACTTGCCGCAACCAGACGCTTCTCGTTTACCCGCATTGTTCCACACCCCCTGCAATGCGGCAAAGACCCGCGGAAGGCATGCGGGTGCACATTGTTTTAGACTCGCGGCATGAGGCTGCTCCTGCTGATCATTGCCATCGTTGCCATCTTTCTCGCCGTACGCACCCTCGTGCGCTCCAGCGGCGAGCGCCGCCGCGTGCGCCGCGACGAACCTCCGGAAAGCCTGCGCGAAAGTGGCGCCATGGTCCGCTGTGCCCACTGCGGGGTACACGTGCCAGAGGACCAGGCGGTTTGCGACGGCGACCTCTGCTACTGCTCGCGGCAACATGCCGACGCCGGACCTTCCGGCCGCGGCTGACCACCGTCACGGGGAACCCCTGATCGATGGTCATCGACAGCGACACCCAGCGCTCCAGTCGTCTGTACGCCCTGTACCGGGTGTTCGTCGCACTGGTCCTGCTCCTGATGGGCCTGTTCCCGGGCCTGCCGGTGGGCGTGGCCCCCGCGGTCCCCGAAGTCTATCCGGCACTGGCCGGCGGCTACCTGGTGTTCTCGGTATTCATGGCGACGTTTGCCGAACACTGCAACCGCGAACCCGAGCGCGTCGTACAGTTCCGCCGCATGATCCTGCTGGGCGGCACCGGGGATGCCGCGGGCCTGCTCGCCCTGATGGTGGTTGCCGGGGGCGTCCACACCGGCATCGGCCTGCTGCTGATCCCCGCGGTGATGGCCACCGCCCTGCTGTCGGCGGGTCGCCTGGGGCTCCCGCTGGCCGCTGCCGTGACCGCCGGCCTGCTGGGGGCAGAAGGCCTCGCCATCCTGATCACGCTGGGCGATCTCGACAGCCTGACCCAGGCCGGGTTGCTGGGGGCCGCGCTGCTGGCCGGCACCCTGCTGGCCCATCATTTCAGCCGGCGGGCCGACGAAAGCCGCGCCCAGGTCGAACAGCAGGAGGTCGATCTCGCCAGCCTGGCGGAACTCAACGCCCAGATCATCGCGCGCATGAGCGCCGGCGTGGTGGCAATCGATCCCCGGGGCTACATCCGCTCCATCAACGAGGCGGCGCGCCAGCTCCTCCCGCCCCGCCCGGGTCGACACCTGTCGTCGATCTCGCCGCGCCTGGCCCGGGCCGTGCGCGAATGGCAGGAAGAAACCGGGCCGGCCAGCCGCACCCGCCACCTGCCCGGCGACCAGGAACAGCCGGCCCTGCAGGTCCGCCTCGCCCCGCTGGGCAACCAGGGCGATCAGGGTACCCTGCTGATCCTGGAAGACGCCGCCGAACTGCGCCGCCAGGCCCAGGCAAGCAAGCTGCAGGCCCTCGGGCGCCTGACCGCCAGTATCGCGCACGAGATCCGCAACCCGCTGGGCGCGATCTCCCACAGCGCCCAGCTGCTGCGCGAATCGCCCGACCTTTCGGCACCCGACCAGCGCCTGCTGGCGATCATCGACAAGCAGAGCGACCGCGTGAACAGCCTGATCGCCAACGTCCTCAGCCTCTCGCGTCGCGAATCGGGCGAACGCCAGCGGCTCAACCTGCGCGACGAGCTCGAACGCTTCGCCGAGGAATTCTGCAGTGCGCTGCAGATACCGCGGGAATCACTGCACGTGAACGTGGAACCCGCCGACTCCGTGGTGCTGTTCGACCCGTCGCAGCTCAACCAGGTGCTGTGGAACCTGTGCGGCAATGCCCGGGTGCACGGCGGGCACGACCGGCCCGACAGCCCGCCCATCATCCTGCGTGGTGGTTCCGGCCAGGTGGCCCGCGTGGTCAGCCTCGACGTGCTGGACGCCGGCCCCGGCATCGATCCGGAAACCGAGAAGGAGCTGTTCGAGCCCTTCGTCTCCGGCCATTCCGGCGGCTCCGGCCTGGGCCTGTACATCTCGCGCATGCTGTGCGAAAACAACGGGGCCTCGCTGGAATACGCGCATGCACCCTCCGGGGGCTGCTTCCGCATCCTGTTTGCCCCCGACGAACAACACCAGGGATCGGCGTCATGAGCATCAAGCACGTGCTGGTTGTCGACGATGAACCCGACATCTGCGAACTGCTGGAGATCACCCTCGCGCGCATGGGCCTGGAGGCCGAAACGACCGGCGCGCTGGACCCGGCACGGCAGCTGCTGGCGCAGCGGGACTTCGACCTCTGCCTGACCGACATGCGCCTGCCGGACGGGGACGGGCTGGACCTGGTGCGTCACATCCAGACCACCCGCCCGGAGCTGCCGGTGGCGGTCATCACCGCACACGGCAGTGTCGATACGGCGGTGCAGGCCCTCAAGCTGGGCGCGTTCGACTTCGTCAGCAAGCCGGTCGACCTCAAGCAGCTGCGCGAACTGATCGACAGCGCCCTGCGCATGGAATCCGCGCCGGCCACGGAGGCGGCGTGCGGCTCGACGCCGACCCGCTGCAGCGCGACCGAAGACCCCGACAGCCCGCTGCTGGGCGACTCCGAACCCATGCAGAAACTGCGCGCCACCATACGCAAGCTGGCGCGCTCCCAGGCGCCGGTGTTCATCGCCGGAGAATCCGGTTCCGGCAAGGAACTGGTGGCGCGCGAGATCCATCGGCTGGGGCCGCGCGCCGACCGCCCCTTCGTGCCGGTGAACTGCGGCGCGATCCCGGCGGAACTGATGGAGAGCGAGTTCTTCGGCCACCGCAAGGGCGCCTTCACCGGGGCCACCCAGGACCACCCCGGGCTGTTCCAGGCGGCCGAGGGCGGCACCCTGTTCCTGGACGAGGTCGCCGACCTGCCGCTGGCGATGCAGGTCAAGTTGCTGCGCGCGATCCAGGAGCGCGCGATCAAGCCGGTCGGCGGCTCGCGGGAGATTCCGGTGGACGTGCGCATCCTGTCGGCGACCCATCACGACCTCGAGCGCGCCGTGCGCGAAGGCCGTTTCCGCCAGGACCTCTATTACCGTCTCAACGTGATCGAACTGCGGGTCCCGCCGCTGCGCGAACGCGACGGCGACATTCCCGGCCTGGCCACCGTGATGCTGCAGCGAATCGCCGAACAATGGGGCCTGGAGGCCCGCGAACTCGCGCCGGACGCGCAGGAGCTGCTGGAGCGCCACCCCTTCCCGGGCAACGTGCGGGAGCTGGAGAACATCCTGGAGCGCGCCGCCACCCTCGCGGAGGGCGCGGCGATCCACGCCGAGAACATCGATCTTCCGGCCACCGCCCCGACCCCGGAGCACAACGACGGGGACCGCCGCGCCGGCCCCGGCGCAGACAACCCGGGCACCCCGCCCCCCGGGGTGAAGGAGCGCCGCACCCCGCCGTCGATCCGCTACGAGGATGTGGGTCTGGATGATCACCTCGCCGACCAGGAGCGCCAGGCGATCGAGACCGCCCTGCACCAGACCGGCGGCAACCGCACCGCGGCCGCGAGGTTACTGGGGCTCAGTTTCCGCCAGCTGCGCTACCGTCTGAAGAAACTCGGAATCGAATAGTCAGGCACGGGCGGGCGGGCCCTCCAGGTCGTTCAGCCACTGCTCCAGCTCGAACAGGGGCAGGCCGATCACGTTGCTGCAGGAACCGTCGATGCGTTCGACAAAGGCTGCACCCCGCCCCTGCAGGGCATAACCCCCCGCCTTGTCGCGCGGCTCGCCGCTGGCCCAGTAGGCCGCGATGTCGCGCGCGTCCAGCGGGCGCATCCATACCCGCGTCTCGCCGCGCCCGGTGCACACCGGGCCGTCATCGCGCAGCAGTGCCATGCCGGTAATCACCCGGTGTTCGCGGCCGGACAGCCGCTGCAGCATGGCGGCGGCCGAAGCCTCGTCCGCGGGCTTGCCCAGCGCCTCCCCGTCGATCGTCACGACCGTATCCGCCGCCAGAACCCACTGCCCCCGGCGGGCGTGGTCACGCGCGGCTTCCGCCTTGACCCCCGCGAGACGCTCGACCAGGGCACCGGGTTCCTCGTCGGGCGCAGCGGTCTCGTCCACATCCATCGCGGCCACCTCATGCACCACGCCGATCTGCGTCAGCAGTTCACGCCGGCGGGGAGACGCCGAGGCCAGCAGCAGGGGCAAGGCGTCGGGGCGGTTTCCGGGAGCGGCAAAGGACATGGCGGACGCCGCGCGACTCAGGCGCGGTGATAGGGATGATTGTTGAGCAACGACCAGGCGCGGTAGAGCTGCTCCGCCACCAGCACCCGCACCAGCATGTGCGGGAAGGTCAGCGGCGACAGCGACCAGGCCCACTCGGCCCGCTCGCGCACGGTGGTATCCAGGCCGTCGGCGCCGCCGATCAGCAGCGCGACGTCGCGCCCGTCGTCCTGCCAGCCTGCCAGACGCTGCGCCAGTCCGCGGGTGTCCACCTCACGGCCGCGTTCATCCAGGGTGATGATCCGGGCACCCCCGGGCACCGCCTTGAGCAGGGCCTCGCCCTCGCGCCGCAGGCGGGTCGTGGCGTCCATGGATTTCGAACCCGCCGGGGTCGCCAGTGCGTGCAGCTGGAAACCCCATTCGCGGGGCAGCCGGTCCCGGTATTCGGCAAAGCCGGAGGCGACCCAGTCGGGCATGCGGCGGCCGATGGCGATCAGATGCAGACGCATCGCCGGCGCTCCGCTTCAGCCGCGCAGCCGGCGGACCCGCTGCAGGCCGGGATCATCCTCCATGCCGCCATCGGCCCCGTCCCCCTCCGCGGCCTCTTCCTCGGCCAGCCACAGCTTTTCCAGGTTGTAGAAATCGCGGGTCTCGGGGAGCATCACGTGGACGATCACGTCGTTGAGATCGACCAGGACCCATTCCTGGCCCTCCTGGCCCTCCACGCCCAGCGGCTGGATGCCACGGTGCTTGGCCTCGGTCGCCACGTTCTCGGCGGTGGACTGCACGTGGCGCCCGGAGGTCCCCGAGGCGATCACGATGAAATCGGCCAGGGTGGTCTTGCCGCGCACGTCGATGCTGCGGATGTTGCGGGCCTTCATGTCCTCGAGCGCCTCGATGGTCAGCTCCAGCAACTGTTCGCTGTTCATGGTCTCGGATGTCATATCGATGCGTTTCCTGCGGCGGACCGGTAAAGCCCGCGCTCCTGTATGTAGCGTTCGACCGCCCCGGGCAGCAGGAAGCGGGGGCTGGTCCCCTCGCGCAGCTGGGCCCGGATGGCGGTAGCGGAGATATCCAGCTGGGTCACCGGCTGGAAGTACACCCGGCCGGCCGGACTCGCCCGCAACACGGCGGGATCGTCAGTGACCGCGCCTCCCGGGCCGTCGCCCAGGTCCTGCGAGGCGGGGCTTCCGGGGCGATGCGACACCGCCACGTGCGCCAGCTCGAACAGGGTCTCCCAGCGGTGCCAGGACGACAGGCCGGCGAAGGCATCCATGCCCATGATCAGCACCAGCGGCACATCGTCACCCAGCTCCCGGCGGAAGGTCAGCAGGGTGTCCACGGTGTAGGACGGCCCGGTGCGGTCCAGCTCGCGCCGGTCGGCGACGAAACCCTCCACACCGGCCACCGCGCGCTCCACCATGGCCAGGCGGTCCTCGCCCGAAGTCCCGGGACTGGCGCGATGAGGCGGCACGTGGCAGGGCACGAAGTGCACCCGTTCCAGCCCCAGGTGCTGTTGCACCTCCAGCGCCGGGCGCAGATGACCGAAATGGATCGGGTCGAAGGTCCCGCCGAGGATCCCGATCAAGCCGCCACCTTCCCGCCGCGCTCAGTCACGCACATGGCCGTCGCCAAACACGATGTATTTCAGGGTGGTCAGGCCGTGCAGCCCCACCGGCCCGCGCGCGTGCAGCTTGTCGGTGGAGATCCCGATCTCCGCGCCCAGCCCGTACTCGAAGCCGTCGGCGAAGCGGGTGGAAGCATTCACCATCACCGAACTGGAATCCACCGCGCGCAGGAAGCGCCGCGCATGCCCCCAGTTTTCGGTCACGATGCTGTCGGTGTGGTGCGACCCCCAGGTGTTGATGTGCTCGATCGCCGCGTCCAGATCATCGACCACGCGAATCGCCAGGATCGGCCCCAGGTATTCGGCCGCCCAGTCCTCCTCGCCAGCCTCGGCGACCTCCGGCCCGCCGTCGGCCAGCACCGCGCGGGTGCGGGCGCAGCCGCGCAGGCTGACCCCCAGCCCGTCCAGTTCGGCCGCCACCGCCGGCAGGAATCCCTCGGCACGGTCGGCGTGCACCAGCAGGGTCTCCATGGTGTTGCAGGTGCCGTAGCGATGGGTCTTGGCGTTCACCGCCACCGCCTGCGCCTTGTCCGGGTCCGCCGCGGCGTCCACGTACACGTGGCACACCCCGTCCAGATGCTTGATCACCGGGATCTGCGACTCCTGGCTGATGCGTTCGATCAGCCCCTTGCCGCCGCGTGGCACGATCACGTCCACGTACTCGGGCATGCGCAGCAGCGCGCCCACCGCGGCACGGTCGGTGGTGTCGACGATCTGCACCGCCTCGCGCGGCAGCCCCGCCGCCGCCAGTCCGGACTGGATAATGCCGGCCAGCGCGCGATTGGAATGCGCCGCCTCGGAGCCCCCGCGCAGGATGGCCGCATTGCCCGACTTCAGGCACAGCGCCGCCGCGTCGATGGTCACGTTGGGCCGCGACTCGTAGATGATACCGATCACCCCCAGCGGCACCCGCATCTGGCCCACCTGGATCCCGCTGGGCTGATAGGCCATGTCGGAGATGGTACCCACCGGATCCGGCAGACCCGCGACCTGCCGGCAGCCCTCGATCATGGTGTCGATGCGCGCATCGGTCAGCGCCAGACGGTCCAGCATCGCCGCGTCCAGCCCGCGGGCACGACCCGCCTCCAGGTCGCGCTCGTTGGCCTCGGCCAGCTCCGCGCGACGCTCGGCGATCCCCTCGGCGATGGCCTGCAGCGCCGCGTTCTTGGCACCCGGTTCGGCCTCGGCCATGTGGCGCGAGGCCGCGCGGGCGGCGCGGCCCAGGGCCTGCATGCGCTCGAACAGGTCGGCGTCGATGGCGTTGTCTTCGTCGGTCACGGCATTCATGGTTCAGACGGTCTCGAGTTCGGGCACGGAAAGGGTGAGCGGTTGCCCGGCGATCCGGGCCACCAAGTCTAGCAACAGCCGCCGCGGGCTGCCGGATTCCTGCCCCTTGATCACCCGGTCCACGCGGGCGGCCAGGCACAGGATGTCACGCGCCCGCGCCACGTCCAGGCGTCCCGCCGCCAGGCGCAGGGCCTTTTGCTGCTCGCCGAAGCTGCCCTGGAAGGCGTCGCGGTCGTTCGCCCCGGCGGCCCGGCGTTCCAGGGCCTGTACCAGCAGCCGGGCATCGCGCGCCAGCGCCCACAGGATCAGCGGCTCCGGCTGACCTTCGTCCAGCAGCCCCTCCAGCATGCGCAGGGCGCGGCCGGTCTCGCCGCGCAGGGCGGCTGCCGACAGGCCGAACAGGTCGAAGCGCGCGGCATCCGCGGTAGACTCGGACAGGGTCTCGAGATCGATCTCCCGCACCCCGGCCAGTGCCAGCTTTTCGATCTCCTGGCGCGCCGCCAGCAGGTTGCCCTCCACCCGGGCCGCCAGCAGCTGCAGGGCCTCGTCGGTAATCCGCAGCCCGTGGCGGGCCAGGCGTTCGCGGATCCAGCCGCCCAGGCGATCCGGGGGTACCGGCCGTGCATGCACCACCACCGCGGCCGACTCCATGGCCTTGAACCAGGCGGCCCGGCGCATGTCGCGGTCCGGGCGCGGCAGCTGCAACAGCAGCACGGTGTCGGATTGCGGCGCCGCCGCACAGGCCTTCAGCTTCTCCCCGCCCTCGCGCCCGGGCTTGCCGGTCGCCAGACGCAGGTCCACCAGCGTGCGGCTGGCGAACAGCGAGCGGTCACGCAGCGCCGCATCCAGGGCCGACCAGTCGGACTGGGCGGAGAAATCCAGCACCGTGCGCTCGTCGAAACCCTGCTCACGGGCGGCGGCCCGGATCGCATCGGCGGCCTCGATGGTCTGCAGCGGTTCCTCGCCCAGCAGCATGTACAGCGGGGCCACGCCCTTCTGCAGCAGCGGGCCGAGGCGGGCCGGATCCACGGCAGCCATCTCAGTCACCGTCCTCGCGGGTCAGCGCCCGCACCCGACGCTGCAGCAGGGCGACCAGATCGCGGTTCATGGTGGCCCGCAGGTCCTCCTCGCGCTCCGAGCGGCTGAGTACGGCGGTCTCGTCATAGACGTAAGTGCGCGACGCACGCAGCGGTTCGAGGTCCATCGCTTCACCATCGGCCGGGCGCAGACGCACGCGCAGGCTGCGGGTCAGTTCGTACTCGCTGACCCGCGCCTGATCGGACACCGACAGCGCGCGCCGCGAATCGTCCACCGAGCGGATCTCCAGGGTCGCGCCCCGCTCTTCCGGGCGCTCGTCCACGATCTCGATCCCGGAGGCACGCAGGCCCCGGGCCAGTTCCTGGTACAGCGAGTCGCGCGGCTGCAGGCCGCGGATCTCCACCGGGTCCAGTTCCGCCGGCCAGCCCCCGGTGCCGCGCAGCTGGAACCCGCAGGCGGCCAGCGAGGCCGTCAGCACGAGCACCGCCAGCAGACGCGGCAGGAACCGGGTCATTGCGGCTTGACCACGAAATTCACCAGGCGTCCGGGGACCACGATCACCTTCACAATGCCCTGCCCCTCGAGATGGCGCTGGACGTTTTCGTCTTCCCGCGCGATACGCTCCACGCTCTCGCGGTCCGCGCCGGCCGGTACCGCGATCTCCGCGCGGCGCTTGCCGTTGACCTGCACCGCCAGGGTCTCGCGGGCGGCCTGACGGGCGGCCTCGTCGACCTGCGGCCAGCGGGTATCGGCCACCAGCCCGTCATGGCCCAGCGCCTCCCACAGCACCTGGGTCACGTGCGGAATGATCGGGGCCAGCATGCGCACGATGCCTTCGAGCACCTCCTGGCGGACCGCGATGGCGCCCTCGGCCTCCTCCGGCAGCCGCCCGAGCTCGTTCAGCAGCTCCATGTTCGCCGCCACCGCGGTATTGAAGGTCTGGCGCCGACCGATGTCGTCGGTGACCTTGGCGATGGTGTCGTGCAGCTTGCGCCGCAGCTCGGCCGCCGGTTCGGACAGGTTTTCGGGATCCAGCGGCGACGCCGCCGGGCCCCCGACATGTTCGCGCACCGCGCGCCACAGGCGGCGGATGAAGCGCTGCGCGCCCTCCACGCCGGAGTCCGACCATTCCAGCGACAGGTCCGGCGGGGCGGCGAACATGGTGAACAGCCGCGCGGTGTCGGCCCCGAAGCGCTCGATCAGCGCCTGCGGGTCCACGCCGTTGTTCTTCGACTTGGACATCTTCTCCATGCCGCCGATCGCCACCGGCTGCCCGTCTTCGCGATGATGTGCGGCTTTCACCGAACCATCCTCGGCGCGCTCCAGTTCCACGTCGGCGGGGTTGATCCAGTCCTTCCCGCCATCGCCGCGCTCGCGGTAGAAGGTCGGCGCCACCACCATGCCCTGGGTCAGCAGCCGGGTGAACGGCTCGTCGGAGCCCACCAGCCCCTCGTCGCGCAGCAGTTTATGGAAGAAGCGCGCATACAGCAGGTGCAGTACCGCGTGCTCGATCCCGCCGACGTACTGATCCACCGGCAGCCAGTGATCGGCGCGCTCGTCGAGCATCGCCGTGTCGTTGTCGGCGCAGGCGTAGCGGGCGAAGTACCAGCTGGACTCGAAGAAGGTGTCGAAGGTATCGGTCTCGCGGCGTGCCGGCTTGCCGCATTGCGGGCAGGTCGCCTCGTAGAATTCCGGCATGCGCGCCAGCGGCGAGCCGGCCCCGTCCGGGATCACGTCCTCCGGCAGGCGCACTGGCAGATCCTCTTCCGGCACCGGCACCGCGCCGCAGTCGTCGCAGTGGATCACCGGGATCGGGCAGCCCCAGTAGCGCTGGCGCGAGATGCCCCAGTCGCGCAGACGGTAGTTGCGCCGGCGCCGGCCCAGTCCGGCCTGCTCCAGATGATCGGCGATCGCGGCCTTCGCGGCCTCCGAGTCCTGCCCGGTGAAATCGCCCGAGTTCACCAGCACGCCGGGTTCGGTGAACGCGGCGACCTGCACGTCGCACTCGCCCCCGTCGGCCGGGGCGATCACCTGGCGGATCGGCAGGCCATATTGCGTCGCGAACTCGTGGTCGCGCTCGTCGTGTGCCGGCACCGCCATTACCGCGCCGGTGCCGTATTCCATCAGCACGAAGTTGGCGACCCACACCGGGACATCCTCGCCGGTCAGCGGGTGGCGGGCGGTGAAGCCCAGCGCGCGGCCCTTCTTCTCCATCGTGGCCAGGTCCGCCTCGGCCACCCCGCCCTGGCCGCACTCGTCCACGAACGCAGCCAGTTCCGGATCGTTCTGCGCCAGCGCCTGCACCGTGGGATGCTCCGGCGCCAGCGCCATGTAGCTGACGCCGAACAGGGTATCCGGGCGCGTGGTGAACACGTTCAGCGGCTCGCCGCCTTCCACCGCGAACTCCAGCTCCACACCCTCGGAACGCCCGATCCAGTTGCGCTGCATGGTGCGCACCTGATCCGGCCAGCCGTCCAGGTCGTCCAGGGCCTCCAGCAGCTCGTCTGCGTAGTCGGTGATGCGCAGGAACCACTGCGGCAGCTCGCGGCGCTCGACCGGCGCGCCGGAGCGCCAGCCGCGCCCCTCGATCACCTGCTCGTTGGCAAGCACGGTCTGATCCACCGGGTCCCAGTTCACGGTCGCCTTCTTGCGATAAACCAGGCCCTTCTTCAGCAGGCGCACGAACAGCCACTGCTCCCAACGGTAATAATCGGCATCGCAGGTCGCGAACTCGCGCGACCAGTCATAGGCAAAGCCCAGGCGCTGGAGCTGGGTGCGCATCTGCTCGATGTTCTGGCGCGTCCATGTCGCCGGCGGCACATTGTTCTGCATCGCCGCGTTCTCCGCCGGCAGGCCGAAGGCGTCCCAGCCCATCGGCTGCAGCACGCTCCTGCCCTGCATGCGCTGGAACCGCGCGATCACGTCGCCGATGGTGTAGTTGCGCACATGCCCCATGTGCAGCTTGCCCGACGGGTACGGGAACATCGACAGGCAGTAGAAGGGTTCTCCCGCGGCATCTTCCCGCGCCCGGAAACAGCCGGTCTCGTCCCAGCGACGCTGGACCTCGGTCTCCACCTGTTCCGGGGAATAATGCTCCTGCATGGGCCTCACCTGTGCTGTTTGCCGCCGCGAACGAAGAACCGCGCAGAATACCAGTCACCCCGCCCCCCTTCCAGACAGTCCCGGATCTGCCGAATGGTTCCGTCGCGCGCAACCGCAACGCCGCGCACGGCCATCTAGACTTCAGGATACATACCCTTGACGCATCGACCGATGCGAAGGAGGTGCAGCATGATCTCCCTGATCCAGCGCCGTTATCCGGACGACCTTTCCGAAATCCGCCCCCGCCACGGGTACGAGGAGGCGACGCCCGGCGTACGCCGGATCGAGGCCGGCCGCCCGCTGCGCTGGCTGAGTGCCGGCTGGAACGACCTGCGGCATGCCCCGGCCGGACTGCTGCACGGCCTGATGGTGACCGCGATCGGAGCCGTCATCATGGGTGTGCTCTGGTCCTGGCCGTGGGCCGGGGTCGCCGCCCTCACGGGCTTCCTTCTGGTCGGACCTGTCCTCGCCACCGGCCTCAACGGCCTGGCCCGGAGCATCGAACGGGGCGAGACCGTCGGCCTGCGCTCGGGCTTCGGCGCGCTGGAGGCAACCGGCGGTGCCATCTGGGCCTTCGCCGCCCTGCTGGCCTCGATCTTCCTGGCCTGGACCGCCTTCGTGTGGCTGTGGATGGGGGTCCTCAACGTCGGCCACGCCGGACTCCTGGGCCCGCTGCACGAGGCCCTTCCGGTCCTGCTGGGCAGCACCAGCGGACTGATCTCGCTGGCCGGCCTGGTCGTCGCCGGTGCCGCTCTCGCGGTCGTGGTTCTGGCGCTCTCGGTGGTCACGATCCCGACCCTGCTGGACCGCCGGACCGGACTCATGACGGCGATGGGCACCAGCCTGAAGGCCCTGCGCACCAGCCCGGCCGCCACACTGATCTGGGCCGCGCTGATCACCGTTCTGTTCGCAGTCTCGGTGGCCACCGCTCTGCTGGCCCTGATCGTCGTGTTCCCCTGGCTGGGCTACGCCATGTGGCACGCCTACCGCGACCTGGTCGAACCCCCGGAGGAGGCGGCACCGACGACCTGACGCAGGCCCCGTTACCGGCACTCACGGACGCGTCGGCGGGTAACGGGGTATCACTCCACGGGGCGCACGCCCGGCCGGGGGATGCGCCCCGTTCTGTCTACGGGCGACAGGAAGACCCGGCCGCGCGCCCGTTTCGGGGCATGCTCGTGCTAACGTACCTCCGAGCACCGATGAATCCGGAGTGATGCCGATGAGCGACAAGAACAGGAATCCCGAGGGCGGGCAGGAAGAGGACCAGCATGAACGCGAATCGCGCCTGAGCGATGCCTACCACCGCATGCTGCACGAGGTCACCGAGGACCTCGAGAAACTGGAGGAACGCACCGGCAAGGCCATCAGCCAGGCGCTCGAGGGCGCACGCGACCGGGTACATAATGCCACCGACCTGACGCGCGAAGAGGCCCACGAGGTGATGGAGTACCTGCAGCGCGACCTGCAGGACTTGGGTGCCTACATCGACGCACGCAGCGAGGACTGGCGCAGCTGGCTGCGCATCGATATCGGCCTGATCGAGGCCAGCATCAAGAACGCCCTCGAGCGCATCGCCGATCGCACCCGGGTGGAGATCACCGAGCTGACGGCCCGCGCACAGGTGATGGGCGAATGGCACACCGGCGAGATTACGGGCCCCGGGGAACTGGTCTGCAAGCACTGCGGACACCCGCTGCACATGGAGAAGGTCGGGCGCATCCCGCCCTGCGCGCAGTGTCACCACACGGCGTTTCGTCGGGGACCGCCGCCGGAGGCGGACGCCGGCTGACCTCCGTGGAGCGGGGGGTAGTCGGGTGGAGGAACCCGGGTCGAGCAAACCCGGGGCGGCGGTCAGTCCTGGTCTTCGGCGCCGGTCCGCCGCCGACCGACCGCCGCGCCCAGCACCACCAGCACCAGTGCGGCCAGCACCGCCGGCCCCTCGCCCATCGCCGCGGCCGGGGTGATGCCGCTGCGGGGCTGGATCTCGCCATGCAGCGTCGTCGGCTCGAACAGCGGCGTGGCATCGATCAGGCGGCCGTCCGCATCGATCAGTGCGGATACCCCGGTATTGGTCGCGCGCAGCATCGGACGTCCGGTCTCCACCGCCCGCACCCGCGCGATCTGCAGGTGCTGGGCCGGCGCCAGGCTGTCGCCGAACCACGCATCGTTGGACACGTTGACAAGGAAGCCGGCCTCCGGCAGCGCGGAACGGATGTGCCGGGCATAGGCCGATTCGTAGCAGATGCTTGCCCCGGCGGTGCGCCCCGCCAGCGTGATCCGTCCGTCATCCTCCCCCCGGGCCAGATCGGACATCGGGATCATCAGCAGCCGGTCGAGCCACGCAAGCTGCTCGCGCAGCGGGATGTACTCGCCGAACGGCACCAGCTGCCGCTTGTGGTAGGCCGCCCCGCCCGGGTAGGTCAGGATCGCGTTATGGATATCCCCGTCGCGGTGGCCGTCGAACAGCCCGGTCACCAGCTGCGCGTCCTCGCCCGGCAGCTCCGCGGCCACCTGCTCCAGCGCCCCGGCCACCTCGCCGGTCAGCGCGGGGATCGCGGTTTCCGGCCACACCACCAGATCCGCCGGCTCGGCCTGCGCGGTCAGCTCGCGATACACTTCCAGCGAGTGCCGGATACCGTCCGGGGCCCATTTGCGCTCCTGCTCGATGCTCCCCTGCACCAGCGTCGCGCTGACCGGCTCGCCGTCGGGCTCGGTCCACTGCAACGGCAGCAGGGCCGCGGAGACCACCACCACGCCCGCCACCAGCCCCACGCCGATGCCGCGCGAACGCCGCCCGGCCGCCAGCACCAGCCCGGCGGCGATCAGCGCCACCATCAGGCTGGCTGCCAGCTCGCCGCCCAGCGGCAGCCAGGACGCCAGCGGCGTCTCCAGCGTGGCATGGCCGAACAGCAGCCAGGGGAACCCGGAAAAAAGCCAGGAGCGCGCCAGTTCCAGCAGCACCAGCCCGCCCGCCAGCGCCAGGATGCCCTCCATCCGGTGCAGCGGGAGGAAGCGCGCGGCCAGCGCGCTCAACAAGGCCGGGTACAGCGCCATCACCAGCACGAAGGCCACCGTGATCACGCTGGCCACGACCAGCGGGGCCTGGCCGAACACCAGCAGACTGTTGAAGATCCAGGACGTGCCGGCGCCGAAGAATCCGAGCCCGAACAGCCAGCCGAACCACGCGGCACGGCGTGGCCGTCCCTGCACCCGCACCAGCAGCCCGAACCACACCGCCAGCGCCAGCGGCGCGGCGGTGAACAGCCCCACCGGCGCGAACGCCAGCACCGCGAACGCCCCCGCGAGCAGGGCCAGCAGACCACCGACCCGGCGGCCGCTCAGGTCGGGCAGCGGCAGCCCGCTCATCGCGGCGCCTCCTCCGAAGCGGTGTCGCCCCCGGAGGCGGGTTCCGCGGGTGTCGGCCCCACCAGACGCATCTCCACCAGATGCAGCCGGCGATTGTCCGCCCGCAGCACGCGAAATTCCATGCCATCCAGGGTCAGGGTCTCGCCGCGGTGCGGCACATGCGCAAAATGCGACAGCAGCAGCCCGCCCACGGTATCGAAGGCATCCTCGTCGTAGGCGGTCTGGAAATAGGCGTTGAATTCGTCCAGCGGGGTCAGCGCCTTGATGGTGTAGCGCCCGCCTGGGTGCTGCATGATCTGGGTCAGATAGTCCTCGACGTCATGCTCGTCCTCGATCTCGCCGACGATCTGTTCCAGCACGTCCTCGATGGTCACCAGCCCGGCGACCCCGCCGTATTCGTCGACCACGATGGCCATGTGATTGCGGCTCAGGCGGAATTCCTTCAGCAGTACGTTCAGGCGCTTGCTCTCGGGCACGAACACCGCCGGGCGCAGGATTTCCTGCATGTCGAAGGCCGCGTCGTCCGGATCCCCGAAGAACCGCAGCAGGTCCTTGGCCAGCAGGATCCCGACCACCTCGTCGCGATGGTCGCCGACCACCGGAAGCCGGGAGTGGGCCGACGCCACCACGTCGGGCAGAAATTCCGACAGCGGGGCATCGCGGCGCACCACCTCCATCTGCGCGCGCGGGATCATGATGTCGCGCACCTGCATGTCGGCGACATTGAGCACGCCCTCCAGCATGGTCAGCGCCTCGGGATCCAGCAGCTCGCGCTCCTGCGCCCCGCGCAGGGTCTCGACCAGCTCCCGCCGGCTGCGCGGCTCGCGCCGCAGACGGCGCAGCAGCGGCTCCAGCAGGCGCCGCCACAGCGACAACCCGCCAGTGGCGGCCCCGGGCTCAGGCGCCATGAACACTCCGTGCACCGCCCGCGCACCGGGTCTCCGGCACGCGGTACGGGTCCGCAAGTCCGAGGCCGGCCAGGATCGCGGTTTCCAGGGCCTCCATCTCGGCCGCCTCGTCAGCGTCCTGATGATCGAACCCCTGCAGATGCAGCATCCCGTGCACCACCATGTGGGTGTAATGGTCGGCCACCGGCTTGCCCTGCTCGCGCGCTTCGCGCTGCAGCACCGGATCGCACAGCACGATATCGCCGAGACCGCCCGGGCCGGCCTCCGGCGGGAGCGGCATGTCCTCCGGCACCGGGAACGACAGCACGTTGGTGGCCCGGTCACGACCACGAAAGGCCCGGTTCAGCTCGCGCCCCTCGTCGGCATCCACGATCCGCAGGGTCACGCCGGTCGCGGCCTCGCCGCGCCAGGCCGCGCGGGCGGCGGCATGCAGACGCCGCGCCGCGGGCACTCCGGCCCGCGGGACTGCATACTGCACCGCGACCTCAAGCGTCATCGCCACGCTCCTCTTCGTGGGCATCGTAGGCCTGCACGATGCGCTGCACCAGCGGATGGCGGACCACGTCCTCGCCGCGGAAGTGGTGGATGCCGACGCCCTCCACGCCCTCGAGGATGCGGATCGCATGCCGCAGGCCGGAATGCTGCCCGCGCGGCAGGTCCACCTGGGTCACATCGCCGTTGACCACCGCGGTCGAGCCGAAGCCGATGCGGGTGAGGAACATCTTCATCTGTTCGACGGTGGTGTTCTGCGCCTCGTCGAGGATGATGAAGGCCTCGTTCAGGGTGCGCCCGCGCATGTAGGCCAGCGGCGCGACCTCGATCACCTGGCGTTCCATCAGGCGCGCGGTCTGATCGAATCCCATCAGCTCGTACAGGGCGTCGTACATCGGCCGCAGGTAGGGATCGATCTTCTGCGCCAGGTCCCCGGGCAGGAATCCCAGGCGCTCGCCGGCCTCCACCGCCGGGCGCACCAGTACCAGGCGCTGGACGCGGTCCCGCTCCAGCGCGGCCACCGCCGCGGCCACCGCGAGGAACGTCTTGCCGGTGCCTGCCGGGCCGATGCCGAAGGTCAGGTCGTTGCGACCGATCCCGGCGATATACCGCGACTGGCGCGGACCGCGCCCGCGGATCGCGGCGCGTTTCAGCCGCAGCACCGGATCGGGTGTGTCGGATGAGCTGTCGGCCAGGGCCTCGACATTGGCTTCCTGCAGGGCGGTGTGGACCTGCTCCAGGGAGACCGGCTCCTCCTGCGCCATGCGATGCAGATCGTGGATCAGCGCGCCGGCGGCATCCACCGCGGCGCTGGGCCCGGTGAGGTTGAAGCGCGGCCCCCGGTTGTGGACGGCGACGCCCAGACGGTTCTCGATCAGACGCAGGTGCGCATCCAGCGGGCCGGACAGACGGGCCAGGGTCTCCTGGTCGCCCGGTTCCAGGGTGAAATCCAGTCGGTTTGCCATGCCGGGTTCAGGCGGTCGCGGCGGCGGCAACGGGTTCGACCACCCGGCGCCCGCGCAGGGAGTGGGCAAGGGCCTCGGTGATCTCCACCGACACCATCTGCCCGATCAGGGACGGGTCGGCGGGGAAATTCACGATGCGGTTGTTGGCGGTGCGCCCGGCCAGCTCGTCCGGATTGCGCTTCGCCGGGCCCTCCACCAGTACCGGCTCGATCCCCCCCACCATGGACTCGTTGCGCTCGCGGCCGTGGCGTTCGATGACGGCCTGCAGCTCCGCCAGCCGTGCCTTCTTCACCGCCATGGGGACGTCGTCGGGCAGCGAAGCCGCCGGCGTGCCCGGACGCGCGCTGTAGATAAAGCTGAAGGAAAAATCGAAGTGCAGTTCCTCGATCAGGTCCATGGTCGCCCGGTGATCGGCGTCGGTCTCGCCGGGGAAACCGACGATGAAATCCGACGACAGATCCAGGTCCGGGCGCGCCTCGCGCAGGCGACGGATCTTCGCCTTGTACTCGAGGATGGTGTGCCCGCGCTTCATCTGCGCCAGGATCCGGTCGGAGCCGCTCTGCACCGGCAGATGCAGGTGGCTGACCAGCTTGGGTTCGTCGGCGAAGGCCTGGATCAGAGAGTCGGAGAACTCTACCGGATGCGAGGTGGTGAAGCGGATGCGCTCGATCCCGTCCACCGCCGCCACGTAGTGGATCAGCAGCGCAAGATCGGCCGTGTCGCCGTCCTCCATCGGACCGCGATAGGCATTGACGTTCTGCCCCAGCAGGTTGATCTCCTTCACCCCCTGCTCGGCCAGCGCCACCACCTCGGCGATCACGTCGTCGAAGGGGCGCGAGATCTCGTCACCGCGGGTATAGGGCACCACGCAGAACGAACAGTACTTGGAACAGCCCTCCATCACCGAGACGAAGGCCGTGGGGCCCTCGGCCTGCGGTTCGGGCAGGCGGTCGAACTTCTCGATCTCGGGGAACGAGATGTCCACCACCGGGGCCCGCGCCCGCTGCGCCTCGCGGATCATCTCCGGCAGGCGGTGCAGGGTCTGCGGCCCGAACACCAGATCCACGTACGGCGCGCGCTGACGCAGGACCTCGCCCTCCTGACTCGCCACACAGCCGCCGACCCCGATCACCATCCCCGGCCGGCGCTCCTTGATCGCGCGCCAGCGGCCCAGCAGCGAGAAGACCTTCTCCTGGGCCTTCTCGCGGATCGAACAGGTGTTCAGCAGCAGGACATCGGCCTGTTCGGGATCCTCTGTACGCTCCGCGCCGCCGTCCGCCTTCAGGGCGTCCAGCATGCGGTCGGAGTCGTACTCGTTCATCTGACAGCCGTGGGTCTGGATGTAGATCTTGCGGGTCATTGCGTGTCGGCCACCTCAGCTGATGTGCCTTTTAGAACGGGACGTCATCGTCATCGAAGGAGCCGCCCGGACCGGACGACGGGGAGGACGAACCGCCCCCGAAGCCGTCGCCACCGCCACCGGGGCCCGGGTCGTAACCGCCGTAGCCACCACCGGCAGCGGCACCGCCGGCGGCACCGCCGGCGCCACCGCCGCCGCGTCCACCGACCAGCTGCATGTCACTGGCGACGATCTCGGTGGTATAGCGATCCTGACCGTCCTGCCCCTGCCACTTGCGGGTCTGGATCCGGCCCTCGATGTACACCTGGGAGCCCTTGGACAGATACTGCGCGGCGATGTCGGCCAGACGGCCGAACATCACGACCCGGTGCCATTCGGTGTTTTCGCGCCGCTCCCCGCTCTGCTTGTCGGTCCACTGCTCCGTGGTGGCCACGCGGAAGTTGGTGACGGTCGCCCCGCCGGGCGTTTCGCGCTTTTCGGGGTCGGCACCGAGGTTGCCGAGAATGATCGCCTTGTTGACTCCGCGGGCCATGGGAACTCCTTGTGTCGGGCACGGGTTAATCGAGTCGATAGTGTAGCAGGCGCTGACGGGCGCAACAGAACCCGCCCGCGTGACGCGGGTCGCCGCGCGGCGCGAGCGCGGGCTTCACCCGGCCGGACCGCGCTCCAGGCGTTCCCGCAGCGATCCGTCCGCCTGCACATCGGGATGCAGACGCACATAAACCGAGCCTGCATCCGGCGACAGCGCGACCTCGGCCACGCCGGGACAGCCGCGCAGTTCACTCAGCAGCCTCCCCGGCTGCCCCTCCCAGACCGTCGGCACCGCGAGCGTCCGGGTCACGTAATGCTCCGGGCTGCCCCCGCGAGCCAGCAAGAGCCAGATCACCAGCGCCGGCACACTGGCCAGCAGGACCGTCACGGGCCCGCCCAGACCCAGCAGCACCCCGCCCAGCGCGCCACCGGCAAAGATCCCGAGGAACTGGGCGGTCGCGAACCCGCCCATCGCGGTGCCCTTGTGGGCCAGCGGGGCCGCGCGCGACACCATCGCGGGCAGCCCCGCCTCCAGCAGGTTGAAGGCCGCGAAAAAGCCGACCATCAACAGCGCCAGCCACCAAACGCCGCCGTCAAGATGGAAAGCCAGGGCCAGGCCGGTCTGCACGAGCACCAGCAGGGCAATCGCCAGCAGCAGCACGCCGTGCATGCGCCTGCGCCGCTCGCCGAGGATGACCCCCGGCAGCATCAACGCAAAGCCGGCCAGCAACACCGGCAGGTAGAAGGCCCAGTGTTCGGCCGCCGGCAGGCCGGCCCCCGCCACCAGGTACGTCGGCAGCACCAGAAAATTGGCCGCCAGCACCAGATGCAGGATGAAGATCCCGGCATTGAGCCGCGCGAGCTCCGGGTCCGCCAGCACCCGCGGCAGCATGGCCCATTGCGGGACCATGTCCGGATGCTGGCGCATTCGACCCGGCGACGGGACCCACAACAGGAGGATCAGCAGTGCCAGCACCCCCAGCCCCGCCGCAACCAGGAAAATGCCGGAAAGACCGACGCCGCGATCGAGCAGCGGCCCCAGTGCCATCGAGACGGTGAACGTGAGCCCGATGGTTAGGCCGATCACCGCCAGCGC
Source organism: Thioalkalivibrio sp. ALE20 (assembly GCF_000381405.1). Classification (NCBI taxonomy): domain Bacteria; kingdom Pseudomonadati; phylum Pseudomonadota; class Gammaproteobacteria; order Chromatiales; family Ectothiorhodospiraceae; genus Thioalkalivibrio; species Thioalkalivibrio sp. ALE20. Next base: position 660,101 of record NZ_KB906471.1, read on the forward strand.
CCGGGTCCGGCGTTCCTCGGCGATCAGGTCGGCGGTCAGCGCCAGCACCACTGCGGCCACCGCACCCGCTCCCTGCAGGGCCCGGCCAAGGATGATCCCGTGGATATCCTCCGCCAGTCCCGCCACCAGGCTGCCGAGCACGAACAGGCCCAGGCCGGCCGCGATGAGCGGCTTGCGGCCGAGGCGATCGGAGAGCAGACCGAACGGAATCTGCAGGGCCGCCTGGGTCAGACCGTAGATCCCCAGCGCCAGCCCGGCGAGCAGCGGCGTGGCACCCGGGATGTCGTCGGCGTGCAGCATGAACACCGGCAGGATCAGGAACAGGCCGGCCATGCGCACGCCGTAGATGGCCGCCAGTCCGGAGGTGGCTCGCAACTCGCGGGCATTCATGTGGTCAGGACTCCTGAATGGCACGCCGGTGAACGAACGCGGACGGGAGTCTACCAGAGCCCCGGGCCTCCGGCGGGCCGTGACCGGGTGTTACCATGGCCGGCTGGCAGCCGCCGGCTGCCCTTCCCAACGACTCCGGAGTATCCGTCGTCCCATGATGCAGAACATCCAGATCCGCGGCGCGCGCACCCACAACCTCAAGGACCTGCATATCGAACTGCCGCGCGAGCGGCTGATCGTGATCACCGGGGTCTCGGGGTCGGGAAAATCGTCGCTGGCCTTCGACACCCTGTTCGCGGAGGGCCAGCGACGCTACGTCGAGAGCCTGTCGACCTACGCGCGGCAGTTCCTGTCGATGATGGAAAAACCGGATGTCGACCAGATCGACGGTCTGTCCCCGGCCATCTCCATCGAGCAGAAAAGCACCTCGCACAACCCCCGCTCGACCGTCGGCACCATCACCGAGATCTATGACTACCTGCGCCTGCTGTTCGCCCGCGCCGGCGAGCCGCGCTGTCCGGATCACGGCGAGACCCTGGCCGCACAGACCATCTCGCAGATGGTCGACCAGGTACTGGAGATGCCCGAAGGCGAGAAGCTGATGCTGCTGGCGCCGGTGGTGCGCGACCGCAAGGGCGAACACCACAAGCTGCTGGAATCCATGCGTGCCCACGGGTATCTGCGTGCGCGCATCAACGGCGAGATCCACGAACTGGACGCCCTGCCCGAGCTGGACCCCAAACGCAAGCACAACATCGAGATCGTCATCGACCGCTTCAAGGTCCGCGAGGACCTGCGGCAGCGCCTGGCCGAATCCTTCGAGACCGCGACCGAGCTGGCCGACGGCCTGGCACTGGTCGCCTGGATGGACCAGCCGGAACGCGAACCGATGACCTTCTCGGCCCGCTTCGCCTGCCCGGTGTGCGGCTATGCGCTGCGCGAACTGGAACCGCGCCTGTTCTCCTTCAACAATCCCGCCGGTGCCTGCCCCACCTGTGACGGCCTGGGCGTGCACCAGTACTTCGACCCCGAGCGTGTGGTCGCCCAGCCCGAGGTCAGCCTGGCCGGTGGCGCGGTTCGCGGCTGGGATCGCCGCAACGCCTGGTACTTCAGCCTCCTGAACAGCCTGGCCCGCCACTACGGCTTCGATGTGGAGACGCCGTGGAAGGACCTGCCGGCGGAGGTCCGGGCCGTGATCCTGCACGGCTCCGGTGCCGAGGAGATCCCCCTGAGCACCCCGGCCGCGAACGGGCGCCTGCGCACCGACCACCGGGTCTTCGAGGGCATCATCCCCAACCTCGAACGGCGTTATCGCGAGACCGATTCGGCGGCCGTGCGCGAGGAACTGGGGCGCTATCTCAACGAGCAGCCCTGCCCCTCGTGCCATGGCACGCGTCTCAATGCCGCCGCGCGCAACGTGTTCGTCAAGGGCCACACCCTGCCGGAGATCACGCACATGAGCGTCGCCGGCGCCCAGGCCTTCTTCGGCGACCTCGAGCTGCCGGGGCGTTTCGCACGCATCGCGGAAAAAATCGTCCGCGAGATCGCCGCCCGGCTCGGTTTCCTGGTGGATGTCGGTCTGGACTACCTGACGCTGGATCGTTCCGCCGAAACCCTCTCCGGTGGCGAAGCCCAGCGCATCCGCCTGGCGTCACAGATCGGCTCGGCACTGGTCGGCGTGATGTACATCCTCGACGAACCCTCCATCGGCCTGCACCAGCGGGACAACGCGCGCCTGCTCAACACCCTGGCCAGCCTGCGCGACCTCGGCAACACGGTCATCGTGGTGGAGCATGACGAGGACGCCATCCGCGAAGCCGATCATGTCCTCGACATCGGGCCCGGGGCCGGCCGCCATGGCGGCGAAGTCGTGGCCGCGGGCACGCCCGCCGAGATCGCCGCCAGCGAAGATTCCCTGACCGGCGCCTACCTCTCCGGACGGCGCAGTATCGCGATCCCCGAACAGCGCCACGCCGCCGATCCGGACCATACGCTTCGGGTACGCGGCGCGCGCGGCAACAATCTGCGCGGCGGCGACTTTGAATTCCCGCTGGGGCTGTTCACCTGCGTGACCGGGGTCTCCGGTTCCGGAAAGTCGACGCTGGTCAACGCCACCCTGTATCCCGCCGCGGCCAACACCCTGCACAACGCGCGGCATCCGGTCGCCGAACACGACCGCATCGAAGGGCTTGAACGAATCGACAAGGTGGTCGACATCGACCAGAGCCCGATCGGCCGCACGCCACGATCCAACCCCGCGACCTACACCGGCCTGTTCACCCCCATCCGGGAGCTGTTCGCCGCCACCGCCGAGGCCCGTTCACGCGGTTACAAGCCCGGCCGGTTTTCCTTCAACGTGCGCGGTGGGCGCTGCGAGGCCTGCCAGGGTGATGGCGTCATCAAGGTCGAGATGCATTTCCTCCCGGACGTCTACGTGCCCTGCGACGTATGCCGCGGCCAGCGCTACAACCGCGAGACCCTCGAGGTTCGTTACAAGGGGAAGAACATCCACGAAGTCCTGGAAATGACCGTGGAAGAAGCGCTGGACTTCTTCCAGCCGGTCCCCGTTATCCATCGCAAGCTCGAAATGCTGATGGAGGTCGGGCTTTCCTACATCCAGCTCGGGCAGAACGCCACCACCCTCTCCGGCGGCGAAGCCCAGCGCATCAAGCTCGCCCGCGAACTGTCCAAACGCGACACCGGCAAGACCCTCTACATCCTCGACGAACCCACCACGGGTCTCCACTTCGAGGATATCGCCCAGCTGCTTCGCGTCCTCCATCGCCTGCGCGACCACGGCAACACCATCGTGGTCATCGAACACAACCTGGACGTCATCAAGACGGCCGACTGGCTGGTGGACATCGGTCCCGAGGGCGGCAGCGGGGGCGGGCAGCTGATCGTCGCCGGAACACCCGAAACCGTCGCGGCCACCCCCGCAAGCCATACCGGCCACTTCCTCGGCCCGATGCTCACACCCTGGCCCACCACCGAGGATGCCCCTGCCTGACGCGGCCGGCGCAAACTCGGGCCGCGGACCAGACTACCCCCCCGAAACGAAAAAAGGCCGCCCCGAAGGGCGGCCTCTTCTCACAGCGACGGCCGACGTGGCGTCAGGCTGCCTCTTCCTCGTCCGGCATCGGACGGTCCACCAGCTCCACGTAGGCCATCGGCGCATTGTCTCCTGCGCGGAACCCGCACTTGAGGATACGCAGATACCCCCCGGGACGTTCCTGGTAACGCGGGCCCAGCTGGGTAAACAGCTTGCCCACGGTTTCCTTGTCCCGCAGGCGGGAGAAGGCCTCGCGCCGCGCATGCACGCTGTCATTCTTCGACAGGGTGATCAACGGCTCGGCTACCCGGCGAAGCTCCTTCGCCTTGGGCAGCGTGGTCTTGATCAGTTCGTGCCGGAACAGCGCATTCGTCAGCGCCTGCATGGTGGCCTTGCGGTGCGAACTGTTGCGGCCGAGCTGCCGGCCGGAATGACGATGACGCATTGGACTATCCTCTGAATGCTATTGGCGTGTGACGCCCACTGATTACTCGTTCTCGTCCCGCAGACCCGGCGGCGGCCAGTTTTCCAGCCGCATGCCCAGGGACAGCCCGTGGGTCGCCAGCGTATCCTTGATCTCGGTCAGCGACTTCTTGCCGAGATTCGGGGCACGCAGCAGTTCCACTTCCGTACGCTGGACCAGATCACCGATGTAGTACAGGTTCTCGGCCTTCAGGCAGTTCGCCGAGCGCACTGTCAGCTCCAGCTCGTCCACCGGGCGCAGCAGCACCGGATCCACCGCGCTGGCACCACCGGTCGCGGTTTCGGCGGCCTCTTCCTGCAGATCGACGAACGGCGCAAGTTGCCCCTGAAGGATCGTCGCTGCCTGCCGAACGGCATCGTCCGGAGCGATGGCCCCGTTCGTTTCCAGCTCCAGCACCAGCCGATCCATGTCCGTACGCTGGGCCAGGCGGGCGCTTTCCACCCGATACGCCACACGCCGAATCGGACTGAACGTCGCGTCCAGCTGCAGACGACCAATCCCGGTCTCGTCCGTCTCCCCGCCACTCTGGCGCGCGGTGACCGGCTCGTAGCCTTCCCCCGTCCGCGCCGTCAGCGTCATGTCCAGCTCAACGTCCTTGTTGATGGTGGCGATTACGTGCTCCGGATTGACCACTTCCACGTCATGGTCCATCTGGATGTCCGCGGCGGTCACGGTACACGGCCCTTTTTTCTTCAGCGTGAGCGTCGACTCATCCCGCGCATGCATGCGCAGCGCCACACCCTTCAGGTTAAGCAGGATGTCCACGACGTCTTCCTGCACACCCTCAATGGTCGTGTACTCGTGCAGCACGCCCTCGATGCGGGCTTCGACGATCGCCGCACCCGGGATCGAAGACAGCAGCACCCGCCGCAGCGCATTGCCGAGCGTGTGCCCGAATCCCCGCTCCAGCGGCTCGAGCGCCACGCGCGACTGATTCCGCGCCTCGGACTCGACCTCGATCTGCTGCTTGTTGACCAGTTCGTTGGCTTGCATTGATGCTCCCGGCGAAATGCCCGCTGGCGGTTACTTCGAATAAAGCTCGACGACGAGCGACTCGTTGATGTCGGCCGGCAGATCCGCACGATCCGGCACCGCCTTGAAGGTGCCCTCGAACTTGCTGCTGTCGACCTCCACCCACTCGGGCAGACCGCTTTGCTCGGCCAGGGTCATCGAATCCTGGATCCGAACCTGTTTGCGGGCCTTCTCGCGAACACTGACGACATCCGCCGGCTGAACCTGATAGGCCGCCACGTTTACAACCCGGCCATTGACCAGAATCGCGCGATGCGCCACCAGCTGGCGCGCTTCGGAGCGCGTCGAGCCGAAGCCCATGCGATAGACCACGTTATCCAGACGGCCTTCGAGGAGCTTCAGGAGATTCTCGCCGGTCGAACCCTTTCGTTGCGCAGCCTTGTGGTAGTAGTTACGAAACTGCTTTTCCTGCACACCGTACGTCCGGCGCAGCTTCTGCTTCTCCCGCAGCTGGACCGCATAATCCGAAAGCCGCGTGCGGCGTTCGCCATGCTGCCCCGGCGGCTGATCCAGCTTGCACTTCGTCTCGAGTGCGCGCGCCCGGCTTTTCAGACCGAGATCGGCACCCTCGCGACGACTCAGTTTGCACTTCGGTCCAATATAACGACCCATAATTCGACTCCAGCCTCAGACGCGCCGCTTCTTGGGCGGCCGGCAACCATTGTGCGGGATCGGTGTCACGTCACTGATGTTCGTGATCTTGAAACCCGCGTTATTCAGCGCACGCACCGCCGACTCGCGCCCCGGCCCCGGGCCGCGGACCTCGACGTCCAGGTTCTTCACCCCGTGCTCCGCCGCTGCATTGCCGGCGCGCTCGGCCGCCACCTGCGCGGCAAAGGGCGTCGACTTGCGTGAACCGCGAAAGCCGGACCCGCCGGACGTCGCCCAGCTGATCGCATTGCCCTGGCGATCGGTGATGGTGATGATCGTGTTGTTGAACGTCGCATAGACATGCGCGACGCCCTCGGCGATGTTCTTGCGGACCTTTTTCTTGGTCCGGGTCTGCGCTTGTGCCATTAACCTGTATTCCCAGTCGTGTTACTTGCGAATCGGACGCCGCGGGCCCTTGCGGGTGCGCGCGTTGGTCTGCGTCTGCTGCCCGCGCAGCGGAAGGCCGCGACGATGGCGCACGCCCCGGTAGCAACCGAGATCCATCAGCCGCTTGATGTTCATGCTGATCTCGCGCCGCAGGTCCCCTTCAACCGGGAACTTGTCGACCTCGGCCCGCAGCGCATCCACCTCGGCATCGGTGAGATCCCTCACCTTCATCTCCGGACGCACCCCGGCGGAATCGCAGATATGCCGGGCACGCGTGGGACCAATGCCATAGATCGACGTCAGTGCGATCACCGTATGCTTCTGATCAGGAATATTGATTCCAGCGACGCGAGCCATCCAACTTCTCCATCAAGATTCGGCAAAGCCGACTATAGTATCAGCGTTTCGGTCAGCGGCCAAGCTCAGCCCTGGCGCTGCTTGTGACGGGCTTCCGTACAGATCACACGGACGGTCCCGTTGCGACGCACCACCTTGCAGTTGCGGCAAATCGGCTTAACGGATGCGCGTACCTTCATTTTCCTTCTCCTGTGCTAGCGGATCCCGGTCCCGCCGAAACCCTTGAGATTCGCCTTCTTCATCAGGCCTTCATACTGATGCGATACCAGGTGCGACTGCAGCTGCGCCATGAAGTCCATGACCACGATCACGATGATCAGCAGCGACGTACCGCCGAAGTAGAACGGCACGTTCCAGTACAGGATGAGGAACTCGGGCAGCAGACACACTGCGGTGATGTACACCGCGCCCACCGCTGTCAGCCGGGTCATCACCCCGTCAATGTAGCGCTCCGTCTGCACACCGGGACGGATCCCGGGGATGAACGCACCCTGTTTTTTCAGGTTCTCCGCCGTGTCCCGCGAATTGAATACCAGCGCGGTATAGAAGAAACAGAAAAATATGATCGCCGCGGCATAAAAGCCCACGTACAACGGCTGTCCGGGCGCCAGCGTGGTCGAGATCTCCCGCAGCCAGTCCATCCCTTCGGCCTGTCCGAACCACTGACCCAGCGTCGACGGGAAGAGGATGATACTCGACGCGAAGATCGGCGGGATCACCCCCGCCATGTTCAGCTTCAACGGAAGGTGGGACGACTGTCCACCCACCATCTTGCGACCCACCTGCCGTTTGGCATAGTTGATCGTGATTCGCCGCTGGCCGCGCTCCACGAAGACCACGAACGCGGTCACCGCCAGGGCCAGGATCAGCAGGATCACCACGAAGGCAGCAGCCAGTTCGCCCGTCCGCGCCAGTTCCAGGGTTCCGCCAATCGCGCCCGGCAGCCCCGCCACGATCCCGGCGAAGATAATGATCGAAATGCCGTTGCCAATGCCCCGTTCCGTGATCTGTTCACCCAGCCACATGAGGAACAGCGTTCCCGTAACGAGCGACACAACCACCGTAAAGATGAAGATCGGACCCGGATTCAGCGCCATGGGCATGCCCTGTATGGTCTGCCCGTTCAGCGCGATACCGATCCCGATACTCTGAAACAGAGCCAGCACCACGGTGCCATACCGGGTGTACTGGGTGATCTTTCGGCGGCCGGCTTCCCCTTCCTTTTTCAGCTGCTGCAGAGACGGCACCACCGCGGCCAGAAGCTGCATGATGATGGCCGCCGAGATATACGGCATCACGCCAAGCGCGAAGACCGACAGTCGCTCCAGCGCACCACCGGAGAACATGTTGAACATGTCCAGGATGGTGCCGCTTTGCTGTTCAAAGAACTGCTGAACCGCGACCGGATTGATGCCCGGCACCGGAATGAACGTCCCGATCCGATAAACCACCAGCGCGCCCAGCACGAACAGCAGGCGTTTGCGCAACTCGGTGAAGCCGGTCAGTCCGCCTCCACCACCCGCTCGGGCTGCCGGTCCGCGCGCCATTATCAGACCTCGACGCTGCCGCCCGCGGCCTCGATCGCCGCGCGCGCACCCCTGGAGACCCGGACACCACGGACGGTGACCGCGCCGGACACCTCGCCCGAGGCAAAGATCTTCGCCGCACGCGCCTCAGCCGGGATCACACCCGCCTGCTTCAGCGTCTCCAGACTGACCTCGCCGCCAACGCGGTTCAGTTCGTTCAGGCGCACTTCGGCCGTTTCGGCCTGGCGACGCGAGCGGAAGCCGACCTTGGGCAGCCGACGCTGCAGGGGCATCTGGCCACCCTCAAAGCCGGTCTTGGTGAACCCGCCGGAGCGAGACTTCTGCCCTTTATGGCCACGTCCGCCGGTCTTTCCCAGGCCGGAGCCGATACCGCGACCGACCCGTTTCCCGGCCTTACGGGCACCCTGCGGACTCGCAATCTCATTCAGTCGCATTTCAGACTTCCTCTACGTCCAGGAGATAGCGCACCTTGCGCACCATCCCCAGATTCTCGGGCGTCGCCTCGATCACCGAGGTACTGTGCATCCTGCGCAGGCCGAGCCCCCGAACCGTCGCCTTGTGGCTGCGGATCCGATTCGCCGGACTGCGCACGAGTTTGACTTTGAGTTTGCTCATGATCAGCTCTTCACGTCTTCGACCGACTTGCCGCGTTTCGCCGCGATCAGTTCGGGCGAGTTCACCATGGCCAGTCCGTTGATTGTCGCCTGCACCACGTTGATGGGGTTGCGGGATCCGACACATTTCGCCAGCACGTTTTTGACGCCCGCGACCTCCAGGACCGCGCGCATCGCGCCACCGGCGATGATACCGGTACCCTCGGATGCCGGCTGCATGTAGACCTTCGCCGCCCCGTGGCGTCCGTTCACGGCGTAGTGCAGGGTGCCCTCCTGCAACGCCACATCCCGCATCTCGAGGCGCGCCTGTTGCATCGCCTTCTGAATCGCCTGCGGGACCTCGCGCGCCTTGCCATAACCGAAGCCGACACGGCCTTCGCCATCGCCCACCACGGTCAGCGCGGCGAACCGGAACTGCCGGCCGCCCTTGACGACCTTGGCGACTCGGTTGACGCCGATCAGCTTTTCCTGGAGCCCATCGGTGGCTTCACTTACATCATTACGTGCCATTGTTATCTCCGCTGGGTCCGTCTGCTAGAACTGGAGCCCGCCCTCGCGGGCAGCATCGGCCAGGGCTTTCACCCGACCATGGAAGCGGAAGCCGGAACGGTCGAATGCGACTTCCTGGATACCCGCCTGGCGCGCACGCTCGGCAATCTTCTGACCCACGCGCGCGGCAGCATCCGCATTCCCGGTGTAGGTACCCGCATCACGCAGGTCCTTCTCGACCGTGGAGGCCGCGGCCACCACATTGTCGCCATTGGGGGCGATGAGCTGTGCATACATGTGCCGCGGCGTGCGATGGATACAGAGACGGTGAACGCCCTGCTCGCGAATCTTGTACCGCGCCCGACGTGCCCGCTTGATTCTGGCCTGTTTCTTGTCCACTGGTGCCTACCTACTTCTTCTTGGCTTCTTTGCGCTGGATACGCTCGTCCTTGTACTTCACGCCCTTGCCCTTGTAGGGCTCCGGGGGACGCAGCGCGCGGATATCGGCGGCCACCTGGCCGACGCTCTGACGATCATGCCCCTGCACCGCGATTTCGGTGGGCGAACGCGCCTCGACGGTCACGCCTTCCGGAATCGAGAAGTCGATCGGATGTGAAAATCCGAGGGTCAGATTCAGGTTCTTGCCCTGAACCTGTGCCCGGTATCCAACCCCGACCAGCTCCAGCACGATTTCGAAGCCCTGGCTGACGCCATGGACATGATTGCCGAGCAGCGACCGAATGGTTCCGGCCATCGCGTAGGTCTTCGCCTTCTCGCTGGGCTGAACGGTCACGGTATTGTCCTCGACGGAGACCAGCACGGTCTCGGGGACGGAGAGGGAAATCTCCCCCTTGGGCCCCTTGACCGTGATGCGGTCGCCCTGCTGATCGAGGGACACCCCGTTGGGCAGCTCCAGCGGCAGATTTGCAATGCGAGACATCGAATCGTCCTCAGTAGATCTTGCAGAGCACTTCGCCGCCCTGACCGATCTCGCGTGCGGCGCGATCGCTCATCACGCCGCGCGGCGTGGAGATCACGGCCACACCCAGACCGGCATTGATGCGGGGCAGCTCGTTTTTGCCGCGGTAAATCCGCAGCCCCGGCCGCGAGATGCGCTGTACGGTTTCGATCACCGGCTGGCCCTGGAAATATTTCAGGGTGGCGATCAACACCTTGCGAGCACCTTCGCCTTCCGAGCGGTAATCGGCGATGAAGCCCTCGTCCGCGAACACACGCAGAATCGCTTCCTTGTTCTTGCTATACGGGATCGACACCTGCTCCTTGTCGGCGCGCTGTGCATTGCGCAGCCGGGTGAGCATGTCGGCGATCGGATCGGTCATCATGGCGGTTTCTCCTTACCAGCTCGCCTTGCGCAGCCCCGGAATCTCGCCCTTCATGGCGTACTCGCGAAGCTTGTTTCGGCCCAGGCCAAACCGGCGATAGTAACCCTTCGGCCGACCGGTCACGGCACAGCGATTCTTCTGCCGCACGGGACTGGAGTCACGCGGCAGCTTCTGCAGCTTGTTCATCGCCTCCAGACGTTCCTCGCCAGACCGGTTCTCGTCGACGAGAATCGCCTTGAGTTCCTGCCGTTTCTCGGCGTGCTTCTTCGCCAGGCGTTCACGCTTACGCTCACGCTGGACCATCGATACCTTGGCCATTCCTCTTACCTCTTTACTGCCGGAAGGGGAAGTTGAAGGCCTCCAGGAGAGCCCGGGCTTCCGCGTCCGTCTTGGCGCTGGTCGTAATCGTAATGTCCATCCCCCGGAGGCGATCGACGCGGTCGTAATCGATCTCCGGAAAGATGATCTGTTCCTTCACCCCGAGGGTGTAATTACCGCGGCCGTCAAACGCCTTCGGGCTGAAGCCGCGGAAATCGCGCACACGAGGCAGCGCGATGTTGATCAGACGATCCAGAAACTCGTACATCTGGCGGCGCCGCAACGTCACCTTGCAGCCGATCGGATACCCGTCGCGGATCTTGAATCCGGCAATGGATTTGCGCGCCCGGGTCACGACCGGCTTCTGCCCCGCGATGGCGGTCATGTCACCCATCGCGTGCTCGATGATCTTCTTGTCAGCAACCGCGTCTCCAAGACCCATGTTCAGGGTGACCTTGGTGACCTGCGGGATCTCCATGACGTTGCCGTAACCGAACTGCTCCTGCAGGGCCGGCTTGATCCTGGACTCGTAATCTTCTTTCAAGCGTTCCATAAACCGATATTCCTGCAGTTAAGCGTCCACGACCTCGTCGTTCGAGCGATAAACCCGAACCTTTCGGCCATCTTCCAGCGTGCGAATCCCGACCCGGTCACCCTTGGCGGTCGCCGGGTTGTACAGCATGACGTTCGAAATATGCATGGGCATCTCCTTCTCAATGATGCCGCCGCTGACGCCCTGCTGGGGATTCGGTTTCTGATGTTTCTTCGCCATGTTGATGTTCTGCACCAGGACCTTGTCGTCCTGCACCTTGATCACCGTGCCGCGCCGGCCCTTGTCCTTACCGGCGATCACGACGACATCGTCACCCTTGCGAATCTTTTTCATGACGTCCTCAAAGCACTTCCGGCGCGAGAGAAATGATCTTCATGTAATTCTCTCCACGCAGTTCACGGGTCACCGGGCCAAAGATACGGGTCCCGACCGGCTGGTACTGGCTGTTCAGCAGCACCGCCGCATTACGGTCGAACCGGATCACCGAACCATCGGAACGACGAACACCGGATGCGGTACGCACGACCACGGCATTGTACACGTCGCCCTTCTTGACCTTGCCCCGGGGAATGGCGTCCTTGACGGACACCTTGATGACGTCCCCGATCCGCGCATAACGCCGATGGGATCCGCCCAGGACCTTGATGCACTGCATGCGGCGCGCGCCGGAATTGTCGGCGGCTTCAAGGACGGTCTGCATCTGAATCATGGATGTTCTCCCGGGATCCGGTTCACAGCGCGTCGCGCCCGACCACTTCGATCAGGGCAAAGCGCTTCTGTTTCGACATGGGCCGGCACTCCCGAACCCGTACGCGATCGCCTTCCTTCGACACGTTCTCTTCGTCATGGACGCGGAGCTTCGTCGACCGGCGAATGAACTTGCCATACAGCGGGTGCCGAACGCGCCGTTCAACCACGACCGTGCGGGTCTTGTCCATCTTGTCGCTGACCACGCGACCCACAACGGAGCGCTGGGTTTTCGTCGTTTCCTGGTTCATCTTCGTTAACCCGCCGTTCTGCGTTCGTTCATCAGCGTCTTGATCCGGGCGATATCGCGCCGCACGGTTTTCATGCGGTCGGGACGCGAAAGCTGCCCGACGGCCTGCTGCATGCGCAGACCGAACTGTTCCTTGTACAGGGCCTCGAGCTCGCTGCCGAGTTCCTGATCGGACTTGTTCCTGAGTTCGGACGTTTTCATCACATCACCTGCCGACGCGTAAACACGGTCTTGACGGGGAGCTTCGCAGCGGCGAGTCGAAACGCCTCGCGCGCGACATCCTCGTTGACCCCTTCCATCTCGTAAAGCATGCGGCCCGGCTGGACCTTGCATACCCAGTACTCGACGCCGCCCTTGCCTTTGCCCATGCGGACTTCCAGGGGCTTGCTGGTTACCGGAACGTCGGGGAACACCCGAATCCAGATCTTGCCGCCGCGCTTGATGTGACGGACCATCGCCCGCCGCGCGGCTTCGATCTGCCGGGCGTTCACCCGACCGCGCTCGACCGCCTGGAGCCCGTACTCGCCGAAGCTCACCTTGGCGCCCACGGACGCCATACCGCGGTTGCGCCCCTTGAACTGCTTCCTGAACTTGGTTCTTTTTGGCTGCAACATGGCTTATGTCCTAGCTCGCGTTGGCCGCGGCGCGGCGGCCTTCGGTGGGCTCCAGGCTGAAGACCTCACCCTTGAAGATCCAGACCTTCACGCCGATGATTCCGTAAGTCGTTCGCGCCTCGGCGAATCCGTAGTCGATATCCGCCCGGAGCGTATGCAGCGGAACACGACCCTCCCGATACCACTCGGACCGGGCGATTTCGGCGCCATTCAGGCGACCGGAAACATGCACCTTGATGCCTTCCGCCCCCAGGCGCACCGCGTTACCCACCGCCCGCTTCATCGCCCGACGGAACATGATGCGGCGCTCCAGCTGCTGGGCGATACCTTCGGCCACCAGCTGGGCCTCGATTTCGGGCTTGCGGACCTCCTCGATGTTGATCTTGACCGAACCCTGGTCCAGACCCGTCTCGCGCGCCACTTCGCGGCGCAGCTTCTCGATGTCCTCGCCCTTCTTGCCAATCACGATACCCGGACGTGCCGTCTGAATCGTGATGTGCGCCGCTTTCGCGGGGCGCTCGATGATGACACGGCTCACGGACGCATGGCTCAGCCGCTTCAGGAGGAACTCCCGCAGCTGGATGTCGTTGTTCAGCGTATCACCGAAATCCTCGCCGTCCGCATACCAGGTGGCGGACCACGGGCGCGAGATGCCGAGGCGAATGCCGGTCGGATGTACCTTGTTACCCATGCTTACTTCGCCCCCTTCTCGCTGACACCCACGATCACGTGGCTCGTGCGCTTAAGAATACGGTTGCCGCGGCCCTTCGCGCGGGCCTGCATGCGCTTCAGCACCGGCCCTTCGTCGACCTGGATCCGCGACACGCGCAGTTCGTCAATGTCGGCGCCGTCGTTGTTTTCGGCGTTCGCGATGGCCGATTCCAGAACCTTCTTGACGATGGCCGCCGGTTTCTTGCGGCTGAACGTGAGTTCGTTCAGCGCCTTTTCCACCGGCATGCCGCGAACCTGGTCAGCAATCAGCCGCGCCTTTTGCGGCGACATCCGCGCGAACCGGAGTTTTGCGATCGTTTCCATCAAACCGTCCTCAGCGCGATTTCTTGTTGGCGATGTGACCCTTGAAGGTCCGGGTCGCGGCGAATTCGCCCAACTTGTGGCCAACCATGTTCTCGTTGATGAGCACCGGGACATGCTGCCGCCCGTTATGCACCGCGATGGTGAGACCCACCATCTGCGGAATGATCATCGAACGCCGGGACCAGGTCTTGATCGGACGACGGTCGTTCTTTTCCGCCGCCACTTCCACCTTCTGGCGCAGGTGATGGTCAACGAACGGGCCTTTCTTCAGTGAACGCGGCATGCTCGTGCTCCGTTACTTCTTGCGCCGACGCACAATCATGCGGTCGGTACGTTTGTTGTTACGGGTCTTGAAGCCCTTGGTCGGGCGCCCCCACGGGGTTACCGGATGGCGACCGAAGTTGCGGCCTTCACCGCCCCCATGCGGATGGTCGACCGGGTTCATCGCCGTACCGCGGACCGTCGGGCGCTTGCCCTGCCAGCGACGTGCGCCGGCCTTGCCGAATTTGCGCAGGGAATGCTCGGAGTGTCCGACTTCGCCGACCACGGCCCGGCACTCGGACTGAATGCGGCGCATCTCTCCGGACGCGAGCCGGACCGTTGCCAGCTGCCCTTCTCGGGCCACCACCTGCGCGCTGCCACCGGCCGAGCGCACCAGCTGCGCGCCCTTGCCAGGCTTCAGCTCAATGCCGTGCACTGTGGTGCCCACCGGAATGGACCGCAGCGCCATGGCGTTGCCGGGCCGGATCGGTGCCTGCGAGCCGCTCGAAACGGTATCCCCGACCTTCAGCCCGCGCGGCGCAATGATATACCGACGTTCGCCATCGCGATACAGCAGAAGCGCCAGGTGAGCACTGCGGTTCGGATCGTATTCCAGCCGCTCAACGCGAGCCGGGATATTGTCCTTCGTCCGCTTGAAGTCGACCGTACGGTAGCGCTGCTTGTGCCCGCCGCCGATATGCCGCGAGGTGATGCGGCCGGTGTTGTTGCGCCCGCCGGTCCGCTGCTTCTTTTCGACCAGGCCCGGATATGGTTCGCCTCGATGCAGACCGTCTCCGCGAATCTGCACCGTGTGCCGCCGACCGGCCGACGTGGGGTTGGTCTTGATAATAGCCATGATCAGAGCTGCTCCCCTTCACCCATGTCAATGCTTTCGCCCGGGGCCAGCGACACATAGGCCTTTTTCCAGTGATTCCGCCGTCCGAACTGACGACCGAACCGCTTGGTCTTGCCCTGCTGCCGCAGCGTGCGCACGCCTTCCACGCGCACCTCGAAGAGCTGCTCGACGGCAGCCTTCACCTCGGCCTTGCTTGCATCGGGCAACACCTTGAACACGTATTGCCCGACCTCCCCGGCCATCGTCGCTTTTTCCGACACCACCGGGCCCTGGATTACCTGCATCAGACGGCCATTCATGCCAACCACTCCTCGATCCGACGCACGGTCGCTTCGGTCATCACCACGGTTTCGGCTCCGACGAGATTGGCCGGACCGATCTCGCCCAGGGTCGCCACATCCACGCGCGGCACGTTCCTCAATGCCCGGTCGGTCCGCTCATCCTCGGCATCGAGCACGACCAGACCGGACTCCATCCCGAGCTTACGCAGCGCGGCGACGCCATCACGCGTCTTGCCGCTATCCACGCTAAAGCTGGAAACGACCTTCAGCCGCTCCTGCCGCACCAGCTCGGAAAGGATCGACGCCAGCGCAGCGCGATACATCTTGCGATTCAGCTTCTGCGAGAAATCCCGCGTGCGGGCCGCAAACACCTTGCCGCCACCAATCCACAGCGGACTGCGGATCGTACCGGCACGGGCACGGCCGGTCCCCTTCTGGCGGAACGGCTTGATGCCACCGCCGGAAACCTGCGAACGAGTCTTCTGTGCGCGGGTACCGCGGCGGGCGGCCGCCAATTGCGCCACCACGGCCTGGTGAACCAGCGAGTCATTGAACTCGCGTTCGAAGCAGGCGGACGAAAGCTCCACACTGGCCCCGGTATCGGCTGTTGTCATCTGCATCGTTATCAACCCTTCGCCTTGACTGCCGGCCGGATCATCACGTCCGCGCTGGACGGACCGGGAACGGCACCCTTGACCAGCAGCAGTCCGCGATCCGCATCGACCCGGACCACACTGAGATTCTGAATGGTCTTTCGCTCGGCGCCCATCTGGCCCGCCATCTTCTTGCCCTTGAACACCCGACCCGGGCTCTGGTTCTGCCCGATCGATCCCGGCGCCCGATGGGCCAGCGAGTTACCATGGGTAGCGTCCTGGGTGCGGAAGTTGTGCCGCTTCACCGTCCCCTGGAAACCCTTGCCCTTGCTCTGCGCGGTCACGTCGACCATCTGGCCCTCTTCGAACCGATCGACGGTCATCGCGTCGCCCGGGCTCAGGCCCTCGGCGTCTTCACCATCGAGGTGGAACTCCCAGAGCCCCCGCCCGGGTTCGACTTCGGCCCTGGCGAAGTGCCCGCTCGCCGCGCGGTTCACCCGCTGCGGCTTGCGCGAGCCGGCCGTGACCTGCACCGCGTCGTAGCCATCGCTGTCGGCACGCTTCACCTGGACCACGCGATTATTGTCCACCTCGAGCACCGTGACCGGCACCGACGCGCCCTCTTCGGTGAACACGCGCGTCATTCCAAGCTTGCGACCAATGAGTCCAAGAGCCATTTTCCAACCCCTTCGTAATCGCTGGCGCGGCCCTGCGCCCCAAAGTCGTGGCCCGGCGCCGAACGCCGGGCCACGGAAAGCCCAATATTATGACAGAAAGTTTCCGCTTAGTTAAGTCGAATCTGAACATTGACCCCAGCGGCCAGGTCCAGCTTCATCAACGCGTCCACCGTCTTGTCCGTGGGATCCATAATGTCCATCAGGCGCTTGTGGGTACGCAGCTCGTACTGATCCCGCGCGTCCTTGTTGACATGCGGGGAGGTCAGCACCGTGTACGACTCCCGCTTGGTCGGCAGCGGAATGGGGCCCTTGACCCGCGCCCCGGTCCGCTTCGCTGTTTCCACGATTTCGGCCGCTGACCGGTCAATGAGACGGTGGTCAAAGGCCTTGAGCCGAATTCGAATACGCTGATTAGCCATGGATCTTTACTCGATAATCTTGGAGACGACGCCCGCGCCCACGGTGCGGCCGCCTTCGCGAATCGCGAAACGCAGACCGTCTTCCATGGCGATCGGGCTGATCAGCGACACCGTCATCTTCACGTTGTCGCCCGGCATCACCATCTCGGTGCCCTCCGGCAGCTCGACCGAACCCGTCACGTCCGTCGTGCGGAAATAGAACTGCGGCCGATACCCGTTGAAGAACGGCGTGTGACGACCACCCTCTTCCTTGTTCAGGATGTAGACTTCCGCCTCGAACTGGGTGTGCGGCGTGATCGAACCCGGCTTGCACAGCACCTGACCGCGCTGCACGTCGTCGCGCTTGGTGCCGCGCAGCAGCACGCCCACGTTGTCGCCGGCCTCGCCCTGGTCCAGCAGCTTGCGGAACATCTCCACGCCGGTCACCGTGGTCTTCTGCGTGTCGTGCAGACCCACGATCTCCACTTCCTCGCCAACCTTCACCACGCCGCGCTCGACGCGACCGGTGACCACGGTACCGCGACCGGAAATCGAGAACACGTCTTCCACCGGCATCAGGAACGCACCGTCCACCGCGCGCTCCGGCTCGGGGATGAAGCGGTCCATCTCGTCCACCAGCTTGTGGATCGCCTGGGCGCCCATCTCGCTTTCGTCACCTTCCAGCGCCTTCAGCGCCGAACCGGTGACCACCGGGGTGTCGTCACCCGGGAAATCATAGCTCGACAGCAGATCGCGGACTTCCATCTCCACCAGCTCCAGGAGCTCCGGATCGTCCACCATGTCCGCCTTGTTCAGGAACACCACGATGTGCGGCACGCCCACCTGGCGCGACAGCAGGATGTGTTCCCGCGTCTGCGGCATCGGACCGTCCGCCGCCGAAACCACCAGAATGGCGCCGTCCATCTGCGCCGCACCGGTGATCATGTTCTTCACATAGTCCGCGTGACCCGGGCAGTCCACGTGCGCATAGTGGCGCGTGTCCGACTCGTACTCCACGTGCGCCGTCGCAATCGTGATACCGCGCTGCTTCTCTTCCGGCGCGTTGTCAATCTGGTCAAAGGCACGCGCATCGCTGCCGTACTTCTTCGCCTGAACCACCGTCAACGCCGCCGTCAGCGTCGTCTTCCCGTGGTCC
>NZ_KB906472.1:0-450187 GCF_000381405.1 Thioalkalivibrio sp. ALE20
CCACCCCCGCACGCGCGAGGGTGAAGAACAGTCCGTTGCGAGAAGGCATTAACCACTCCGTGGTCAGGGCTTTAATTACCTGCAGACGATCCAGAATACGGGTAACAGGATCAAGGGAAAAGGTTCACAAAACGCAATGCCGTGTCCGTCAGGCACCACCACCGACGGCAATCCACCAGCAGAAAGACCCGGGCCATGTCCGTTGGTCAATGGCTCGGTCGGCGGGTACGCCAGGGTGGCGGTCCAGATCTATCGTGTTTCCGGGAGGTCGATCTGTCGCGACATCACACCCCGTCAGACGCCGTATTCGGCGCGGTAGGCGCGCAGGGCGTCCAGGTGTTCCGGCGCGCGGCCGGTCTGCTCCAGCAGGGTGACCAGGTCGGTCAGCCGCGCCACGCGCACCACCTGCATGCCCAGGTCACTCTCCACTTCCTGGATGGCCGAGCGCTCGCCCGCACCGCGCTCCTCGCGGTCCAGGGCGATGGCCACCCCCACCGGCGAGGCGCCGGCGGCGCGGATGATGTCCACCGATTCGCGGATGGCGGTGCCGGCGGTGATCACGTCGTCCACGATCAGCACACGACCCTCCAGCGGGGCGCCCACGATGTTGCCGCCCTCGCCGTGGTCCTTGGCCTCCTTGCGGTTGAAGGCCCAGGGGCGGTCCATGTCGTGGTCGCGGTACAGGGCTTCGGCCACGGCCGCCGCCAGCGGGATGCCCTTGTAGGCCGGGCCGAAGATCAGGTCGAAGTCGATCCCGGAATCCACGATCGCCTGCGCATAGAACTCGCCCAGACGGGCCAGGTCGGAGCCGCGGTTGAACAGCCCGGCGTTGAAGAAATAGGGGCTGGTACGGCCCGATTTCAGCGTAAACTCGCCGAACCGCAGGACGTCGCGCTGCAGGGCGTATTCGAGGAAGGCGTGGGCGGTCATGACGGCTCCGTGGTCGATTGCGAGGGGAAACGGCCCCTATTCTGACACAGCGTCCGGGCGGGTCTTTTCGCCGGCCGCGCGCGCGGGTATCGTTGCGCGCCATGCGCATAATGTCCATGAACGCCAACGGCATCCGTGCCGCCGCCCGCAAGGGCTTCTTCGACTGGCTGCCCACCACCGAAGCCGACGTGGTCTGCATCCAGGAGACCAAGGCCCAGATCCACCAGATCCAGGGCGAGCCCTTCCATCCGCCCGGTTATCACAGCGCCTACGTGGACGCGGTGAAACCCGGCTACAGCGGTGTGGCCATGTACAGCCGGATGCAGCCGGACGAGGTCATCACCCGGCTGGGCTTCGAGGAGGCGGACAACGAGGGACGCTACGTGGAGATGCGCTTCGGCAACCTGTCGGTGGTGTCGCTCTACCTGCCGTCGGGCTCATCGGGCGACCACCGTCAGGACTCGAAATGGCGCTTCCTCGATTTCTTCCGCCCGTGGCTGGCGGAGCGCATGCAGGACGGGCGCGAATGGGTGATCTGCGGCGACTGGAACATCGCGCACAAGGAGATCGACCTGACCAACTACCGCTCCAACCGCAAGAACTCGGGCTTTCTGCCCGAGGAACGGGCGTGGCTGGACCACCTGTTCGACGAGATCGGCATGGTGGATGTGTTCCGCCGGCTGGACGACCGCCCCGGGCAGTACACCTGGTGGTCGAACCGCGGTCAGGCCTGGGCGAAGAACGTGGGCTGGCGCATCGACTACCAGATCGCCACTCCGGGCATCGCCGCCACCGCGCGCGACCCGTTCATCTATACCGAGCAGCGCTTCTCCGATCACGCGCCGTTCTGGATCGACTATGACTACGCGCCCTGACAGCCGCACCGGGCTCGCCGCCCGGCACATGCCCCGTCGATGAGCGCCGCCGACGACGCGCAGGCCGCACCGCGCCGTGACTGGCGCGCGGCACTGGCGGTGTACCGCCATCCGCGTGTCATCGGCATGCTGTTCCTCGGCTTTGCCGCCGGGCTGCCGCTGCTGCTCACCGGCGGCACGTTCACCGCCTGGCTGCGCGACCTCGGGGTGGAGCTGTCGTCCATCGGCTTTCTCAGCTGGGTGGGCATGGCCTACAGCATCAAGGTGCTGTGGGCGCCGATCGTGGACCGCCTTGCGCTGCCGGTGCTGACGCGGCTGTTCGGCCGGCGCCGGGCGTGGATGCTGCTGGCGCAGGCCCTGATCATCATCTCGCTCACGGGCATCGCGCTCACCGACCCCACCGAGCAGCTGTGGCTGGTCGCGGTGTGGGCGGTGATCACGGCGTTCGCGGCGGCAACCCAGGACATCGCCATCGATGCCTACCGCATCGAGGCGGTGACCAAGGAACGCCAGGGGGCGATGGCCGCGGCCTACGTGACCGGCTACCGCGTGGCCCTGCTGACCGCCGGGGCCGGGGCACTGCACATCGCCGCGGTGGGGACCTGGGGCCTGGCCTACGGCACCATGGCCGCGCTCATGCTGGTGGGCGTGATCTGCACCCTGATCGTGCGCGAGCCCGAGGTGGCCGAGCGCGACCGCAGGACCGCGCAGATCGAGCAGCGCGTGCTCGACTACATCAACAACACCTCGGACACCGGCTACTGGCGCGCCTTCAAGGCCTGGTTCATCGGCGCCTTCATCTGTCCGTTCGTGGAATTCTGGAAGCGCTTCGGCAGGATCGCCCTGCTGCTCATCGCGTTCATCGCGATCTTCCGCATCAGCGACATCTTCATGGGGGTGATGGCCAACCCGTTCTACCTGGACCTGGGCTTCAGCAAGGACCAGATCGCCAATATCGCCGCGGCCTTCGGCCTGGCGATGACCCTGGGCGGGGCCGCTGTCGGCGGGCTGCTGGTCGCACGCTTCGGCATCATGCGCATGCTGATCGCCACCGCGCTGCTGGCGCCGATCACCAACCTGACCTTCTCCTGGCTGGCCCTGCTGGGTCCGGAGCTCTACGGGCTAGTATTCGCCATCATGGCCGACAACGTGACCGGCGGCATGGCGATCTCGGTGTTCATCGCCTACCTCTCCAGTCTCACCAACAGCGCCTACACCGCCACCCAGTACGCCCTGTTCAGCTCCCTGATGACCCTGCCCGGGCAGTTCCTCGCCGGTTTCACCGGGGTGATGGCCGAGTTCATGGGCTGGTTCTGGTTCTTCGTCAGTTCGGCCGCGATCGGCATCCCCGCGGTCCTGCTGGCGCTGTGGATCGCACGCGTCGCCAACCCCGACCGCATGCCTCAGCCCGGGCGCGAAGAGGCCCCCGCCGAACGGGCCGACTGACCGTGGGAGCCTGCTTGCAGGCGAACAGGGCCGGTGCAAGCAGGCTCCCACCGTTCCGTGCGCATCCTCCCATCCATGGAAGCGTGCTGGCACGCGATGCCGGCAGCGGCCTTGCCCCCGCGCACCAAACCCGGTTGTATACGGGGGAGCGGGGAACACAACCGGGGACGGCGAAGGAATGCGCTTCTTTGAATACCAGGACCGGGCACGCCGGCGGCTGACGCTGCTGCTGGGCCTGTTCGTGCTGGTGGTGGTGCTGATGGTGGCACTGCTCAATATCCTGCTGCTGTATACCCTGGTCGAGCCCTGGCAGGAACTCCGGCAGCTCATGCCCACCGCCGAGATGCTCACGGAGCACCGTGGCTTTCTGCTGTGGACCACCGGACTGGCGATCGCGGTCATCGCCGGGGCCAGCCTGTGGCGCCTGTACCAGCTGCGGCGTGCCGGCGGCGGGCGCGGCATCGCGCGCGAGATGGGCGGCGATCCGGTGGATGCCGAGCCCGAGGACCCGAAGAACCGGCGGCTGCGCAACATCGTCGAGGAGATGGCGATCGCCGCCGGGCTGCCGGTGCCGGCGATCTTCGTGCTGGAACGCGAGCTGGGCATCAACGCCTTCGCCGACGGCTTCACCCCGCATGACGCGGCCATCGCGGTAACGCGCGGGGCGATCGAGAGCCTCAACCGCCAGGAACTGAAGGCGGTGGTCGCCCACGAGTTCGGCCATATCCGTGCCGGCGACATGCGCCTGAACACGCAGCTGGTCGGCATCCTGTTCGGCATCGAGATGATCGCGCTGCTGGGCCTGGGCATGCTGCCCGGACGGCGCGCGCGCAGCGACCCGGGAGAGATGCGGGGGCCGGTGTGGTTCAACTTCGCGCTGGTGGCTGCCGGTGGGATCGGT
The DNA here is from genome assembly GCF_000381405.1 of Thioalkalivibrio sp. ALE20. Taxonomy (NCBI): domain Bacteria; kingdom Pseudomonadati; phylum Pseudomonadota; class Gammaproteobacteria; order Chromatiales; family Ectothiorhodospiraceae; genus Thioalkalivibrio; species Thioalkalivibrio sp. ALE20. The sequence goes on from NZ_KB906472.1 coordinate 4,153, forward strand.
CTGATCGGCGGGCGCCTGATCCGCGCAGCCATCGCGCGCGAACAGGAGTACCGCGCGGATGCCCACGCGGTGCAGTTCACCCGCAACGGGGACGGCATGGCCGGCGCCCTGCGCAAGGTAGCCGCGCGCTACGCCGGTCTCAACGCCAGCCCGGCAATGGTCGGACACATGCTGTTCGCCAACGGCGCCATTGACCAGCTGCTCGATACCCATCCGCCGCTGGAGAAACGCCTGGAGCGGCTGGGCCAGCCACTGGACGAGGAGGGCCTGGAACGCCTGGGCCGCGAGGCCACCGACCGGGTACGCCGTGCGGTGACCGAACGCGAGCGCCGACGCCGCGAGCAGGAGGCTGCCGCCGAGCAGCAGCGGGAAGAGGAGGAGAACGGGCCGCTGGGCGAGGCCTTCGGGGCCGCCCCCGGCTCGCTAGCCGCCGCCCTGCTGGCCGCGCTGCCGGGCGAACTGGCCCGCTCCGCCCGCAATCCGCACTGGGTCGCGGATCTGGTGCTCTACCTGATCCTGCATCCGGATCCGGAGATCCGCGAACAGCAGCTCCATATGATCCTGGAGACCCGCGGCCCGGAGAGCGAGGAACGCGTGCGCCAGCTCCGCGCGATGGTCCCCGAACCCGCGGCCGAACACCGCCTTCCACTGACCGAGATGGCTTTCCCTGCGCTGGCTCGGCTGAGCCGCGACGAACAACGGACCCTGGCCGGACTCGTGGAACGCCTGATCCATGCCGACGGCCGCATGTTGATCGAACACCTCGACCGGCGTCACGGGCACGGGGGCGAAAGGACGCACGGGCGCAAGGATCCCGCCGGGAAGAACGCCCGGCACCGCGAAAACGCCGCACGCTACCTGCTGGCGACCCTCGCGCTGCATGGCCACCCGGATGACCCCGAGGCGGCCGAGGCCGCGCTGATCGCCGGTCTGGGCCGCTTCACCGGCAGCCTGCCATTCAGTGCCCCCATCCCCGAGGAGCTGCGTCAGGCCAGCCAGTCCGCGGCCTGGGCGCGCATCCTCGACCGCGCGCTGGAGCGCCTGGCGCGCCTGGCGCGCATGCCGCGCAACGACCGCCAGCGGCTGCTGCAGGCCATGGACGACACCGTGCAGCAGCGCGGCGACCCCACCGCGGAACTGCGCGAGCTGGTACGCATGATGGCCGCCTCGCTGCACCTGAACGTACCGCTGCCGGATGCCGGCGAACTGTTCGACGCCGGCCACTGAAGGGGCTTCGGAGCGCACTGCGCCCCCGGCCCTGCCCGCAACGAAAGAAGGCCCGCATCTCGCGATGCGGGCCTTCCCGTTACAGCCGCTTGCTGAAACTCGCGCGGTGCGCGATCAGAAGCTGTAGTGCATGCCGACCATGAAGACCTTGTTGGAGCCGTCTTCGGGGAACGGGATCGGATCCGTGCCGGTATCACGCGCACGCTCGGCCGGAATCGCACCGGTCGGCTCTTCCTCGTAATAGTACTCGGCGAAGAACTTCAGGGCATCGTTGACGTTGAAGTCGTAACCCAGATGGACGACGTCCTCGCCGTAGTTATCGACGTTGGCAAGCATGCCCTTGAAGGTATGCTGACCCCAGTCGTAGGCGGCGTACACATTGGCGGCGATGTCTCCGTCATCACCGAACACGTCCTCATCCTGATCGCTGTCGATGTATTCGACCTTGGCGGACAGGGACAGGTCACCCATGCTGTGCATCGCGGAAAAGCCCCAGATACGGGTGTTCTGGGCGCCATCCACGTCGTCAACGCCCAGCGAGAGCGTGGTGTCCTGGAACGAGTAGGAACCGGTCAGCTGGTAACGGTCGTCCGGAGAACCGGAGCTGTCGGCATATCCCGAGTTGGCACTGTACGCCGCACCGAAGGAGAAGCCGTTGAAGTCGGGGGAGTAGTACATCACGCTGTCGCTTTCGCGGAACGTGGTATAGGTCGCGAAGCCCGACTGGAAGGAACTGAACATGTCGACCGGGAACGCGATCGCGTTGTAGTACGGCATCCAGTCACGGCCGTAGGCAAACGTGCCGGCCACATCGGACTCGAGGCCGATCTTGCCGATGCGGATGTCTTCATCGGCCGTGTTGAACGGGTCCTGCACCTTGCCATTGGCCAGATCCAGCGGCATCTCCAGCTGGGCGAAGGCGTTCAGGCCTTCGTTGAGCGGCAGGCTGCCGGTGAAGCCCACACGCGAGTAGGCATCGCGGAAACCGTCGTAGCTATCCTCTTCAGCCGGATCGGCGGCTTCGTACTGGAGCCGCAGGGAGCCGTAGAAATCCCAGTCGATCGGGCCGGCGCCTTCTTCCTGAGCCATGGCCATGCCGGGGGCGGCCAGGGTCGCGGCCACCGCCGCGGCAAGCATCTTCCTGTTCATCATCTTCCTGTCCTCGCGCTCAATTGAATTTTTTCGGGATGTCCGGAACCGGCTCCGCCGTCCGGTCAGTGTGCGGCTTTTGCAACAGCTGCGCGCGGAACATCGCGGACGATCCATTCCACTGCACACCAGCACGGGTATATAAACGAAGTCTAATTCGTTGTAAAGGGCCGACACGCATGTATCCGGTGTGTCTGTTGTGCGCCACAAGCGGAAGGACCGCCTGCGGGTCCCGAAGTTCCGCCGAACGCACGGCGGCATGGCGCGGTCGCACGGGGTGAAGGCCACCGGGCCGTGTTTTCGTGACACGGTTTGCGCCGGAGGTATTTTTGCGCAAAAATAATGTTCGTTGACCATCACTGCCGAGAACCGCATGTCATCCGCCAGCGCCGCCACGCAAACGTCCGCCGCCCCGTCCGGGGGCGAGGACCCCGCACGCTCGGTCATCCGCCAGCTGCGGGTGATCATCCGGGCGCTGCAGGGGCATTCGCGCGCGGTGGAGCGGGCCTGCGGGATCAGTGCCTCGCAGCTGTGGGCGCTGTGGGAACTCCAGCGCACGCCGGGCCTGAACGTGAGCGACCTGTCGCGGCGGCTGTCGGTGCATGCCTCCACCACCTCCAACCTGCTGGACAAGCTGGAGCAGCAGGGCCTGGTCGAACGTCGCCGCCCGGAGCGCGACCAGCGCATCGTTCGCCTGTACGTCACCGAGACCGGGGAGGAACTGCTGGACCGCGCCCCGGCGGCCCCCCAGGGCGAGCTCAACCGGGCGCTGGAGGCGATGCCCCCCGAGGAACTGGCCGATCTGGACCAGAACCTGGCGATACTGGTGGAAACCATGCAGTCCACCGAGCAGCGCGCCGGGCTCAAGCCGTTCGAGGGCGGGGCCTGAACGGGATGCTCCGCCTCGCCGCCAGCTTCGGCCGCCTCGCGGTGCTGGCGCTGGCGCTCGTCCTGCTGGCCGGCCCGGCCCTGGCCGAACCCCGCTTCGACGATCCGCCCGAACATTCCGCCGATGGCGGCTTCACCCTGCACTGGGAATCCGATGCCGCAGTGGTGCTGGAACGCGCCAGCGGCCCCGATTTCGACGATGCCCGCGTGATCTACGAAGGCGGCGACGCCAGCAGCGTGATCAGCGGCCTGCCGGACGGTGAATACCGGTTCCGGCTGCGCGCGGCCGACGCCGACGAGGATGCCTGGAGCGACCGCGTCACGGTCGAGGTCGAGCATCACAGTCTCGCCCGCGCGTTTGGTTTCTTCGCCGTCGGCGGAGCGGTGTTCCTGGTGCTGATCGTCGTGCTGCTGCGGGGCCGCCCGCGCGGCTGACCCCCCATGCCCCGGGCCATTGGCCCGGCCAACCGGAGACCTTCATGCCCGATTTCGCCATCAACATGCAGCGCCTGCAGCAGGACATCAACGACCTCGCGCAGATCGGTCGCGATGCCGACCGCGGCCTGCACCGCCGCGCATTCTCCGACGGCGACCGCGCCGGGCGCGAGTGGTTCCGCCACCGCCTGGAGGCGGCCGGTCTGGATGTCTGGCAGGACGGGGCCGCCAATCTGCACGGTCGCCTGCAGTACGACGGCCGGCGGCCGGTGGTGGCGATGGGCTCGCATCTCGACACGGTGCCCGGCGGCGGTCCGCTGGACGGCGCGCTGGGCGTGCTGATCGGGCTGGAGGTGCTGCGCACCACGCAGGAGCAGGGGATCGAGCTGCAGTACCCGCTGGAGGTGATCGACTTCACCGACGAGGAGGGCCGCTTCGGCGGGATGTTCGGCTCCCAGGCGATGGCCGGCAAACTGACCCCGGAGAGCATCAGCCATGCGCGCGACCTGGAGGGCGTGACGCTGGTGGACGCGATGGCGGCCTGGGGCCTGAACGCCGACGACGCGCTGGCCGCGCGGCGCGACCCGAACACCCTGCACGCCTTCATCGAGACCCACATCGAACAGGGGCCGGTGCTGGACCGGCGCGGCCTGAGCGTGGGAGTGGTGGAGGCCATCACCGGGCTGTTCAAGTGGGAGGTGCGCCTGAAGGGCCAGCCCAACCACGCGGGCACCACGCCCATGGACATGCGCGCGGATGCCTTCCAGGGACTGGCCGAGTTCGGCGGCGAGATCGACCGTCTGCTGGAGGAACACGGCAGCCCCAACTCGCGCGCAACCATCGGCCGCGTGGAGCTGTCGCCGGGGGCGCCGAACACCGTGCCCGGCATGGCGACCTTTTCGTTCGAGGTGCGCGACACCGACGAGAAGGTCCTGACCGCACTGGCGCACGCGGCGCGGCGCACGCTCTCCAGCCTGGCCCGGCGGCGCGACCTGATGTTCGAGTTCGACGTGCTCTCGGAGATCGACCCGGTGCGCTGCGACACCGGGATCGTGCAGACCATCGAGGGCCAGGCCGAACGCATGGGACTGGAATACATCACCATGCCCAGCGGCGCGGCGCACGACACCCAGAGCATGAGTGCGATCACCCGCACCGGGATGATCTTCGTGCCCAGCCTGCAGGGGCGTTCCCATTCGGCCGCGGAATGGACAAACTGGGAGGACATCGAGACCGGCGCCAACCTGGCCCTGCACAGTGCGCTGGCACTGGCGGCCCCGCAGTAGCGCCACCCCAACCGACCAAGGAGCCCGCGGCATGGCCGACGACAACGTTTCCCGCCTGACCGACTACGACTCCCTGGATCCGCTGCGCGAGCAGTACCAGGAGAGCCTGATCAGCAAGCCGGTACTGCGGCGCGAGCTGCGCGAGCACCATGTCGCCCTGCTGTGCATCGACCTGCAGTACCTGGACGCCGCGCGCGGCCACGGGGTGTTCGCGGATTCGGCCGAATCCGGCATCCCGCTGGAGGCCCAGGAGTACTATTTCCATCGCCTGGAGGAGACCGTCCTGCCCAACGTGCGCCGCCTGCAGGATGCCTTCCGCGCCGAGGAGATGGAGGTCATCCACACCCGCATCCGTTCGCTGACCCGCGACGGGCGCGACCGCAGCCCGGGCCACAAGCGTCTCGGACTGCATGCGGCCCCCGACAGCAAGGATGCCGAATTCGTCCACGAGGTCGCGCCGCAGGGCGATGAGATCGTCCTCGACAAGACCGCGAGCGGCGTGTTCAACTCGACCAATCTGCACTACATCCTGCGGAACCTGGAGATCTCCTCCCTGTTCATCGTTGGCGTGTACAGCAACGAATGCGTCTCCACCGCGGTGCGCGACGCCTGTGACCTGGGCTTCTACGTGACGCTCATCGAGGACTGCTGTGCGACGGTGACCCCCGAGATGCAACGCGCCACCATCACCACCATCAAGGACCGCTACGCCCGCGTGATGACCACGGACGAGGCGATCCGCGAGATCACGAGGGTGCAGGAGGCGTCGTGACCGCCCTCGAGGAGCCCATCCTCCCGACTTCCGTCGCCTGGGGACTGCTGGCGGCCTTCAGCGTCCTGTGGGTCGCGCTGGGCGCCTGGCTGGGACGCCGCAACTACACCGCCGCCGACCACATGCTGGCCGGGCGCAACGTGGGGCTGGCTCTGGCCAGCGCCACCGCGATGGCCACCTGGGTCACCGCCAACACCACCATGACCGCCCCGCAGCTCGCACTGGAGCTGGGCGTGTGGGGCATGCTGGGCTACTCGCTGGGGGCGCTGGGTCTGATCCTGTTCGCCCCGCTGGCCCGGCGCATCCGCGAACTGATGCCGCACGGTTTTACCTCCGGGGACTTCATCCGTCTGCGCTACGGGACCTTCACCTGGCGGGTGTTCCTCGGCGTATCCCTGATCTACGCCTTCGGCTGGCTGATCTCCATGGCGATGGCCGGCGGGGTGCTGATCAACGCCCTGGCCGGGATCGACTACCGCGTGGGCATGACCGTGATCCTGACGGTGTGCGTGATCTACACCCTGCTGGGCGGGCTGCGCGCGGTGATCGGCACCGACTTCATCCAGACCGTGATCATCATCGCCGGCGCCGCCTTCCTCGCCTGGATGACCATCGACCGGGTGGGTTTCGAGGCGATCCATTTCGACCTGATGGAAGAACGCCCGGAACTGCTGAGCCTGCTGTTCCCGGCGGCGATCATGTTCCTGTTCAACAACCTGCTGTTCGGCGTGGGCGAGATCTTCCACTCCAACGTGTGGTGGTCGCGCGCCTTCGCCTTCGGCCGCAACGTGGGCTTCCGCGCCTACCTGCTGGGCGGACTGCTGTGGCTGCCGATCCCGATTGTGGCCGGCTTCGTGGCGCTGGCCACCCCGGCGCTGGGGATCAACGTGCCGGCGGCGGACATGGTCGGCCCGCTGGTGGCCGCCGAGGTGCTCGGCCTGACCGGGGCGATCGTGGTGTTCATCGTGGTGTTCGCCGCGCTGGCCTCCAGCCTCGACTCGCTGCTGGCGGCCACCTCCGACCTGGTCACCCGTGACATCTACCGCGGGCACATCCATCCGCGCGCCTCGCAACAGACTCAGCTGCGGGCGACGAAGGTGATCGTGGTGCTGCTGGGGCTGCTGACCTGGCTGGCCGCCAGCTACCGCGGCGAGGTTCCGGTGGTCGGCTCGCTCGCGGCCCTGCTGTATTTCACCGGGGCCTTCGTGGCCAGCGCGATCTGGCCCATCGTGGCCGGGCTGTACTGGCGCCGCGCCAACCCGCAGGCGGCCGCCTGGGCGATGCTGCTGGGCTCCGGGCTGGGCCTGGCCAGCTACTTCATGATCGGCTGGTACGTGGCCGCACTGGTGGGCGCGGCGGTCTCGCTGGTGGTGATGGTCGCCGGCACCTGGCTGTTCCCGCGGCCTTTCGACTGGGGCCGGCTGGCGCAGGATGACCACGACGCGCCCGCCGGCCGCGACACCCCGGAGGTGACGACATGACGATCCCGGTAACCGCACTGGCGACCATCGTGATCATCGCGACCACGGTCGCGACCCTGACCCCGATCCTGCTGATCGCCCTGTTCATCCGTGACTGGAAGAGAGGATGCCTCTGGTGAATCCCGATGACCCGCTGAACACCCTCAAGCCGCGGGACGGTGCCGCCGGCACCGATCGCCCGCGCGCGCTGCTGGAGGCGGTGGAGGAAAACCCCGACCCGCTGCTCAAACTGGCCGCCTCGCACGTGGTCTCCAGCCGGCAGTTCACGCGCGAAGAGCTGCTGCAGCTGTTCCGCCTGGCCGCGCAGTACGAGACCACGCCGGCGCTGGTCCATCTGCCGCTGGCCGGCAAGATCCTGATCAGCGCGTTCTACGAGCCGTCCACCCGCACGCGGCTGTCGTTCGAGAGCGCCTGGCACCGGCTCGGGGGATCGGTGATGTCGATCACCGACCCGAAGAGCACCGGCATCGCCAAGGGCGAGTCGCTGGCCGACATCGCCGAGATGTTCAACAACTACGGCGACGTGCTGGTGCTGCGTTCCTCGGACGGCGAGGCCGTGCACAACATGCTCGAGAACCTGCGCATCCCGCTGGTCAACGCCGGCAACGGGATCGACGAGCACCCGACCCAGGCGCTGGCGGACGTGTACACCCTGGCCAAGTGGCGCCCGGAAGTGTTCCTGCCCGACTGCCCGCCGGAAAAGCACATCAAGGTGGGGATCGTGGGCGTGCCCTCGCGCATGCGCACGGTGCGCAGCCTGCTGAGCATGCTGAGCCTGTTCCCCGAGGCGATCGACGAGATCGTGGTGATTTCGCGCGAGGAGGAGAACTTCGACCCCGAGCAGCGCGAGCTGCTCGAGGGCGCGGGCCTGAAGCTGCGCGTGGTGAACGACCTGGACCCGGTGCTCCCGGAACTGGACGTCGTCTACATCAACGCCATCGCCTGGGTCGGCGACACCTTCGAGTCCATGGGCGAAGGCCTGAACCTGAACCGCGAGTCGCCGCTGAAGGAAGGTGCCATCATCATGCATCCGCTGGCGCGCGGCGCGGAGCTGTCGACCGATCTCGACGACACCCCGCACAACTGGTACTTCGCCCAGGCGCGCGGGGCGGTGTTCGTGCGCATGGCCCTGCTGACCACGGTGGTGCGCCGGATCAGCGCGGTGATGGACACCCCGGAGGGCTGACCCCCGGTTGTATGATTGCCTGACTGACGGCGAGCGGCGCGGCGACCCGGCCCCGCTCGCCCCCGATGGATAACTCAAGGAGACACCCCCATGTGCGGCATTGGCGGCATCTTTCACGCCGACCCGGAACGTCCGGTCGATGCACAGACCCTGGTCAACATGGCCGCGATCCAGTACCACCGCGGCCCCGACGGCTTCGGCTACAAGACGCAGGATGATCGCGGCGTGGGCTTCAGCCACGCACGGCTGTCGATCATCGACCTCGACGAGCACCGCGGGCGCCAGCCGTTCACCATGAGCAACGGCGAGATCATGACCGCGGTCAACGGCGAGCTGTACGACTACAAGCGCATCCGTACCGATCTGACCTCGCGCGGGGTGAAGTTCCGCACCAAGAGCGACTCCGAGATGGTGATGCACCTGTACCAGCGCGAGGGGCTGGAGGATGCGCTGAAATACTTCCGCGGCGAGTTCGCGATCTCGCTGTATGACCGCAAGCACGACCGCCTGGTGCTGGCACGCGACCGCTTCGGCATCAAGCCGCTGTACTTCACCGAAACTGCCGGCGGCAGCTTCGTATTCGGCTCCGAACTGAAGGTCCTGTTCGCCAACCCGGACGTGCAGCGGCGCTTCTCCGACGACGGCCTGTACCACCAGCTGATGCAGACCATGGTGCCGGGCACCACCGCCTTCGAGGGCATCCACCAGGTCAAGCCCGGCCACGTGGTCATCGTCGAGCGCGCCCACGGCAAGCTGAAGATCCGCCAGGAGAAATACTGGGACATGGACTTCCCGCTGGCCTCGGAGCGCCCGCCGGAAAGCGAGACCGACGAGGAGTACTGGATCGAGGGGGTGCGCGACAAGCTGATGGAGGCCACCCAGCTGCGCCTGGAGGCCGACGTGCCGGTCGCCTGCTACCTCTCCGGGGGGATCGACTCCTGCATCACCCTGGGCCTGGCCTCGGCCAGCCAGCAGGCGCCGGTGAAGGCCTTCACCATCGGCTTCGACAACGACGACTACGACGAGACCGCCATCGCCCGCGAGATGGCCGAGAGCGTGGGCGCCGACCAGGACATCATGTCGCTGGACGCCGACCACCTGTATGACAACTTCGAGGAGGCGCTCTGGCACGCCGAGCGCACCATCTACAACACCCTGGCGGTGGCCAAGCTGCTGATGAGCCGGCACGTGAACCACGCCGGCTACAAGGTGGTGGTGACCGGGGAGGGCTCGGACGAGCTGTTCGGCGGCTACCCGGCGTTTCGCCGCGACATGTTCCTGCACGGGCTGGACACCCTGCCGGAGGGCGACCGTCAGGCCTGGCAGCAGATGCTCAACGAGTCCAACGAACTGGTCTCCGGGGCGATGCTGGCCGAGGACGAGGTCTCCGACCCCGACTTCAACCGCATGATGGGCTTTACCCCGTCCTGCCTGCAGCCCTGGCTGGCGGCCGCCGAGCACGTGCCCGGTCTGCTGCATCCGAAGCGGCGCAAGCGCATGAAGGACTACAAGCCGGGCAAGGCCATCGCCGACGCCCTGGACGACGACATGCTGGAAGGCCGCCACCCGCTGGACAAGGCCCAGTACGTGTGGATCAAGACCATGCTGGAGGGCCAGATCCTCACCTGGGGCGGCGACCGCATGGACATGGCCAACTCCATGGAGGCGCGCCCGCCGTTCCTCGACCACCACCTGGCCGAGTTCGCCGCGCAGCTGCCGCCGACCATGCGCATCAAGGGCCGCAACGAAAAATACGTGCTGCGCGAGTCGATGAAGGGCCTGCTGCCCAAGGTGCTGTACGAGCGCGAGAAATTCCCGTTCATGGCACCGCCGGCCCACACCGACCCGACCAAATGGGCGGCGATGAAGGCGCTGGCGGATCGCTACCTGTCGGAGGACAAGATCGCCGAGGCCGGGCTGCTGGACCCCGAAGGCGTGCGCCAGGTGTTCGAGATCCACGAGTCGGAGGAAACCCCGGCGGCGACCCAGGTGCAGCTGGATGCGGTGATCAACCACATGATCGGCGTGCAGGTACTGCACGAGCAGTTCGTGGCCACCGACATCCCCGCGCTGGCGGCACAGAAGGCCCGCGAATTCGGCTGGAGCGCCTGACTTCGGGCCTTCGGGCCCGGAAAACAGCGGAAACGGTCCGTGTCAGGCGGAACCGTTTCCCGGACGGCGCACGAGCTGACGCAGGCGGCAATGGACTAAGTCCAGGCCGCCACCGCGCTGCGGTAGAACCCGGGGTCGCTGGTGGTGGCACCCTGCAGGGTGCACACGCGAGCGGCGAATTCGAGGGCACGGTGCAGGGTGCCTTCCCAGCCCCAGCCGCGGCGCAGGCCCAGGATGGCGACGCTGGCGAAGGCGTCGCCGGCGCCTACCGCGTCCTGCATGCCTTCCACCACCGGGGCGCGGGCGCGCACGGGCTGACCGGCGCGCGGATGGATCTCGGCGCCGTCGGCGCCCAGGGTGACGATCAGCGCGGACTGGATGTCGCAGGCCTGCAGGCAGTGATCGGCGCGCTCCGCCGCCGGGGTGTCCGGGAACAGCGTGGCCAGCTCGTCGGCGTTCAGCTTGACCACATCGGCACCCCGGAGCAGGTCGCGCACGTCCTGCGGGTCGTACCAGGGCTCGCGCAGGTTGGCGTCGACGAAGCGGCGTTCGCAGCGCCGGCGCAAAGCCGCCAGCAGCTCGCGGTTGCCGCTGCGCAGGGCGAGCGTGCCGTGATATAGCAGCGGGATGCGGGCTGGCACCGCGGGATCGACCGTCGCGGGCAGGTCGTCATAGGCCTGGTCGGGCAGGATGTGATAGGCGGGTTCGCCGTCCTCCACCGTCACCTGCACCGCGCCGGTGGGGGCCTGTGGGTGCGTATACAGTGCGTCTTCCGCCAGGCCGACCTCGCGCATGGCCTCGCGCACGCGTCCCCCGGCGGCGTCGTTTCCCACACCACCGACGAACAGCACGGGTTCCCCCAGCTGGTGCAGGTTCCAGGCGACGTTGAACGGGGCTCCGCCCAGGACTTCACGGCCGTCCGGAAAACGGTCGAACAGGACTTCACCAACGATCACGTCGGATACTTCCGGCATTCTCGAACCCTCCGGTCAGTCCGGCGCAACGGCGACGATACGGTCACGGCCCTGGCGTTTCGCGGCCAGCAGCGCCTTGTCGGCCAGCTCGAAGGCGGTGCCCTCGGGCGCGTCGGCACGCAGCTCCGTAAGGCCCCCGGAGATGGTGACCTTGAGGCGCTTGCTGCCGGCCCTGACCACGATGGCGGCCACTTCGCGACGCAGCTGGTCGGCCTGTTCGCGGGCGGCCTCCAGCGGCTGATGCATCACCATCACGAACTCCTCGCCGCCGTAACGGGCGACGAAGTCGGGCTCACTGACGCGTTCGGCCAGCACCTCGGCGACGGCCTTGAGGATGCGGTCGCCCGAGGTATGGCCGTATTCGTCGTTGATAAGCTTGAAATGATCGATGTCCCAGACGATCAGAGAGGCCGGCCCGGCATCGGCCGGGAAGGCGGCCATCCGCTGGTCGAAGGCGTGCCGGTTGAGGAGCCCCGTCAGCTTGTCGCGGGTGGCCTCGTCCCGCGCCCGGGACAGTCGGTCATGCAGCCCGGCGACCTGGTTCTCCAGCTCCTGGCTGCGCGCACGCAGGGCCCGGTTGCGCTCCAGGGCTGCCAGCAGTTCGGCCTCGCGGGTATCGCGGAAATCGCGGACCCGGTCGGCGACCCGGTCGAGGCCCTCAACGACCTCGCGGCGCATGGTGTCGATGTCGGTGATGTCGACCACGCGGCCCTTGATGCTGCTGACATCCCCGGAGATGTTCTCGTGCAGCTCGCGGATGGACGTCCGCGTGCGTTCCGAGTGGTCGTGGTCGGCCGACAGGGCCGAATCCACGTCATTCAGGCGCGAACGGATCTCGCCCATCACCTCCGAGAGCTGCTCGCGCTCGGCCAGCGCCTGGCCGCAGTTCTCCTGCAACGCGGAGAACACCCGCGCGAGACTTCGGCGCGTCAGGTCCGCGTCTCCGCGTTCGGCGGCCTGATGGACCTTTGCGAGGTCTTCGGCCAGAAACGTGAAGCCCTGCAACCCGCTCTCCAGCGCGGCCAGCAAACCGGCTTCCAGGTCCTCGCGCTGGTCCTGCTGGCGGATGGTGTCCGCCAGCCGGGCACTCATGCGATCAAGGGCCCGGGTATCCTCGGGGTTGTCTTCGATGGTGCGCGTCAGGTCATGCACCGCGCCCTCGAGATCAGGCTCGCGGGCCGACAGGACGGCCAGGGCGCGCAGGGCCACGCGCCGGAGCGAACGCATGCGCTCGCGCTCGGCATTGAGCGCCGACTCCAGTTCGATGACGTTCTTGCGCAGGTCGTTGTCGGCCATGGCTCTCCCCTGTACGGGCGCCCATTACAGCTGATGGGCGACCTGAATGCCACCGCCGAACCCCGGAAATGCGGCGCGCGGACCGGTCAGGCGGGAGCGGTCCCGGCGGCCAGACGTTCGCTCGCGGGGAGCTGGATCTCGACACCCACGGGCAGATGATCGGACAGCGCAACGTTGTAGACCCGCATGTCGGACACGTGCAGGTCCGGGGTCAGCAGGATGTGATCGAACACCCGCTGCGGGTCCCAGGCGGGATAGGTGGCGGGGCAGGCCATGGGTTCCATCAGCCCGGTACGCGCGACGAGGCGGCGGATCTCGGGGCTGTCCTGCTGGCAGTTGAGATCGCCCATCACCACCGCGTGCGGCTGATCCTCGATGCGTTCGGCCACATAGTCCAGCTGCTGGCGACGCGCGCGCCGACTCAGCGCGAGGTGCAGCAGGAACAGCACCAGCTCCTCGCCATTCCCCATTGCATACCGCGCCTCCACCGCCCCGCGTCCTGGCAGCGGCCCGGGCAGGCTGTGCATCTGCACATGCACCGGCTCGATCCGTGAGAACAGCGCCAGTGAATGCTTGGCGATCTGGCCCAGATCACGGTTGATGCGGGTATACGTGTGGGGGAAGTCGGCACGGTCGGACAGCCAGCTGGACAGATCGACGAAGCGCGAGCGCAGACTGCCGCCGTCCAGCTCCTGCACGCCGACAATGTCGAAGTCGCGGATGAAGCGGGCGACGCGCTCCAGGTTGGTCATGCGTCCGCCGTACGGCAGCACGTGCTTCCAGCTGTTGGTGACGTAATGATGCAGACGCGATGAATGGATGCCCACCTGGGCATTGAAACTCAGCAGACGCAGTCGCTGGCCCGCAGCCTCCGGCTGCCAGACCAGACCACGGGCGGGTTCGCCAGGCTCCGCGGACGCGCCGTTTTCCGTCATGGTGTCATCCTTCCTGCCCGTCATCCCTCACGGGACTCCTGTTCAGAAGGGACAGACGAGATCCCCCAGGCGTTCCGTGAGCTTGAGATTTTCAGAATAGTCGACCGGACAGTCGATGACGGTGACTCCGGGGCGCGCCAGGGCGGAACGCAGGGCCTGTTCCAGACTGTCGCCGGGCTCGATGCGCACCCCTTCGGCCCCGAACGACCGGGCTAGGGCGACGAAATCGGGGTTGCCGAAGTCCACCGAGGCCTTGCGGCCATATTCGCGCACCTGCTTCCACTCGATCAGGCCATAGGCGCTGTCGTTCCACACCAGCACCACGAAATTCTGGCCCAGGCGCACGGCGGTCTCCAGTTCCTGCACGTTCATCAGGAAGCCGGCGTCTCCGGTGACCGCCACGACCTGGCGGCCGGGGTCCAGCGCGGCCGCGGCCACTGCCCCCGGCACGGCGATGCCCATGCTCGCGAACCCGTTGGAGATCAGACAGGTGTTGGGCTGCTCGCAGCGGAACATGCGGGCCATCCACAGCTTGTGGGCACCCACGTCGGTGATCACGACGGCACCCAGTGCGGCGGCGGTGCGCAGATCCCAGATGATCTTCTGCGGCTTCATCGGGACACCGGTGTCCTCCCGATGCTCGTTCATGTCGTCGATCAGCAACTGGCGCAGGGGCCGCAGCACGGTCTCCTCGCGCGGGCTGACCCGCTCCGCGAGATCCCGCAGACAGGTATCCAGATCGCCGATTACCTCGGCCTGGATGTCATAGTGGCCGTCGATCTCCGCCGGGGAGGCATCCACGTGGATCAGGGTGCAGTCACCCTCCGGGTGCCACAGTGACGGCGGGTATTCGACCAGGTCGTAGCCGATACACAGGACCACGTCCGCCTTGTCGAAGCCGAAGTGCACGTAGTCGCGGCTCTGCAGGCCCACGCTTCCCAGCGCCAGCGGGTGGCGGAACGGCAACACGCCCTTGGCCATGAAGGTGTTGGCCACCGGGATATTGAGGGTCCCGGCGAAATGCGCCAGGGCCTCGCTGGCGCCCGAGCGGATCACACCGTTACCGGCCAGGACCAGGGGATGCCGGGCTTGCTCCAGCAACCGTGCAGCGGCCGCCAGGGACGCCTCCGCGGGCACCGCCGGCGCCCCCGAGTGGACCGGCAGCGGCGCCACCGGGCAGGGCTGGGATGCCACGTTTTCCGGCAGCTCGATGAAACTGGCCCCCGGCTTGCCGCCCTCGGCCCACTTGAAGGCCTTGCGCAGGACCTCGGGCAGGATCTCGGGCTCCACCACACTGGAGGCGTATTTGGTGACCGGACCGAACAGCCCCTTGAGGTCCAGGACCTGGTGGGATTCCTTGTGCAGCCGATGGGTGCTGGCCTGGCCGGCGATGGCCACCAGCGGCGCGTGGTCCATGTTGGCATCCGCCACACCGGTGATCAGGTTGGTCGCACCGGGCCCCAGGGTCGCCATGCAGACCCCGGCCCGGCCGGACAGGCGGCCGTGGACATCGGCCATGAAGGCCGCGCCCTGCTCGTGGCGGGTCGTGACGAACTCGATCGGCGAGTCCTCGAGGGCATCGAGGACCGCCATGTTCTCCTCGCCGGGCAGGCCGAAGACCCGTTCGACCCCTTCCTGCTCCAGACACTGTACCAGGCGCCGTGCGGTAGTCGGCGACGGATCGGACATGCGGTCCCTCGAGGGTCGGGCCGGGGCGCTCAGCCCCGGGCCTCGGCGATCAGGTGATCGACGATCTCCAGCATCTGCTCGTGACTGGTGGTCATGCTGGCCGAAACCACGGATTCGCCGTTGACCACCATCGACGGGACGCCTTCCAGACGGTACTCGCGGACGCGCTCGGCGGAACGGCCGACCTTGCGCGCCACTTCGTCGGAACGCATGGCCTCGCGGAAGGCGTCGGCATCCTGATCCATCTGGTTGACGAACCGCAGGATCGCGCTCTCCGAGCGCATCTCGCGCCCCTGCTCGTGAATGGCGTCGTAGAAGGGCTGATGGATGGCATCCACGATGCCCAGTTGCTCCGCCGCGTAGTAGACCCGCGCGTGCAGGGCCCAGACATCGTTCAGCGGGGCCGGCATGTACTCGAATTCGATGTCATCGGACAGTTCGGCTTTCCACTCCTGTACCAGCGGCTCGAACGAGTAGCAGTGCGGGCAGCCGTACCAGAAGGCCTCGACGACCTTGATCCGTCCTTCGTCCAGACCGTAATCGACGGGCGAGTCCAGGCGCATGAAGTTGCGCCCCTCGGCGAAGTCGGCCAGCAGGCGGCCGGACGCCAGCAGGGCGCCCGTACCGGCCAGAGTTCCAAGAAACTGACGACGCTTCATTTACAGTTCTCCGTAGGAATGCAGACCGGACAGGAACATGTTCACGCCCAGGAAGGTAAAGGTGGTGACGAACAGACCGATGACCGCCCACCAGGCCATGCCCGGACCGCGCCAGCCCTTGGTGAAGCGCATGTGCAGCCAGGCCGCGTAGGTCAGCCACAGGATCAGGCTCCACGTTTCCTTCGGGTCCCAGGTCCAGTAGCCGCCCCAGGCCTCGGCCGCCCACATGGCGCCCAGCACGGTGGCGATGGTGAAGAACGCGAAGCCGATGGCGATCGCCTTGTACATCACCCCGTCCAGCGCATCCTTGCTCGGGATGCGGGCCAGCACACGGGAGTCGGGACGGGTGCGTTCCATGCGGTGGCGCACCAGATAGGCCACGCCCAGCATCGCCGCGATCGCGAATCCGCCGTAGCCGACGAAGTTGGTGGGCACGTGGATCTTCATCCACCAGCTGTTGAGCGCCGGCACCAGCGGTTCGACCATGTGGGCATCACGATCGAACATGTACCACAGCAGGAAGGTGGTGGAGGCCGCAACCACCAGCATCACGAAGGCACCCATGCCCCGCTGGCCGGTACGCTGTTCGTAGTACAGGTACATCAGCGCGATCATGGCCACCATCAGCACGAACACCTCGTAAAGGTTGGCGACCGGGATGTAGCCCCAGCTCGGGTCGTGCAGATAGATCTCGCGCCAGCGCACCATCAGGGCCATCAGCCCCGCACCCGCCGCGATCCAGGCGAAGGCCCCGCCAACGCGATAGGGGAAGTCGGAACGCGAGAACAGACCCACGGCATAGGCAACCGTGGAGAGGTAGACCATCACGCTCATCCACATCACCCCGGCCTGGCCGGAACCGATGTAGTTGAGCCAGAACACGCTCTCGCCGCGCGCCAGATCATCCCCGTACAGCCAGACCCCGAACAGCGAAAGCGCCGCCACGATGACGGAGAACAGCTGCCAGGGCCGCCAGAACCAGCCCAGCCAGGCGCTCATGCCGGCCGCGAGGATCAGGCCGCCGGTGTCGTAGCGGTCCATCATGTGGCCGTACATGGCATAGGCCGTGACCGCCACCGCCAGGACCAGGGCCATGTAGGCCCAGTCCCGCAGAAGCAGCTGCCGGAAGAATCCGGGCCGTTCGAAATCCAGGGCCTCGTGGGGTACAGACATGGGGCGCTCTCCTCCGACTGCGTGCGACTTAGTCGTTCTTGTTGGTTGCAGAATCCGGCGATTCATCGTCGCCAACGTTCTTCTGCTCGATGATCCACCGTTTAAGATGCGCGAAGCGCTTCTCGAATTCCACCCGGTGACGGTTGCTCGTGCCCGCCATCACCACGTGGGTGCCGCTGCCGTCCTCGTTCGGACGTGCCACGATCCACAGACGCTGGTAGGACACGTAGAACATCAGGAAGATCCCGATGATCAGCATCAGGCTGCCGGTGTACACCGTGCTTTCGCCCGGTGCCTTCGCGATCTGCAGGCCCGAGGCCTCGCGATGGTCGAAGTCGTCCAGGCGGAAGAAATACGGCGAGCCGTAGAAGTTGAGGGCATTGATGGCCGAAACGGCATCTTCCAGCCAGCGCTGTTCCGCCTCGGTGATCGCCACCACGCCTTCTTCCTCCAGGACTTCCATGTACAGGCCCTGGAGCCCGGAGTTCAGGACCTGGAACAGCAGGCCGCCGAGCTGCTCGCGCTGGCCTTCGGGGATGCGCTGCTCGATCTCGGCGTCCACCGCAGGGTAACCGCCTTCGGCGAAGGTCTGCATGAGCATGCTGACGGTGCGCGCGATCGCCTGGCGCCCTTCTTCTCCGCCCATCATGTCCTCCGAACCCCGCGCGGCCTGCTGCGCGACGGCCATGCGGACCTCGTCATCGTGAAGCATGGTCAGATAGGTGCGGAAGCGATCCAGGGAGTCATCCGCGTCCGCCGGGATGAACAGGTAGGAAAATTCCTCGGCCGGACTCTCGCGGACACCGCTGAGGAAATATTTCGCCCCTTCCTGCGGGATCGGATTCTGATAATTGCGGTAATAGAGTCCCGCGCCGGTGCGGTCCACCAGGCGGAAATCCACGCGCGGGCCGAGGAACACGTTTTCTTCCTCGCCCTCCTCGTTGAGCAGCGCCTGGGTGTTCACCACGGAAAAGTCGATGAACTCGATCGTCAGCTCCTCGCCGCCGGGGGCCGGGATATCCATCTCGTCAAAGATCCGGCCCGGAAAATCCACGCCGCGCAGGGCGCCTGCGCCGAGCGGGATGGCCTCCATTTCGAGACGCGTACCGCCGTCGGCGAAGCTGGACTGGTAGATCGCATAGCCATCGTAGATCAGCGGGTCGTTCACGCTGATGGTGGCGCGCAACGGTTCGTCGCGCTCCGGATCATGGATGACCAGATCGCTCTCGTAGGACTGCTCGGCGCCGGTCGAGAAGCGCTGGATCCGGAATTCCTCCAGCTCCACGCGGAACGGCAAATCCTGCACCAGATACCCCTCGCGCACCGGCAGGAAGACCACGTTGGCCGAGGCCCCTTCGGGGATCTCCACGCTGCCGCGGAACGACGGGTTGCTGACCGGGACGCGCGAGATCTCGGGCACCTGCGACTCGGGGATGGAACGGGTCTCGATCTCCACGTTGCCCATCCACTCGTTGACCTTGAGCAGGAACTGGCCGTCGAGCAGCGCGCCCACGCAGATCACCACGATCCCCACGTGCGTCAGCATGTAGCCGAGGCGGTTCCAGCGCCCCTTCATCGCGGCGACGACCGTCTCGCCGTCTCGCGTCTTTTCCCGCGCCCGGAAACCCTGGGCCTTCAGAACCCGGCGGGCATGGGCGAGGAAATCCTCCTGCGACTGCCCCAGATCCCCGGTAGAACTGGCCGGGAAGGAACGCAGGGACTTTTCCTTCACCTGCAGGTTGTAGCGGCGCAGGTCCTTGAGGATACCCGGCGTCTGGCGGTAGACACAGAAGGCGGTGGAAACCACCAGGAAGGTCACCACCAGCAGGAACCAGGTCGCCGAATAGACCTGGTAGAGCCCCATCCCGGCGAAGATCTCGTGCCAGAAGGGCCCGAACTGGATCAGGTATTCGGTGTACGGCTCGTTCTGCACCAGCACGGTGCCGATCACCGAGGCGATGGCCAGGGCCACCAGCAGGGTGATCGCGAGGTTCATCGACCCCAGGAATTCGACGATGATCCGGCTGCGGCGCGGGGTCCGGGCCTGACGGCCGGACGAGGACTCGGAGCCCGTCCGGTTGCTGCGTTCGGAGGCCCCTGCGGGCTGATGGGATTCTGCCATGTTCAAACCTGCGTTAATCGCCCCGAATGTGTCGGGACGCGGTCGGAAATTCAATTTCCACGACATTCCGCACGGACGCTGGGTTCCGGCGCTGCGTGAAGGGCGCGGGACCAGACGTCCCGTCTTCCGACTTCATTCCAGTGTCCGGGTTCCCCCGGCATTCTCCGGGCCCCGAAACGACAAGGGGGCGGCCAAAGCCGCCCCCTCGTAAACCGGACGAACCCGGAGCACCGCTGCGCACCCGGGCCGTACGTACCGTGCTCAGTTCGGCTGCAGGCCGGCTATGTACTGGGCCACGGCTTCCATGTCTTCATCCGACATGTTGCCGACGATGCCGCGCATCATCTGGCCGTTGTCGTTGCGACGTTCGCCGTCACGGAACTGCTGCAGCTGGTCCAGGCTGTAGGTCGCGTGCTGACCGGCGACCTTGGGGAACATGGCCTCCGGATTGCCCTGGCCCTGGGCGCCGTGGCAGGCGATGCAGGCGGCCACGCCTTCCGACGGGATGCCGCCGCGATAGATCTGCTCGCCGCGGGCGACCACGCTCTCGTCCGCGGTCTCGGTCGTGATGCTCTGCTCGGCGTAATAGGCCGCCAGGTCCTTCATGTCCTGCTCGCTGAGGTCGGCGACCTCTCCGGCCATCAGGTTATTGTAGCGGAGCTCGCCATCCTGGAAGTCGCGCAGCTGCTTGGCCGTGTACTTCGGGTGCTGCCCGGCCAGCTTGGGCCACTCGGGATTGGTGCTGTTGCCGTCGGCCTGGTGGCAGGCGGCGCAGGACTGCGAGAGTTCCTGACCGCGCTGGGGATCGCCCGCCTGGGCCGCCGAGAGCGGGAGCATCAGGGAGACGGACAGGGCAGCAAAGAGAGCGGAAAGCTTGTGGTTCATGGTGGAGAATCTCCTGCTTGTATATGCGTGCCGGGCCTCGACCCGTTCCTTGTGCCCCGTGTAGAAGGGCGATCAAAATCTGGGGCGCAGTTTATAGCACAACGCCAGGGAACCCACAAAAGTTTCCCACTGTCCCGCTCAGCTCAGGATGATTTCGATCATGCAACCTCGTTTTCGTGAAACCGCCTTTTCCCGGGGTGTCTCCCGCCTCGACCAGCTCCCCGCGGACCAGGGGGTCGAGATCGCTTTCGCCGGGCGTTCCAACGCCGGCAAGTCCAGCGCCCTCAACGGTCTGTGCGGGCGCAAGGCCCTCGCACGGGTGGGACGCACTCCGGGTCGCACCCAGGAAATCAACATCTTTACGCTGCCGCCGGCGGAGGACTGGCGCCTGATCGACCTGCCGGGCTACGGCTACGCGAAGGTCTCCGCGAAACAGCGCGAACACTGGGACCGGCTGCTGGGCGGGTATCTGCGCCGACGCCAGTGCCTGGCGGGGCTGGTGCTGATCATGGACATCCGCCGCCCGCTGACCGACCTGGACTGGCAGATGCTCGAATGGACCGGCGCGAACCGGCGGCTGCACTGCGTACTGACCAAGGCCGACAAGATCTCGCGACAGGAAGCCGAGCGCCAGCTGCACGCCACCCACGCACGTCTGGAAGAGGCCGGAATCGAGGCTTCGCTGCAGACCTTCTCCGCGCTCAAGAACCAGGGCGTCGACGACCTGCGCGGGCTGCTGGCGGAATGGCTGGAGGAGGAAACGGCAGAGGACGGGGACAGCGGGGCCGAAGAAAGACCGTGAACAAAAAAGTGCCCCGATCCCGGGGAGGAGGATCGGGGCAACAGCGACCTCGACAGGGGGAGGCGAGGTCTTCCCGCTCAGGGAGAGAAGCGGGGAACGCCGGGCCACGGCGCTCACCCCTTATGACGCTTGACCGGCCGTGAAGTTCCCGGTCCTTCTACTGTCGGACGGGAATGCGTCACAACCCGGGAAAGCGCGCGCAACCGCGGCCCTCACTCGCGTTCCGCATGGGCCTGCAGGGTCGCCACCAGTTCATCCGCCGAAGTCCCGTGCGAATGGATCTCCAGCAGGTCGCCCTCCGGCCCCACCAGGTAGGTGGACGAGCTGTGATCGATCACGTAGCCCATCGCGGACTGGCTGTCGGTCTTCTCGTAGAACACCCCGTACTGCTCCACCACCGGCTCCAGCGCATCGTGCGGGCCGGTGGCCGCCTGGATCCGGGGATGGAAATGGTCGGTGTATTCCGCCAGGTGCTCGCGGTCGTCACGCTCGGGATCCACGCTAACGAACACCGCGCTGACGCGGTCCTCCAGCGACTCGGGGAGCTGCTCCAGCGCCATCCGGATCCATCCGAGGCTGACCGGGCAGGCATCCGGACAGGAGGTATAGCCGAAATAGAGCCACACATACTGTCCTTCCAGATCGCGCAGATCGAAGGCCTCCCCCTCGGTGGAGACCGGCAGCTGGAACGGGCCGCCGGTCACCCGGTCGGCCACCGGGATGTCTTCGTGAGTGGCGGCCTCGCCCGCGGGGGGCTGCCCGGGCACCAGCCATACATACAGCAGCAGCGCGGCCGCGGCGACGGCGGCCAGGGCCCACAGGAGGGTGGTCAGGGGAAGTCGGGACATCGTGCGCAATCCTCGGTGGAAGCCCGTACGTCAGTGGTCGCGGGCGGTCACGAAGCGATACTGTACCCGCGCGGCGTCGCCGTCGCCTTCCGGCAGCACGGTCGCCGCCCAGGTCATCGCCTCGGTGGTGCAGATCGGCAGGGTGGTGGTGCCGGCGTATTCACCCGGGCCCACGCGTTCCAGGCGCGGGCGCTGGAAGCCCATGTACATCTCCACCCCGGCAAAATCCAGCTCGATCCATTCGGGGTCGCGCCCGTCGTGCCCGACATGCCGCAGATGCAGCTCCAGCTCCCGCAGCATGGGGACCGGCCGCGGGGTAATCTCGAGGGTCATCTCGCCTCCCTCGGGGTGCTGAGCGGTACAGGCCCCTTCATTGAGATCGCAGATCTCCGGGGTCACCACCACGACATCGTCGCCGCCGCCCCCGCCGGCCAGGTAGCGGTCCGCCGCCACCCAGCCGGCCGCCAGCAGCAGGCCCGCGACCAGCCACGGGGCCACGCGGTTGAACCCGCGGGCCAGTGATTCGAGATCCGCCATGCTCAGCCTCCGGCTCCGACAGGAGCCTCAGTGGGCATCATCCCAGTTATCTCCGACGCCGATGTCCACCAGCAGCTCGACATCCAGCTCGGCCGCCCCGCCCATCGCGGCGCGGGCCCGTTCGCCCAGGGCCTCCACTGCATCGTCGGCAACCTCGAACACCAGTTCGTCATGCACCTGCATGATCATGCGGGCATCGAGCCCGTTGCCGTCCAGGTCCCGCGCCATGCGCACCATCGCACGCTTGATGATGTCGGCCGCGGTACCCTGCATCGGGGCGTTGATCGCCACGCGTTCGGCCTGCTGCCGGCGGGCCCCGTTGCGGCTGTTGATCTCGGGCAGGTAGAGCCGGCGCCCGAACAGGGTTTCCACGTAGCCCTGCTCGCGCCCGCGCTCACGCGCCCGCTCCATGTAGTCGTGCACGCCGGGATAGCGGTGGAAATAGCGGTCGATGTACCCCCGCGCCTCGGCCTGCTCGATCCCCAGGTTGCGCGCCAGGCCCCAGGCCGACATGCCGTAGATCAGGCCGAAGTTGATCGCCTTGGCCGCGCGGCGCTGCTCGCTGCTGACTGCCTCCGGATCAGCGCCAAAGACCTCGGCCGCGGTAGCGCGATGGATGTCCAGCCCGTCGGCGAAGGCCTGCAGCAACCCGGCGTCCTGCGACAGGTGGGCCATGATCCGCAGCTCGATCTGCGAATAGTCGGCCGCCAGCAGGCGGTACCCCGGCTCGGCAATGAACGCCCGGCGGATGCGCCGGCCGGCCTCGGTGCGCACCGGAATGTTCTGCAGGTTGGGCTCGGAGGACGACAGGCGCCCGGTCGCGGCGCCGGCCTGGTGATAGGAGGTATGCACCCGCCCGGTCTCCGGGTGGATACGCCGCGGCAGGGTCTCGGTATAGGTACTGCGCAGCTTGGACAGGCCGCGGTGCTCCAGGATCAGCCGCGGCAGGGCGTAGTCGTCCGCCATCTGCTCCAGCACGTCCTCGGCGGTGGAGGGCTGGCCCTTGGGCGTGCGCCGCAGCACCGGCAGGCCCAGGCGCTCGAACAGGATCTCCTGAATCTGCTTGGGCGAGCCGAGATTGAACTCGGTACCGGCCTCGTCGAAGGCCTCGCGCTCGATGCGCTCCATCTCGCTCAGCAGCTCCTGGCTCTGCTCGCCGAGCAGGTCCGGGTCCACCTTCACGCCGGCGCGCTCGATGTCCGCGAGCACCGGCACCAGCGGCATCTCGATCTCGCGGTAGACGAAGGCCGGGCCCTCGGCCTCGTTCAGGCGCGGCCGGAACAGGGCGTCCAGACGCAGGCAGATGTCCGCGTCCTCGCCGGCATAATCGGTGGCGATGCCGACGTCCACCTCGGCGAACGGGATCTGTTTCGCCCCCTTGCCGGCCACGTCTTCGTATTTCGTGGTGCGGTGATCCAGATGGCGCTCGGCCAGGGAATCCAGGTCGTGCCGGTTGGCGCCGGCGTCGAGGCAGAACGACTGCAGCATGGTGTCATCGACAATGCCGCGCAGCACGATGCCATGGTTGCCCAGCACGTTGCGGTCGTACTTGAGGTTGTGGCCGAGCTTGCCGTGTTCGGCCGATTCCAGCCACGGCCGCAGGCGCTCCAGGGTCGCCTCGCGCGGGAGCTGCGGATCGGCATCCGGACCGCTGTGGGCCAGCGGCAGGTAGTACGCGGTACCCGCCTCGAACGCGAAGGACATACCGATCAGCTCGGCCCGCATTGCCTCCAGGCTGCTGGTCTCGGTGTCAAACGCGACCCGCGCGGCGCCCTGCAGGCGTTCCAGCAACTCCGTGAATGCCGCCTCGTCCCGCACGGTGTGGTATTCGGCCGCCTGCCCCGGATCGGCATTCCCGCCGCCACCGGAGGCATCGCCCCCGGCGTCGCCGCCTTCCAGCTCCGCCCGCCAGCGGGAGAACCCGTGGTGGCGCACCCGCTCCAGCAGCTGCTGCGAATCGGGCTCGCGCAGCTCGAGGTCGTCGGGGCCCAGCGGGAGATCGACATCCCGGCGCACGGTGATCAGCTCGCGCGAGGTCGGCAGGCGATCGGCCGCGGCGCGCAGATTCTCGCCGATCTTGCCGCCGATCTCGTCGGCCCGCTCGAGGATGGTGTCGAGGTCGCCGTACTTCGCGATCCATTTGGCTGCAGTCTTGGGCCCGACCTTCTCGACCCCCGGGATGTTGTCCACGCTGTCGCCCATCAGCGCGAGGTAGTCGACGATCTGCTCCGGCTCCACGCCGAACTTTTCGCGCACGCCGGCGGGATCCAGCACCGTCCCGCTCATGGTGTTGACCAGGGTCACGTGGCCGTCCACCAGCTGGGCCAGGTCCTTGTCCCCGGTGGAGATCACCACATCCTGCCCGGCAGCCGCGGCGCGATCGGCCAGGGTGGCGATCACGTCATCCGCCTCCACCCCTTCCACGCACAGCAGCGGGAAGCCCATCAGCTGCACCAGCTCGTGCAGCGGCTCGATCTGCGCCGCCAGCTCCTCCGGCATCGGCGGCCGGGTGGCCTTGTATTCGGGGTAGATCTCGTCGCGGAAGGTGGGCCCCTTCGCGTCGAACACCACCCCCATGCGCTCGGGGGCATAGTCCGCGCGCAGCTTGCGCAGCATGTTGGCCACGCCGTAGAGCGCCCCGGTGGGGTGGCCGTCGGGGGCGGTCAGCGGGGGCAGGGCGTGGTAGGCCCGGAACAGGTAGGAGGAACCGTCGACCAGGACGAGCGGGGCTTGCGACATCATGCGGATCCGGCTGGGCTTGCGAGGGAAGCATTCTAGCAGGCTGCGGGCCCCGGCCCGAGCAGCGCCGGCGCGATTTGTGCGGCCGTCGGGCCACGGTTAGTCTAGGCGCCCCAGAGTGCAAAGAACGCGCCCCCCATGAACGATCACGATCGAGCCGAACACCCCGGGCTGCGGCCCATCGACGATTCCTCGCTGACCCGCGAGAGCTGGAAGATCTTCCAGATCATGGCGGAGTTCGTGGAGGGCTTCGAGCGCCTGGCGCACATCAAGCCCTCGGTCAGCGTGTTCGGCTCGGCGCGCATCCCGTCCGATCACCCGGACTACCTGCTTGCGGAACAGATCTCGCGCCAGCTGTCGGACGCGGGCTTCGCGGTGGTCAGCGGCGGCGGGCCGGGCATCATGGAGGCCGCCAACAAGGGCGCGTTCGCCGGCCATTCCCCCAGCATCGGGCTCAACATCCAGCTGCCGCACGAACAGCACGCCAACCCCTACCAGGACATTGGCCTGGGGTTCCGGCACTTCTTCTCGCGCAAGGTGATGTTCGTCAAGTACGCCTCCGCCTACGTGGTGCTGCCGGGCGGCTTCGGCACACTGGACGAGCTGGCCGAGATCCTGACCCTGGTGCAGACCGGCAAGACCCGCCGCATCCCGGTGGTGCTGGTGGGCAGCAAGTTCTGGGAAGGCCTGCTGCAGTGGTTCGAGGACGCGCTGGTCACCCATGGGACCATCGATGCCGAGGACCTCAATCTATACTCGGTGGTGGACACCCCCGAGGAGGTCGTGGACGTGATCTTCGAGTACTACGAGGCCCGCAGCTTCGAGCCCTCGGCGGAAGAGAAACAACGACTGATGGAGCTCTGATGATGACGAGCACCCGCGCCACGGCGCTGGCCGCTGCCCTGCTGGGCCTTGTTCTCGCCGCCGGGCCGCTGGCGGCGCAGGACTTCGAAGACGCCCCGCCACCGCCCGACATGCCCGACGAGGCCGCCGGCGACGAGCCCGCGCCGCCGCCGGTGCTGGACGAGCGCGCCCGCCAGCTGCAGGAACTGGAAGAGGCGGACGTCATCATCATGGAGCGCGATGGCGAGCGGCGACGCGAATATCGCGTGGACGGTGATCTGGTGATCGTCGAGGTCACCCCGGCCGCCGGCCCGACCTATTATCTGGTGGACGTCACCGGGGAAGGCGATCTTGAACGCCGCGACGACCTGGCCCCCGGTTTCACCCCGCCCCGCTGGAGGATCCTGGAATGGTAAGCACGCAGTCGACCGTGGAACTGCCGGTCGCGGGTGCCGCGGCGCTGGAAGCAGCCTTTGCCGCCGCCCGGGCGGCCGGCGCGCCCGTGGGGCTGCCCGCCGCCGGCGATGCCCCGCAGCTCGACGGGGATCGCGCGCGCTGGGTCCTGGAGCGCGGCAACGCTGCGGAGCCCGGGGCGATCGCCAGCGGTCCCGGCACGCCGGAGGCGCTGGGCCGCCTCGCGGCCCGCTGGCAGGCCTGGCATCCGGCGGAGGCCCTGCCGCAGGACGGCGTCTGGCGCCGCGGGGTACTGCAGCAGCAGCTGCGCGAACGCACCGAAGACCTGAGCGCCACCCTGGACGAACAGGCGCGCGAACAACTGAACCGCGAGCTGCATCATCAGGGGCTGTACCGGTTCGAGGACCTGCCGGTGGCCGGCAGCTTCTGGCGCTCGGTCCGCCGGCACGGCGAGCACACCGGACTGGCGGATCTGACGGTCCCGCCGGCCCCCGTGCCGGCGTTCTGGCAGCTGGCGCGCATCGCGCTGGCGGTGGCCGTCAGCGAGACGGGCGAGCTCGATCGCGAACGCTACCGCGCCCTGCTGGATGGCTATCACCGCGAGCGCCCGCTGAGCGCGATCGAACGCGGCGCCGCCCCGACGCTCCTGCGCATGGCCGCGCTGGATGACTGGCTGGAATGCATCGAGGCCGGCCACGCGCCCGCGGGCCCCGATCCGCGCCTGGCCGGCCTGCAGGACGCCGGCACCCGGGTGCAGTCGGTATGGGTAAGGCCCGCCGCCTGATGACCCCGCGGGCCTCCCTCGCGGGGCTTGTGGCCCTGGCCATCGCCGGGGCGCCGGGCGTCGGCGTTCTGGCCTCCACCGAGGTCCACCGCTGGGTGGATGAAGACGGTGTGGTGCATTTCTCCGACGAGGCACCCGGCGACGGGCGCAGCGAACGCATCGAAGTTCAGGAGCCGATGGGCGCCGTCCCCCTGGAGAATGCCCGCGAGATCCTCGAACGCCCGATACGGCGGCCGGGAGAAGACCCGACGGACGACGCCCCGGAGGAAGACGCGGCCGCGGACGAAGAGAGCGACGATGAAGACGAAACTTCGATCGAGGACGTCCCGGTGCCCGTGGAACTGGTGGATTTCTGAGCCAGCCACGGGCATCGCACCACTTTGATGCACAGAATGCCCTACAATAGGGCAATGACTGCACCTCATCAGAGCGCCACCGCACAACGCCCCCGGACGAAGCGCTGCGACGCCCTCGTGGCCATTCTGGCGCACTTCATGCTTGAAACCGGGTGATGAGCCCGCATACGCCCCCTTCGCCCGCCTCGCTGCCCACCCCCCCGTGGTGGGACGACCTGTCCACGGCCGTGATGGTCACCGACGGGGATCTGCGGCTGCAGGCGATGAACGGCGCGGCCGAGGTCCTGCTGGGCCTCAGCCGCGAGCGCATCCTCGGTCACCCGCTCGGCCAGTGGCTGCATCTGGACCGCAACCTGACCACCCGTCTGCGCAACGCCCTGACCCGGGACCAGCCGATCACCCTGCGTGCGCGGCGCCTGGAACCGCTGCGCGCGGAAAGCTTCCTGGCCGACGTGGTGATCACGCCGCTGCACGGCGAGGGTGACGAACCCGGACGGCTGCTGTTCGAACTCAGCGCGATCGACCGGCACGAGCGCATCTCGCGCGAGGAACAGCTGCAGAAGCAGCAGGCCATCTCGCGCGCGGTCACGCGCGGGCTGGCGCACGAGATCAAGAACCCGCTCGGCGGGCTGCGCGGCGCCGCGCAGCTGCTGGCCGGAGAACTGGACGATCCCGACCTGCGCGAATACACGCGCATCATCATCCATGAGGCCGACCGCCTGCGCTCGCTGGTGGACCGCATGCTCGGCCCCAACAACATGCCGCAGCGCGCCCCTCTTAACCTGCACGAGGTCCTCGAGCACGTGCGCGGCCTGATCAGCGTCCAGCTGCCGCTGGGCGTGAAGATCCGCGGCGACTACGACCCTTCGATCCCGGAGATCGAAGCGGATCGCGACATGCTGGTGCAGGCGCTCCTCAACCTGGTGCAGAACGCCCTGCAGGCGCTGGGCGACGAGGGCGAGATCGTGCTCAGCTCGCGCATCCTTCGCCAGTACACCGTTTCCGGCAAACGCCACCGGCTGGTCGCGCGCCTGAGCGTGCGCGACAACGGGCCGGGAATCCCCGAGGAGGTCCGCGAGCGGATCTTCTTCCCCATGGTCACCGGCCGCGACAGCGGCACCGGCCTCGGCCTGCCGATCGCGCAGAGCCTGGTCCAGCTGCATGACGGCCTGATCGAATGCCATTCACGGCCCGGCTCCACGCGCTTCGACATCCTCCTGCCCGTGGCCGGACCGCCCGCCAGCGAGAGCCCCGACGCATGAATCCGACGGTCTGGATCATCGACGACGACGATTCCATCCGCTGGGTGCTGGAACGCGCCCTGAGCCGATCCGATATCGCGGTGCGCGGGTTCGAGTCCGCCGACGCGGCATGGGCGGCCCTGGAGACGGAAGACACCCCGGACACCATCGTCGCCGACATTCGCATGCCGGGGCTCAACGGGCTCGATTTCCTGGCGCGCATGCAGAGCCGGGGTGACGCGCCACCGGTGATCATCATGACCGCATTCTCCGATCTGGAGAGCGCGGTGGGCGCCTACCAGACCGGAGCGTTCGAATACCTGCCCAAGCCGTTCGACGTGGACGAGGCGGTGGCCCTGGTGCAGCGTGCCCTGGAGGCCCGCCGTGACAGCCTGGCGGCCGCAACGCCCGACGAGGGCAGCGCCGAGGAAACCCCCATCATCGGCGAGGCGCCGGCGATGCAGGAGATGTTCCGCGCCATCGGCCGCCTGTCACGCTCCAACATCACGGTGCTGATCAACGGCGAATCGGGCACCGGCAAGGAGCTGGTCGCGCGCGCGCTGCATCAGCACAGCCCGCGGGCGGGTCAGCCGCTGATCGCCCTGAACACCGCGGCCATCCCCAAGGACCTGCTGGAGAGCGAGCTGTTCGGGCATGAACGCGGGGCCTTTACCGGCGCCAGCCAGACGCGCAAGGGGCGCTTCGAGCAGGCCGACGGGGGCACCCTGTTCCTCGACGAGATCGGCGACATGCCGTTCGACCTGCAGACCCGCCTGCTGCGGGTGCTGGCCGACGGCACCTTCTACCGGGTGGGCGGGCATACCCCCATCCATACCGACGTGCGCATCATCGCCGCGACCCACCAGGATCTGGAAGAGCGAGTGCGCGCGGGTCAGTTCCGCGAGGACCTGTTCCACCGCCTCAACGTGATCCGCATTCATGTGCCGTCGCTGCGCGAGCGGCCGGAAGACATCCCGCTGCTGGTGAATCATTTCATGAGCGAGGTGGCCACCGAACTGGGCGTGGAGCCCAAGGTGATGCGCCCCGAGGTGGTCGCGGAGATGCAGCGCCTGCCATGGCCGGGCAATGTGCGCCAGCTGGAAAACACCTGCCGCTGGCTTACGGTGATGGCCTCCGGACGCGAAGTGCACCTGGAGGACCTTCCGGCGGAACTGCGCCGCGATGACACGCCCCGGTCCACGGGCACGCCGCAACCGGGACCGGGACCGGCACAGGCCGTGCCGATCGAACCCCGGGAGTGGACCGATGAACTGGCGCGCGTGGCCCGCGAGCACTGGGAACGCGGTGACCGGGACGTGCTGGGGAGCCTGCAGCCGGCGATGGAACGCACGCTGATCCGGGAGGCGCTGCGGGCCTCGGGCGGACACCGCCAGCAGGCCGCGGCCCTGCTGGGCTGGGGCCGCAACACGCTGACGCGCAAGATCCAGGAACTGGGAATGAACGAGGAACGGCCGTAACCGGCAGGCGCGAGTGCTGCCGGCACGTCAGGCGCCGCAGCCGGAGAAGCCCTCGTTCAGCTGCAGCCGTCCGGTCAGCTCGCTCACGTGGCCGATCCCGTGGCGGTCCATGTAGTCGTTGATGCCCGCGAGGATCTTCGGCAGGCAGAGGGGATCGTAGAACAGACCGGTACCCACGCCCACGGTAGCAGCCCCCGCCAGCAGGAACTCCAGGGCATCCTCGGCACGGGTGACCCCGCCCTGGCCGATGATCGGGATGCCGTGGGCCTTCGCTACCTGATGGACCTGGTGGACCTTCAGCAGCGCCACCGGCTTGATCGCCGGGCCCGAAAGTCCGCCCTGGTTGTTGCCGATC
The DNA here is from genome assembly GCF_000381405.1 of Thioalkalivibrio sp. ALE20. NCBI lineage: Bacteria > Pseudomonadati > Pseudomonadota > Gammaproteobacteria > Chromatiales > Ectothiorhodospiraceae > Thioalkalivibrio > Thioalkalivibrio sp. ALE20. The sequence continues at coordinate 34,819 of NZ_KB906472.1, forward strand.
ACCGCGCGGCCGCTCTCGGCGTCCACCGCCATGCCCATCAGGGTGTTGATCACGGCAAAGCCGTCGGTGCCCGCCTCGATGCAGCGCCGGGCGTTCTCGGCGATGTCGGTCTGGTTGGGCGAGAGCTTGGTAATCAGGGGCTTCTGCGTGACCGAACGGCAGGCCTCGACCACCCGCGCGGACATGTCCGGGTCATTGCCGAAGGCGACCCCGCCTTCCTTCACGTTGGGGCAGGAGATGTTGATCTCGATCGCGTCCACCGGGGAATCGTCGAAGGCCCGCGCGACCGCGATGTATTCCTCAATGGTGGAGCCGGAGACGTTGGCGATGAAGCACGTCTCGTCGTAATCCAGCCCCGGCAGGATCCCGCCGACCACCTGTTCGACCCCGGGATTCTGCAGGCCGATGGCGTTGAGCATGCCCTCCGGGGTCTCGTACACCCGGTGCGGGGGGTTGCCGGGCCGGGCGGCCCCGGTAGTGCCCTTGAGGCACACCGCACCGGCATCCCGGTTGGAAAAGCCGGCCACCCGGGTATATTCCTCGCCGAAGCCGACACAGCCGGACAGCAGCACCAGAGGCGTGTTGAAATGCAGCCCGCAGAATTCCAGGGAGAGCCGCGAATCGTCGCGCGCTTCGCTCATGTTTCACATCGTCCTGTATCAGCCCGAGATCCCGCCGAACACCGGGAACGTCATTCGTCTGGCCGCCAACACCGGGGCGGCCCTGCATCTGATCCACCCGCTGGGCTTCAGCCTGGACGAGAGCCGGCTGCGCCGCGCGGGGCTGGATTACCGGGAATGGGCCCGGGTCCGCGAGTATGACAGCCTGGCCGCCTGGCGGGAATCCGTGGCCCCGCGGCGGGTGTTCGCGATCACCACGCGCGGGAGCAGCCGCTTCGATACCCCGGCGTTCGCCGCGGGCGATGCCTTCCTGTTCGGCCCCGAGAGCCGCGGCCTGCCGCAGCAGGAACTGGACGCGATCCCGGAGGAGCGGCGCCTGCGGCTGCCGATGCAGCCCGGCAGCCGCAGCCTCAATCTCGGCAATTCGGTCGCGGCGGTGATCTACGAGGCCTGGCGCCAGCTGGACTTCGCCGGCGGCGAATGAGCCGATGGGTCAGATATTCTCGGCGACCGGGTCGCGCTCCAGCAGGCGCCGCACCGCGTCGTGCACCCGCCGGCCACGGTAGAGCACCGCGTGCACCTCCTCGCAGATCGGCATCTCCACGCCGGCGGCATGCGCGCGTTCCACTGCCACGCGCGCGGTCTCGACCCCTTCCACCGACTGGCCCACCCGCTCACGCGCGGTCGCCAGGTCGTAACCCTGGCCCAGCAAAAGACCGACGCGGCGGTTGCGCGACTGGTCGTCGGTGCAGGTGAGCAGCAGATCGCCGAGGCCGGACAGCCCGGTCAGGGTCTGCGGCCGCGCCCCCAGGGCCTCGCCCAGGCGCTGTAACTCGGCCAGCCCGCGGGTCAGCAGCGCGGCGCGGGCGTTGGCGCCGAACCCGGCCCCGTCGGCGATACCGGAGGCCACCGCGAGGACGTTCTTGAACGCCCCGCCCAGCTCCACGCCGATCACGTCGGGGTTGCCGTAGATGCGCATGGAACCGCCGTGGAAGGCATCCGCCAGACGTCGCCGGCGCTCCGGGTCGGCCGAGGCGGCGGTGAGGGCAGTGGGCTGACCGCGCGCGACCTCGGCGGCGAACGAAGGCCCGGAGATCAGGGCCGCCGGCTGTCCGGGGCCGAGTTCCGCCTCGGCCACCTCGTGCAGCCAGGCACCGGTCCCGGTTTCCAGCCCCTTGGTGGCCCAGGCCACGACCTGCCCCGGTTCCAGCCGGGGCCGCAGCCAGCGCAGGGTCTCGCGGAAGGCGCCCGAAGGCACGACCACCAGCACCAGGTCGACGCCGTCGACGACCTCCGACGCGGCGGTCACCCGCAGGTTGCGCGGGAAGGTCAGGCCCGGGAGATAGCGGGGATTCTCGCGTTCGCGCTGGAGGCGCTCGGCGGTCTCGGCCGAACGCCCCCACAGCCGCACGTCGTCGTGCAGGCGTGCGGCATGCACCGCCAGGGCGGTCCCCCAGGAACCGGCCCCCAGTACCGCGATGCGCATGCGCCGGGCCGGCTCAGGGGTTTTCGCTGGCCGTGACGGCGGCGCCGTTGCCTCCCTGGCCCTGACCCGAACCTTCCTGCTGTTCCTTCAGGTGCTTGGCATACAGCGCGTCGAAGTTGACCGGCTGCAGCAGCAGCTGCGGGAATCCGCCCTTCAGGACCAGGTCGGCAACCGTCTCGCGGGCGAAGGGGAACAGCGCATTGGGGCAGTAGGCACCCAGCAGCTGATTGCGTTGCTCCTCGGAGAAACCGCGCACGATGAACACCCCGGCCTGCTTGATCTCGACCAGGTAGCCGGTCTCGCCGTTGGATTCGGTGGTGACCGTCAGGCCCAGCTCGACCTCGTAGACCCCTTCCTGCTCGCCCACCGGGCGCGCCTGGGTGTTGAGCTGGATGCCGGTCTCGCCCTTCCATTCCTTGAGGAAGATCTCCGGGGCGCCGGGGGCCTCGAAGGACAGGTCCTTGATGAAGACCTTCTGCATGGAGAATTCGGGGCCATCGGAGCCCTGGCCGCCCTGTGCGGCCGCGTCGGTCTGGTTTTCTTCAGCCATGGTGCGTTCGGATCCTTTCAGGTGTTCGTGGAATCGCCGGCGTCCACGCCCCCGCAGGCCTCGATCAGGCGGTCCAGCTCGCCGGACCGTTCCATGGCCTGGAGTTCATCGTAGCCGCCGATATGGGTGTCCCCCAGGAAGATCTGCGGGACGCTGGTGCGTCCGTCCGCCCGCTGTTCCATCTCGTGGCGCAGCCCGGAGTCCCGGTCGATGCGGTATTCGTCGAAGCCGAGGTCGCGCTGGTTCAGCAGGCGGCGGGCGAGGATGCAGAACGGGCAGTGCCCGGTAGAGTAGACCTCCAAGCGCATGTCACTTCTTCTTCAGCGGCATGCCCGCATTTTCCCATGCCTGGATGCCACCGGAAAGATTGACCACGTCCTCGAAGCCGGCCGCCGTCAGCTGATTCGCAGCCATGGAGGACCGGTTACCGCTACGGCAATAGACCACCACGGGGCTGGACTTCCACGCCTCGATGTCCTGCATGCGCTTTTTCAGTTCGCCGAGGGGGATATGCTTCGCGCCACCGATGCGGCCGCCGGAGACCTCGTTGTGCTCGCGCACATCCAGCACCAGGGCATCATCCTGGTTCATTACGCGCACCGCTTCGGTGGGCGCCAGCTCGCGGTACTTGCGCGTCAGGCGCCGGAACTCGGCGTAGATGATCAGGGCAAGCACCGCGATCAGGGCGCCTGTCAGAATCGGGTTGTTGGCAAGGAATTCGGGCAGTCGTTCAAGCATGCGGGAGACCGGTCGGGATTCAGGAACGGCAGAAGACGTCCTGCATCATACCGATCAGGCGCAGGGTGCGGGAGTCCCCCACGCGGTAATAGACCCGATTGGCGTCCTTGCGCGTGGCCAGGATGCCCTTGTCACGCAGGATTCCGAGGTGCTGGGAAATATTGCTCTGCGAGGTCCCGACCTGATCCACGATTTCCTGTACGCTGACCTCCCGGTCGCCCAGAATGCACAGGATCTTGAGTCGCAGCGGATGGGACATGGCCTTGAGCGAGCGCGAGGCCCTCTCGATATCCTCGTCCTGCGACATCAGTTCGTCTTCGATGCACGGTTCGTCGCTCACGGCAGCCTCTCGTTCGGAGGGGCAAGACCCCTGCCACTGGGTGAGAATATTAGAACGCAAACGTACCCCGATATGCGGATTCACGCAATCTTGTCCCTGTCGCTTTCATGGGTTGGCCTGCTGCTGGCGGGGCTGCTGGTTGCCGTGCCGGCCACGGCGCTGGAACCCGAGGCGGAGCTGGAAAAGACCCTGGAGGCCATCCGGGACGTCGAACGTTCGCTGGAGGAACGCCGCGAGGCAGTCGCCAATCTGGAAGACCGGATCGCCGCGTCCGCCCGGGGCGCGGGCGAACAACGCGAACGACTGGATGAGCTGGAACGCCGCCGTGAGGCCCAGGAGGAGGTGATTGCCGAGCACGAGGCTCGCGTGGCCCGGCGCGAGGAACGGCTGCACGAGCAGCGACACGACGCGGCGCGACTGGTGCATGACCAGTGGCTGCAGGCGCGCCATGGGCAGGGTGACCGGCCGACGGAAGGCGGACAGCGGCACCACCCCGTTTATGCGGCCGCCATTCAGCAGGCGCGGGAACGGACCCTGGCAGGCCTGCACCAACGGATCGAGGAGCTGCAGGCGGCCCGTGCCGGGCTGACCGAGGAACGCGAACGGCTGGCTCGCCGCGAGACCGAGACCCGCGAAGCGATGGCCGAACTGGAGCGTCAGGAGGCAGCCCGCCGGGCGGCACTGGAGGAACTCGAGGCGGCCATGGAAGACGAGGCACTCGAGCTGGAACGCCTCGAACGCAACGCCGAGACCCTGGATCGCGTGATCACGGAGATCGAAGAGCAACGCCATGCCACCACCGCCGAAGAGCAAACGGGCGAGGAGGCGCCCCCTCGGTCCCGCGCGGTCAATCCGGACGTCCCGTTCGCGGATCTGGAAGGGGAGTTGCCGCGACCGGTGGATGCACCGGTCATCCGCGATTTCGGCAGCGAACGCCGCGGCAGCCTGCGCAGCCAGTGGAACGGCGTGGTGCTGGAGGCGCCCTCGGGCGCGCCGGTGCGGGCAGTGCATCAGGGTCGTGTGGTCTATGCGGACTGGATGCAGGGCTACGGGTTCCTGGTGATCCTAGATCACGGGGACGGTTATCTGACGCTGTACGGCAACCTCGAAGACATCCTCGCCGGGCCGGGGGAATCGGCCGATGCAGGCGAGCCGGTGGGACGCGCCGGGGAAGGCAGTCCCGCCATCGCGCCGGGACTGTACTTCGAAGTACGGCGGGAGGGGCAGACATTGAACCCGCAGGCATGGTGGCCGTCACAGTAAGGGCGGAATGCTAGAATTCGGAGCATAACCGCAGAAAGACCTCGGACAAGGGATACTCTGATGAACAAGCTTTTCCATTCCGGCTACGGCCTGCTCACCGGCCTCGTTCTGGGCATCATGCTGAGCGTGTCCGTGGGCGTGTACGCCGGGCGCGACGATGCCGCCGGTCTGTCGGCACTGCCGGTCGAGGACCTGCAGCGCTTCACCGACGTCTACATGCGCATCAAGCGCAATTACGTCGAGGAAGTCGACGACAGCGAGCTGCTGGACAACGCCATTCAGGGCATGCTGACGGGGCTCGACGAGCACTCTTCCTACCTCGACGAGGACGACTTCCGTGACATGGAAGCGGGAACCTCGGGCGAGTTCGGCGGCCTCGGGATCGAGGTCGGGATGGAAGACGGCTTCGTGAAGGTCATCGCTCCGATCGACGACACGCCGGCGGATCGTGCGGGCATCCAGGCGGGTGACCTCATCGTGCGTCTGGACGGTGACTCGGTGCGCGGCATGACCCTGTCGGATGCCGTCAGCCGGATGCGCGGCGAACAGGGTTCCGACATCACCCTGACGGTGGTGCGCGACGGCGAGGATCAGCCGCTGGAGATCACCATCACGCGCGACATCATCCAGGTGGAATCGGTCCGCTCCGAGATGCTGGAAGACGGCTACGGCTACGTACGCGTCAGCAACTTCCAGACACGCACGGCGCGGGATCTGGTCAGCGCGATCGAGGAGCTCAAGGAGGCCAACGGCCTGAAGGGCCTGGTCCTGGACCTGCGCAACAACCCGGGCGGGATCCTCAACGGCGCCGTGGGCGTATCCGACGCCTTCCTGGACGGAGGACGGATCGTCTACACCGAGGGCCGGCTGGACGAGGCGCAGATCGAATATGACGCCTCGCCGGGAGACGTCCTCGATGGCGTGCCGATGGTGGTACTGGTCAACCGCGGCTCGGCGTCGGCTTCGGAGATCGTCGCGGGTGCCCTGCAGGACCACGGTCGCGCGATCATCATGGGGCAGAACAGCTTCGGCAAGGGATCGGTGCAGACCATCCTGCCGCTGTCGGAGCAGACCGGGATCAAGCTGACCACCGCACGCTACTTCACCCCGGACGGCCGGTCCATCCAGGACGAAGGGATCACCCCGGACATCGCGCTGGACGAGACCCTGCGGGTGTCGCGCTCGGAAGACGACTCGCCCGCGCGGCCCGACCTGCCGGACGATGTCGATGACGAGGAAGAAGAAAGCCTGGCCGAGCGCGACTTTGGCCTGAACGAGGCCCTCAATCTCCTCAAGGGCCTGAACTTCTACAACGGACGCTAGCGGGAGGAGCTCGATGACGCGAGTGCTCGTACCTCTGGCCTCCGGCTCGGAAGAGCTGGAGGCCGTGACCATGATCGACCTGTTCCGGCGGGCCGGCTTCGAGGTCACGGTGGCCGGTCAGGAGGCCGGGCCGGTCACCTGCTCGCGCGCTACGGTGATCCAGCCGGACAGTGAGCTCGAAACGGCCGTCGGCGGAGATTTCGATCTGATTGCCATTCCCGGGGGACTGCCGGGCGCGAATCACCTGCGCGATGACCCGCGGCTGATCGCACGGCTGCAGAAACAGGCGGAAGCCGGCCGGCATCTGGCGGCCATCTGTGCGGCCCCCAAGGTGCTGGCGCAGGCCGGGTTGCTGCAGGATCGCCGGGCGACCTGCTTTACCGGCGCCCTCGACGGCACCGGAGTGGAGTCGAGCGGTGCGGCCGTGGAAATCGACGGTAACGTGATCACCGGGCGCGGGCCCGGCGTGGCGATGGATTTCACCCTGGCGGTCATCGAGGAACTGGCGGGCCGCGAGGCCCGTGAGGCGGTTGAGGGTCCGCTCCTGCGGGCCTGAGGCGGGCCGCCGGAACGGACGGGATATCGGATCGGCGAGAGGGCCGAATCGGTGGCCGAATCGGCGAGGGGGCTCGCCTCCTACGGGCAGGTCGAACCCTGGCCCCGGCAGGAGGCCGGCCCTCCGGCCGAGTTTGCGTCCGGCCAATCGCCTGCGCCGGGTCGGCGAGGGGGCTCGCCTCCTACAGGGAGGAGGTCGAACCCTGGCCCCGGCAGGAGGCCGGCCCTCCGGCCGATTTTGCGTTCGGCCAATCGCCTGCGCCGGAACGGCGCGGGGACTCGCCTCCTACGCGGAGGCCGAACACGAAATCGCGTCAGTCGGCGCGGCGCAGGAACGGGCGCTGGCCGGACTGCACGGCGCGGCGGATAAAGTCCGCACGGCCGCTTTCGCGCTGGTTGACCTCGTCCGCGCACTGCGACGGCTCGTAGGCCGCGGCCGAGAGCATCACTTCCAGTTCGGCGACGTCTACCTTCGGATCGGTCAGCTGGTCGGAGGTGACGTTCAGGTGGCGCCCCACCTCCCAGAACATGCGTGGATTCCACATCTTGGTCTGCACCCGCGGCGAGTTGAACAGTTCGACGCAGCGCTGATTGATCTGTTGCTGATCCATGGGGTACTCCGGTCACGGTTTTCAGGACGCCGGGGAATCTAGCGAAGCCGGCGTGGCAATACAAGCCATGCGGACTATTCCACGGTCACGGATTTGGCCAGATTGCGCGGCTGGTCCACGTCGGTCCCCTTGAGCACGGCGGTGTGATACGCGAGCAGCTGCAACGGGATCGCGAAGAGAACCGGAGCGATCCACGAGTTCAACGGGCCGTCGTGGGGCATGCCGACCCAGGTGTCATCCGGGCCCAGGGCGCGTGCCGCCGCCTCCTCGCCGATCACGATCAGCTCGCCGCCGCGGGCCCGTACCTCCTGCAGGTTGCTCGCGAGTTTCTCCAGCTGGGCGTCATCCGGTGCCACCGCAATGACCGGCATTTCGGCGTCCACCAGCGCCAGGGGCCCGTGCTTGAGCTCACCCGACGGGTAGGCCTCCGCATGGATGTAGGAGATCTCCTTCAGCTTCAGGGCGCCCTCCAGCGCAATCGGGTAATGCACCCCCCGCCCCAGGAACAGCGCGTGGTGGCGCTCCACCAGATGCTCCGCCACCTGCGCGAGGCGCCCGTCCAGCTGCAGTGCGGCGTCGGCCATTGCCGGCAGGGACTGGAGCGCCCGGATACCGTCCTGGCGGTCGGCGGCCCCGAGCCGCGCGGTGCGCGCCGTATCACCGAGCAGGAGCACCAGGACGGCCAGCGCGGCGAGCTGGGTGGTGAAGGCCTTGGTGGAGGCAACGCCGATCTCGGGGCCGGCCTGGGTCATCAATACCAGATCCGCGAGCCGGGCCATGGTGCTCTCGGGTACGTTGCAGATGGCCAGCCGCGCGGCGAAGGGCTCTTCGCGCGCCTGGCGCAGCACCGCCAGGGTGTCAGCGGTTTCCCCGGACTGCGACAGCACCAGCAGGAGGGTCCCGGGAGCGACCACATGCCGGCGATAGCGGTACTCGCTCGCCACCTCGACCTGTGCCGGCATGCCGAGATAATCCTCGATCCAGTACCGCGCCACCATGCCCGCGTGATAGCTGGTGCCGCAGGCGACGATCTGCACCGAGGTGACGTCGCACAACAGACGGTCGGTGTCCGGGCCGAGCAGATTCGGCAGCACGCCGTCATGACCGAACCGTCCGGCCAGGGTTTCGGCCAGCGCGCGCGGCTGCTCGTGGATCTCCTTGAGCATGAAATGGCGGTAGTCGCCGCGATCGGCGATGGTCACCTCGCAGCGGGTCTCGCGCGCCTCACGGGTGACCGTGTTGCCACGCGCATCCTCGATCTCGACGCGATCGCGTCGCAGGACCGCGATGTCGCCTTCTTCCAGATCGATGAACCGCTGGGTGACCGGCAGCAGTGCCTGCATGTCGGACGCCGCAAAGTTCTCGCCGATCCCCAGACCGATCAGCAGGGGCGACCCGTGACGGGCGACGATGACCCGGTCCGGTGCATCGGCCACGGTGACGGCCAGCGCCCACGCCCCCTGGAGTCGGGCGCAGACGCCGCGCACGGCCGCTACCGGTTCTTCCCCGGCAGCCAGCGCCTGTTCGATCAGGTGGGCGATGACCTCGCTGTCGGTGTCGGATGCACAGTTCCAGCCATCGGCCGCCAGGGCGTCCCGCAGGGCCGCATGGTTTTCGATGATGCCGTTGTGCGCAATGGCGACGCGCCGGTCGCGCGACAGGTGCGGATGCGCATTCGCCTCGGAGGGCCGCCCGTGGGTGGCCCAGCGGGTGTGGGCGAGACCGGCATGGCCCTGGAGCCCGGCCTGCGCGACCCGCTCCTCCAGCGCGGCGACCTTGCCCTCGGTGCGAACGACGTCAATGCCGGCCGGGCGGGCGACCGCGACCCCGGCGGAGTCATAGCCCCGGTACTCCAGGCGGTGCAGGCCCTCGATCAGGAGCGGAACGATGTTGCGCTCGGCAATGCCGGTAACCAGTCCGCACATGGTTCAGTCCCCGTCTTCCGTTGCCTCGGTGCCGGCTTCGCCCGATTTCGGTCTCTTCGCCGGACGCTGCCAGCCTTCCACGGTCCGTGCCGGCGCCCGCGTCAGGGCCAGCGCGCCGTCCGGCACGTCGCGGCTGATGGTCGAGCCCGCGCCCACGGTCGCGCCCGCACCGATGGAAATCGGCGCGACCAGCGCGGTGTTGGAGCCGATAAACGCGTCCGCGCCAATCTCGGTGTGATGCTTGTTGGCCCCGTCGTAATTACAGGTGATGGTGCCCGCCCCCAGGTTGGCTCCGGCACCGACCCGCGCATCGCCGACGTAGGCAAGATGGTTGGCCTTGGCACCGGACTCCAGGCGCGCGTTTTTCACCTCGACGAAATTGCCGACCCGGGCGCCCTCGCCAAGATCGGCCCCCGGACGCAGGCGCGCGAACGGGCCGGCCTCGGCCCGCTCGCCGAGCCGGGCGCCCTCGACCACCGTATACGGCTGCAGCCGCGCGCCGGAAGCGATACGACAGTCACGCAGCACGCACCCGGCACCGATTTCTACATCATCGCCGAGGATCACCGTTCCCTCCACCACGACATTCACGTCCAGCCGGCAGTCGCGGCCGAACTCCAGCGTACCGCGGCAATCGAACCGGGCCGGGTCTGCCAGTGCCAGACCCTCACGCATGGATTCATCGGCGATCTCCCGCTGGAGCAGGCGTTCCTGTACCGCAAGCTGCGCCCGGTCGTTCACGCCCAGGACCGCGTCGGGGTCCTGGCTGTCGATCAGGGCCACCGACTGGCCCTCGCCCCGGGCCACCGCGACCACATCCGTCAGGTACCACTCGCGCTCGGCATCGGCCGGGGGCTCGCACGCACCCAGCCAGCGTCTCAGCGCCACCGCATCGCCCGCCAGGACCCCGGTATTGATGCGGTTCACGGCGGCCTCCGCAGCGTCCGTCTCCTTGTCCTCCACGATCCGCTCCAGATTGCCCCGCGCGTCTTCGATCAGGCGCCCGTAGCCACGGGGATCGGCCACCCGGGTACCAAGCACCGTGAGCGTCTCCCGCGTACGCGCACAGCCTTCCAGGTCTGCCAACGGGATCCGGGGCACGTCGCCATACAGCACCAGAACCCGCGCACCGTCGGGGATCCCCTCCAGGGCGCGGGCCACCGCGTGTCCGGTGCCCCCGGGATGGCCCTGGTCCACCCAGCGCAGGTCCTCTCGCTGCGCGAAGGCCGCCTGCACCGCCTCCCGGCCGTGGCTGACCACGACATGGACGGCGCTGGCCTCCAGCCGGTCCGCGCGCTCGAGCACGTGCGCCAGCATGGGTCGGCCGCCCAGCGGCTGCAGCACCTTGGGCAGGGCCGAGCGCATCCGCGTGCCCTTGCCGGCGGCGAGTATGATCAGATGCAGTCGTTCCACAATCACCCTTCCATACCGAGATCCCGGCCGGGACCACAAACAACAAGGCCGCCCGAGAGAGGCGGCCTTGTGATCCTTCCCTGCCGTGTCTGCCGCCGGTTCAGCGGCGGCGACGCAGCTTTTCGATCATCTGCAGCCGGGCCGCGGCTTCCGCAAGCTCGGCCTGCGCCTTGGCATAATCGAAGTCGGCCTGCTTGTCGGCCAGGGCTTCCTCCGCCCGCTTCTTGGCCTCGAGCGCCTCGGCCTCGTCCAGGTCCTTCGCGCGGACCGCGGTATCCGCGAGCACCGTGACGTGGCGCGGCTGCACCTCCATCACGCCCCCGGAGACGAACACCGGCTGGGGCTCCGCCCCTTCCTTCTCCTGTATGCGCAGTTCGCCCGGATTCAGACGAACCAGCATCTGCAGGTGACCGGCATACACGCCGACCTCGCCTTCCTCGGCCGGGGCCGCGATCATCTCGGCCGTGCCGGAGTAGATCGACTCCTCGGCACTGACCACGTCCACATGCATTGTCATTGGCATGACAGGTGCTCCTTAGCCGAGTTTGTCGGCCTTCTCGACGGCTTCCTCGATGGTACCCACCATGTAGAACGCCTGCTCGGGCAGGTGATCGTACTCACCGTCCACGATGGCCTGGAAGGCACGAATGGTGTCCTTGAGCGACACGTACTTGCCGGGGGCGCCGGTGAACACTTCCGCAACGAAGAACGGCTGCGACAGGAAGCGCTGGATCTTGCGCGCCCGGGCCACGACCAGCTTGTCGTCTTCCGACAGCTCGTCCATGCCGAGGATCGCGATGATGTCCTTCAGCTCCTTGTAGCGCTGCAACGTACCCTGCACCGCACGCGCGGTATCGTAGTGCTGCTGGCCGATGATCTGCGGATCCAGCTGACGCGAGGTCGAATCCAGCGGATCCACTGCCGGGTAGATGCCCAGCTCCGCGATCTGGCGCGACAGCACGACGGTCGCGTCAAGGTGCGCAAACGTCGTGGCCGGGGACGGGTCGGTAAGGTCGTCCGCCGGGACGTAGACCGCCTGGATCGAGGTGATCGAGCCCTTCTTGGTGGAGGTGATGCGCTCCTGCAGCACACCCATTTCTTCCGCCAGCGTGGGCTGGTAACCCACCGCGGAGGGCATGCGGCCCAGCAGCGCCGATACCTCGGTGCCGGCCAGGGTGTAACGGTAGATGTTGTCGATGAACATCAGCACGTCACGGCCTTCGTCGCGGAAGTACTCCGCCATCGTCAGACCGGTCAGCGCCACGCGCAGACGGTTGCCCGGCGGCTCGTTCATCTGGCCGTAGACCAGCGCCACCTTGTCGAGCACGTTGGAGTCGTTCATCTCGTGATAGAAGTCGTTCCCTTCACGAGTACGCTCCCCGACGCCGGCAAACACCGAGTAGCCGCTGTGCTCGATGGCGATGTTGCGGATGAGCTCCATCATGTTGACGGTCTTGCCCACGCCGGCGCCGCCGAACAGGCCCACCTTGCCGCCCTTGGCGAAGGGGCAGAGCAGGTCGATGACCTTGATCCCGGTTTCCAGCAGGTCGGTGGAGCCCGCCTGTTCGTCAAAACTCGGGGCCTTGCGATGGATCGACCATTTTTCTTCGGTTTCCACGTCGCCGGCCTCGTCCACCGGGCGGCCCAGCACGTCCATCACGCGGCCCAGGGTGCCCTGGCCCACCGGCACGGAGATCGGGCCCCCGGTGTTGCTCACGGCGGTCTGGCGCTTGAGGCCGTCGGTGCTGCCCATGGCGATGGTCCGGACGATCCCGTCGCCCAGCTGCTGCTGGACCTCGAGGGTCAGGCCGTTTTCCAGCGTCAGGGCGTCGTAGACCCTGGGCACCTCGCCGTGGGGGAACTCCACGTCCACGACGGCGCCGATGATTTCGACAATCTTTCCAGAGCTCATGCGTTCAATCCTCTAAGTCGTAATTCTTGCCGCGTCGGGCCTGCCGGAGGCGGTCGCTAGACCGCCGCGGCGCCGCTGACGATCTCGGAAATCTCCTGCGTGATCGCGGCCTGGCGTGCCTTGTTGTAGACCAGCTGGAGGTCCTTGATCATCGTGCCGGCGTTGTCGGATGCCGCCTTCATCGCCACCATCCGCGCGGCCATCTCGCAGGCCACGTTCTCGACCACGGCCTGATAGATCAGGGATTCCACGTAGCGCTCGACGAGGGTATCCAGAACCTCGTAGGGCTCCGGCTCGTAGATGTAGTCCCAGTGGTATTCCAGTTCTTCGTCCGCGCTTGGCGCGGTCGGCAGCAGCTGCGTGACCTGCGGCTTCTGCGTCATGGTATTGACGAACTTGTTCTCAACCAGAACGACGCGATCGATCTTTTCCTCGCGGAAATCGTCCAGCAGCACCTTCGCGGTTCCGATGAGATCGGAGAGGTGCGGGCGGTCACCGAGATCCGTGGCCTGCGCCACGATGTTGCCCCCCAGCCGCCGGAAGAACTGCAGTGCCTTGTTGCCGAACACGCAGAGATCCACCTCGACCCCTTCGTCGCGGTAGCGCCGCATTTCCGCGACCGCCTGCTTGAACAGGTTGGTGTTCAGGCCGCCACACAGCCCGCGGTCGGTGGACACCACGATCATGGCGACGCGCTTGACGTCGCGCTCCACCATGAACGGGTGACGGTACTGGGCGTTCGCCATCGCGACGTGACCAATCACGTCGCGGATCTTTTCGGCGTACGGCCGGGACTCCTGCATGCGGTCCTGGGCCTTGCGCATCTTGGACGCGGCCACCATTTCCATGGCCTTGGTGATCTTCTGAGTATTCTGGATACTCTTGATCTGCGTCCGGATCTCCTTCGTGCCCGCCATTGCGCGCTCCCGTTACCAGGTGTTCTTGGACTTGAACTCGTCCAGGGCGGCGGTCATGCGTTCCTGGATGGAGTCGTTGTAGTCGCCGGTGCTGTTGATCTCGTCGAGCAGCGCCTTCTGGTTCGAGCGCAGCCAGGCCTGGAGTTCGCGTTCGAAATCCACGACCTTGTCTTCCTCGACGTCGTCGAGGTAGCCCTGATTGGCCGCGTACAGCGAGAACGCCATCTCGCCGATGGACATCGGCTGGTACTGGCCCTGCTTCATCAGCTCGGTAACGCGCTTCCCGCGATCCAGCTGCTTGCGCGTGGTTTCGTCCAGATCGGAGGCGAACTGCGAAAACGCGGCCAGTTCGCGGTACTGGGCGAGGTCGAGACGCACGCTGCCGCCCAGCTTCTTGATGATCTTGGTCTGGGCCGAGCCACCGACACGGGAAACCGAAAGGCCGGCATTGATCGCCGGGCGGATACCCGAGTTGAACAGGTCGGTCTCGAGGAAGATCTGACCGTCGGTGATCGAGATCACGTTGGTCGGCACGAACGCGGACACGTCGCCGGCCTGGGTCTCGATGATGGGCAGGGCGGTCAGCGAGCCCGTCTGACCCTTGACCTCGCCATTGGTCGCACGCTCGACGTATTCCTCGTTGACGCGGGAGGCACGCTCCAGCAGACGCGAATGCAGGTAGAACACGTCACCCGGATAGGCTTCGCGGCCCGGCGGACGACGCAGCAGCAGGGACACCTGACGATACGCCCAGGCCTGCTTGGTGAGGTCATCGTAGACGATCAGGGCATCTTCGCCCTTGTCACGGAAGTATTCGCCCATCGCGCAGCCGGCATAGGGGGCGATGAACTGCATCGCGGCGGATTCGGACGCGTTGGCCGCGACAACGATGGTGTTCTCCATCGCGCCGGCCTGTTCCAGCTTGTGCACCACCGACGCCACCGAGGAGGCCTTCTGGCCAACGGCGACGTAGATGCACTTCACGCCGGAATCCTTCTGGTTGATGATCGCATCCACGGCCACGGCGGTCTTGCCGGTCTGGCGGTCGCCGATGATCAGCTCGCGCTGACCGCGGCCGACGGGGACCATGGCGTCGATGGCCTTGATGCCGCTCTGCAGCGGCTGGTCCACGCCCTGACGTTCGATGACGCCGGGTGCCATGCGCTCGATCGGGCTGGTCTGACCGGTCTCGATCGCGCCCTTGCCGTCCAGCGGCTGCCCGAGCGAATCGACCACGCGGCCGAGCAGCTCGTCGCCCACCGGGACCTCGAGGATGCGGCCGGTGCACTTGACGGTGTCGCCTTCGCGCAGGTGGTTGTAATCACCGAGGATCACCACACCCACGGAGTCGCGCTCGAGGTTGAGCGCCATGCCGTAGGTTTCGCCGGGGAAGGCGAGCATTTCGCCCTGCATGACGTCGCCCAGGCCGTGAACGCGGGCGATGCCGTCCTGCAGGCTGACCACGGTGCCCTCGTTCGAGGCCTCGGAGCCCGCATCGAACTTGTCGATGCGCTGTTTGATCAGATCACTGATCTCGGAGGGATTCAGTTGCATGATAATTTCCTCTTAGCGACTCAAATTGGCAGCCAGGCGGTCCAGCTGGCCTCGCACGGAGCCGTCGATGACCAGGTCGCCGGCGCGGATGATGGCCCCTCCAAGAAGGGAGCTGTCGACCGAGGAGGTCAGATCCACTTCGCGGCCGAGACGTTCGGACAGCGCCTTGTGGATCTCTTTCTCCTGCGCCTGGGTGAGTTTGCGGAACGCAATGACCTCGGCCTCCACGCGGCTTTCGGCTTCGGCCTTCAGCGCGTTGAAGGCCTCGCTCACGGCCGGCAGTGCCGGCAGGCGACCGTTCTCGCCCAGCAGGCGGACCAGGTTGGCCGCACCGTCGTTGAGCTTGCCCTCGGCGATGTCCAGCACGAGCTGGGCACGCTTGTCCCGCGGCACCCGGGGATTCGAGAGGAGATCGTGCATCCGGGAATCGCCGGCGATCGCCGCCAGCAATTCCAGCTGCTCGGCCCAGCCGGCGAGGTCCTGGTCCTCGCGTGCCCGCTCGAAAGCGGCGCGGGCGTAGGGTCGGGCTACCGAAATCAGGTCTGACATAGCCTCTCCTTACAGCTTGGCAGCGAGCTTCTTGAGAAGGTCACCGTGGGCCTTGGCGTCAATCTCCTTGGCCAGGATCTGCTCGGCACCCTGCACCGCCAGGTCGGAGACCTGCTTGCGCAGTTCGTCCTTCGCGCGGTTGAGCTCCTGCTCGGCTTCGGCCTGCGCCGATTCCTTGATTCGCTCCCCTTCCTCGCGGGCGTTGGTGCGGGCTTCCTCGACGAGCTCGTTGGCACGCTTCTGAGCGGAGGCGACGATGTCGTTGGCCTGCTGCTTGGCCTCCTTGATGACCTCGGTCGCACGCTCCTGGGCCAGCTCCTGTTCCTTCTCGCCGCGTTCGGCGGCCGCGAGGCCGTCGGCGATCTTCTTGCGCCGTGCCTCCAGGGCCTGGGTCAGCGGCGGCCAGACGAATCGCATGGTGAACCATACGAAAACGCTGAAGGCCAGCAGCTGCCCGATGATGGTGAGATTGATATTCATCCTGCTACCTCAGGTTGACGAGTGGTGAGGGATCCTCGTGACTCGATCAGCCCTTAGCCGAGAACGAACAGGACGTACAGGCCGATACCCACCGAGATCATCGGCACGGCGTCGGTCAGACCCACAACGATGAAGAAGTTGGTGCGCAGCATCGGGATCAGTTCCGGCTGACGGGCAGCGCCTTCGAGGAAGCGACCCCCGAGGGTGGCGACACCAATCGCGGCGCCGATAGCGGCCATGCCCATCATCAGAGCGGCGGCGATAATAACCAGAGCGTTAGCCATTTCCATCGTAATATCTCCAGTGAAGTTGAGACGGTCGGTTGAAGTTAAGGGTTATCAGTGGTCTTCCGAGTGAGCCATGTCCAGATAGACGATGGTCAGCACCATGAAGATGAAGGCCTGCAGCGGCACCACGAGGATGTGGAAGATCGCCCAGCCGACGTGCAGCACGCCCCCGGCGAGCCCGAACATCAGTCCGGCGGAGTACATCAGGCCGATGAGGATAAAGATCATCTCGGCGGCGTACAGGTTGCCGAACAGTCGCAGGGCGAGAGAAGCCGGCTTGGCCAGGAGGTCGACGACTTCCAGCACGAAGTTGGCCACCCAGGTCAGGGGCTTCAGCGGGGTGATGGAGGTCTGGAACGGCGCACCGGTCAGCTCCTTGACGAAACCCACCGGACCCTTGATCTTCAGCGAGTAATAGATGATGAGAATGAACACGCCCAGCGCCAGACCGATCGTCACGTTGATGTCGGTCGTGGGCACGATCTTGAAGTACGGGATGCCCAGCAGATAGGCGAGGTGCGGGATCAGATCCACCGGCACCAGGTCCATCAGGTTGAGCAGGAAGATCCAGATAAAGATAGTCAGTGCCAGCGGCGCGATGAGGTCGTTCTTGTGCTTGAACGAACCGCGCACGTTGGTGTCGACGAAGTCCATGATCCATTCGACGAAGTTCTGCCAGCCACCGGGGACACCGGCGGTGACCCGCTTTGCCGCGTAACGGAAGCTGAGGATGAACAGCAGGCCGAGGCCGATGGACCAGATCATCGAATCAACGTGGATGGCCCAGAAACCCATCTCGGAAGCCTCCGATGCGCTCATCGCGAAGCCGAGCCCGTTCTCCGGGTGATACCCGAAGGTCAGGTTCGTGAGATGGTGATTGATATGGTCGTCCATTTCTGAAGCCATGTCGCTATCTCTTCATTGCTTGGGCGGATGCCCGGTGGACCCACCACACGGGCAGAAGATGCACCGCGAGAAAGCCACCGAACAGGGCGGGCAGGTCGGGGTTCTCGTGACCCGCGAACACCGCCGCAAATGCGGCTGCGATGAGCAGCAGCCGGAATACCTGAGCCAGCATCATGCGCCCGGCCAGGTTCCGGGCAGCCGACGCACGATACGCCCCGAAGACCGCAAATACCATCACGGCGTTTCCGAGGGCGGCAATCCCGCCGCCGAGCGCCATCGAGATGGCGGCCGACGGTAACGACAGCACCAGCAAGAGCACCGTCAGGAGAAGGGTGACTGCGAACTGCAGACCGAGCGACTGAACGGCAGGGCTGAAGCTTCGCGGTGTCATCTGGTGGATGGGCACAACCCACCCCTCTCCGGAAAATTGCGCGCAGTATAAGTGGGCCCTTAAGGGAGGTCAACGCGACCCGCGGGGGCCGGCCGGGTTACTGAATATGTGACAGGATTCCGTCGAGCTCGTCGAGGGAGTTGTATTCGATCACCAGCCGGCCCTTGCCCTGACGGTTGTAACGCACCTGGACGGGAGCACCCAGGGTGTCGGCAAGGCGGCTCTCCAGTTGCCGGATCTCGGGCGGTGGCTCGGTGGAGACCGGCTCGGCATCCTTTTGCTCGAGGGTGCGGCGAACCAGCTGTTCGGTGGCGCGTACCGAGAGGCCGCGCTTGACGACGCGCTCGGCGACTTCGGGCTGATCGTCAACCGGCAGGGCAAGGATGCAGCGGGCATGGCCCATCTCGAGGCGGCCCTCGTCGACGTGAACCTTGACCGCATCGTGGAGCTCCAGCAGCCGCAGGAGATTGGTCACCGCGGTGCGCGAGCGGCCGACGGCGGTGGCCGCGTCCTGGTGGGTCAGTTCGAATTCGCCGATCAGCCGGTGGATGGCACTGGCTTCCTCCAGCGGGTTGAGGTTCTCCCGCTGGATGTTCTCGATCAGGGCCATCGCGGCGGCCGCCTGGTCGGGGATCTCGCGGATCACTGCGGGGACCGTTTCGAGGCCTGCCTGCTGGGCGGCGCGCCAGCGTCGCTCGCCGGCGATCAGCTCGTAGCCTTCGTCCACCGGCCGCAGGACCACCGGCTGGACGATGCCCTGCGAGCGGATGGATTCGGTCAGTTCGGCCAGCGCTTCTTCGGATATCCGGCCCCGCGGCTGGTAACGGCCGCGGCGGATGCGTTCGACCGGCACGGACTCCAGGCGATCCTCTTCACCGGGCTCCTCGGAGGCCCCGCTGAGCAGCGCGTCGATACCACGTCCGAGTCGTCCACTGTTTCTTCTGGCCATGTTTCGAATCCTGCCGAAAGGAGCAATCAGCGGCGCAGCAGTTCGCCTGCCAGGGCGAGATAGGCGACCGCGCCGCGCGATGATGCATCATACAACAGAGCAGGCTGACCGAAGCTGGGGGCTTCGGCCAGGCGGATGTTGCGCGGGATCACGGTATTGTAGACCCGGTCGCCGAAATACCCGGTCAGCTGCTCGGAGACGTCGCCGGCGAGACGGTTGCGGGCATCGAACATGGTGCGCAGCAGTCCGGCGATGCGCAGGCGGGGATTGGGCCCGCGCTGGATGCTCTCGATGGTGCGCATCAGCGCGGTTAGGCCCTCGAGGGCGTAGTACTCGCACTGCATGGGGATGACGACGCCATCGGCGGCGACCAGACCGTTGACCGTCAGCAGATTGAGCGACGGGGGGCAGTCGACCAGCACGTAGTCCCAGCGGCCACGGGCATCCGCCAGGGCCTGTTGCAGGCGATATTCGCGGCCCTCTTCCTCCATCAGGCGCACCTCGGCCACGGTCAGGTCACCGTTGGCCGGCAGCAGATCGAAGCCGGCCTCGACGCGTTGCACGACATCATCCAGGGGCGCATCACCCAGCAGGACGTCGCAGGTGGTGCGTACGTCGGCATGCTTGTCTTCGCCGGATCCCGTGGTCGCGTTGCCCTGCGGGTCCATGTCGACCACCAGCACCGAACGACCCAGACGGGCGAGCGATGCGGCCAGGTTGACGCAGGTGGTCGTCTTGCCGACGCCGCCCTTCTGGTTGGTGATCGCAAGGGTCTCGGTCACGGCGCAGTTCTCTCGATGATGGCGATGTGACGGGGGGCGTGCTCGCCGGGAATGGTAACCGGCTCGACCGCTTGATACGACCACGGTGCCGGCAACGCTTCGCGGGCACGGTCGGCGGGGCCCAGCATCGCCAGTACCCGCCCCTGCGGGGCGACCAGATGGCCGGCGCGCTGCAGGGTCTCGGCGGGGGCCTTGAAGGCGCGCGAGACCAGGGTATCGAACGGGGCCTGCGGCGCGAACTGCTCGATCCGCAGATGCCGGGCCTCGACGTTTTCCGTCCGCAGCAGGCCGATAACGTGACGCAGGAAGCGAACGCGCTTGGCGGCACTGTCCAGCAGACAGTACCGCCGATTCGCGGCCGCCTCGCCGTCGGGGGCGTACGCGTCGGCCAGGGCCAGGATCAGCCCCGGCAGTCCGGCGCCGGTTCCCACATCCAGGATACGCTCCCCCTGCAGCCACGGGCGCAGGCTGAGACTGTCGAAGACATGCCGCGACACCATCTGCTGCGGGTCGCGCACCGCGCTCAGGTTGTGCACCCGGTTCCAGCGTTCGAGCTGACTCAGCCAGGTCACCAGCGCGTCGATCGCGGGTTCCGTCAGGCCCGCGGCAGGGGCGTGGCGCGCTAGCTCCGCACGCCAGGTGTCCTCATTCGCCACTGGCCCGCTGCTTCAGATGCACGGCCAGGGCGGACAGCGCGGCCGGGGTCACGCCGGGAATGCGCCCCGCCTGGGCCAGGGTGTGGGGACGAAACTCGGCGAGCTTCTGCCGCAGTTCGGCGGACAGCCCATGGACGCGGTCGTAGTCCAGGTTTTCCGGCAGCGGCGTGTTTTCCGCGAGCGCCTGGCGGCGGACCTCGGTCTGCTGACGTTCGATGTAGCCGGCATATTTCGTCTGGATCTCGACCTGCTCGCAGACGTCGGCGGGCAGGGTCGCAGCCAGCTCGGGCAGGCAGGCCATCAGGCCGGGATAATCCACGTTCGGGCGGCGCAGGAGGTCTTCCAGGGTCGCTTCGGGATCGGGTGTCTGGCCGAGGTAGGCGACCAGGGCCTCGTTGCGGCGCTGTTCGCGCGACAGTCGGGTCGCACCCAGGCGCGCGCGTTCGGCCTCGACCTGTTCGGCACGGCGACCGAACACGGTCCAGCGTTCATCATCGACCAGGCCCATTTCGCGGCCCGCCGGCGTGAGGCGCAGGTCGGCGTTGTCCTCGCGCAGCAGCAGGCGATGTTCGGCGCGCGAGGTGAACATCCGGTAGGGCTCGCGGGTACCGCGGGTGACCAGATCGTCGATCAGCACCCCGATGTAGGCCTCGGAACGCTGCGGGACCCACGGGTCGTGCCCGGCGACGTGACGGGCGGCGTTGAGACCGGCCACCAGCCCCTGGGCAGCCGCTTCCTCGTAGCCGGTCGTACCGTTGATCTGGCCGGCGAGGAACAGGTTGTCGACTTCGCGGGTCGCCAGCGCCGGGGTCAGACCGCGCGGGTCGAAGAAATCGTATTCGATCGCATACCCCGGACGGGTGATGTGTGCGTGCGCGAAACCGGGGATGCTGCGCACCACGTCGACCTGTACCTCCCAGGGGAGGCTGGTGGAGATGCCGTTGGGATACAGCTCGTGGGTATCCAGGCCTTCGGGTTCCACAAAGATCTGGTGACTGTCCTTGTCCGCGAAGCGCACGACCTTGTCCTCGATCGACGGACAGTAGCGCGGGCCGGTGCTGTCGATGGCCCCGGAATACATCGGCGAGCGCTCGAGGTTGTCGCGGATGATCGCGTGGGTATGCTCGGTGGTCCGGGCGATGTGACAGGCACGCTGCGGCGGATGCTCGTCGCGCGAACCGATGAACGAGAAGACCGGTCGCGGATCGTCGCCGGGCTGACGTTCCAGCACGGAAAAGTCGACGCTGCGGCCGTCGATGCGTGGCGGGGTACCGGTCTTCAGCCGGCCGACATCGAACGCCATCTCGCGCAGGCGCGCCGCCAGGCGTTCGCTCGGCGGGTCGCCGGCGCGGCCACCGGCCTGGTTCTGCTCGCCGGTATGCATCCGGCCGTTGAGGAAGGTGCCCACGGTCAGCACCACCGAGCGGGCCTCGAAGCGGATCCCGCCGTCGGTCACGACCGCCGCAGCGCGGTCACCGTCGAGCACGACATCGGCCACGCCCTGCTGAAAGACCCGCAGGTTGGGGCACTGGTCGACGGCGCGGCGCACGGCCAGGCGATAGAGCTGGCGATCCGACTGCGCGCGGGTCGCGCGCACCGCCGGCCCCTTGCGCCGGTTCAGCACGCGGAAATGGATACCCGCGGCATCCGCGGCCCGCGCCATGACCCCGCCCAGCGCGTCGATCTCCCGGACCAGATGCCCCTTGCCAATGCCGCCGATCGCCGGGTTGCAGCTCATCTGCCCGACGGTCTCGAGGTTGTGGGTCAACAGCAGGGTTTGCGCACCGGTACGCGCGGCCGCCAGGGCTGCCTCGGTACCGGCATGCCCGCCGCCCACTACGATGACATCGAAGGATTCCGCCATGCTCCAGAACTTCCCGGCCCGGGGGTCGGGCCACTGCGTTGCAAGCGATCAGTGTAGCAGGAGCGCGCGCATCGATCAGGTCGGCACGGGGGCGCTGCGCACACAGTCGCGGCCGGCGGTCTTGGCGGCGTACAGTGCGTCATCGGCACGCTGCACCAGCGCGTCCAGCGATTCGCCGCCGTGGCGACACGCCACGCCTACCGAGGCGGTGACGGTCAGCGAATCCGCCGGAAACAGATCGACCGGTTCCGCCCCCAGACGCTCACGGATCCGTTCCGCCAGCGCTCGCGCGTGCTCGAGGTCGCCATGCGGGAGGACCGCGAGGAATTCCTCACCGCCCCAGCGGCCGGGGGTGCCACCATCGCGCAACTCGTCCTGCAGCAGGGCAGCGAAATGTTCCAGCACCCGGTCACCGGCACGATGGCCATGGGTGTCGTTGATCCGCTTGAACCAGTCGAGATCGAACAGCAGCACACACAGGCCGGCATCCGCCCCGCCGCCGACTTCCAGCTGACGCCGGACCCGGCGCGCAAGGGCCCCGCGGTTGAACAGGCCGGTCAACGGATCACGAGTGGCCTGACGGTAGAGCCGCAGCAGCATGTGCAGCTGACTGAGAGCGGCCCATACGGCTACCCCGGCCACCAGCACCAGCAGCCAGAGATTACCCAGGGTGTCCCAGCGACCCAGATTCCCCATGGCCGCCTCGATGGCCATGTAGACGGCGAGGATGGCGACCGAACCGAACGCACCTTCGCGCAGGGTCAGCGGGAAGATGGCCAGGGCCGCGACCGTGAGTGCGGGAAAGAAAGCGTAACCCGAGGCGAGCGCCGACCCGAGGTCGGAATTGATGATGAACCGCGCCATGGCATAGAGCGTCATCGGAATCGCCAGCAGCAGGGCGAGGCGCCACAGCGTCCCTCGGTAGCCGGTATCCTGGCGGCAACTCCACCACAGCACCAGTCCGGCGCCGGCACCGGTGAGCCGCAGGATCATCGTGAGCAGGGCGTCCGGGGTATCCAGCAGGAAGAATTCAAGCGGCAGCCACAGGGGCAGACCGATGGCCAGCAACAGCGCGAGCGGCCGGATCCGTCGGCGGATGTAGTCCGCCCGGGTTTCGCGGAAGTCGGGCGCGTGACCGCCGCCGTGGACCAGATCGGGAAGATTCATCCGGATCAGGCGTTCACGCAGGGAGGCAGGGGAGGATTCCTCGGTCGGGACTTCCGGTTCGGTCGCCATGCCGCATTCCTTCGCTCGGGATTCGGCAAGCCTGCGGCGGGATCACGGCGAATGCAAAAGTCGCAGGACGGCACTCGGATTATTTGCCGATACAGAATCCGGCGAAGATCTCGCCCAGCAGGGCCTCGTGGTCCTGGCGCCCGAGCAGGGCGTCCAGGGCCTGTTCGGCGCTGCGCAGTTCTTCCGCGGCGAGATCGCCGGGCAGTGCCGGGTCGATGCGTTCCAAGGCGCCGGCCGCCGCCGCCAGGCCGTCCAGGTGACGCGCACGCACGCTGAATCCGCCATCCGTCTCGGGGGCCAGGCCCAGGCGCGCGGCAATCGCGTCGCGCAGCGCATCCAGTCCCTCGCCGGTGCGCGCGGAGATCGCGAGTGCGTCGGCGGAAACACAACCCTCCCGATCATCGGCAAGATCGGTCTTGTTCCACACGACCAGGCGGGGCAGATCGGCCGGCAGCTCCTGCGGTATCCGGGCGTCGGGATCGGTCAGGTCACGCAGCTCGAGGACCAGATCCGCCGTCCGTCCGGCCTCGCGGGCCCGTTCCATGCCGATCTGCTCCACCGGATCCTCGCTCCCGTGCAGGCCGGCGGTATCCACCACCTCGACCGGAATGCCGTGGATCGCGACCGGTGCCCGCAGCACGTCGCGCGTGGTCCCGGGCCGATCGGTGACAATCGCGACCTCATCCTCTGCAAGGCGGTTCATCAGACTGGACTTGCCGGCGTTGGGCGGCCCGAGCAGCGCCAGTCGCAGACCGCGGTCCAGGTAGCGGCCGGGCCGCAGGCGTTCGATCAGCTCGCGGATCTGCGCGGCGAGTTCGGCCGCCGCCGGCGCCAGCATCCCGGCCACATCCGACTCGAGATCGGTCTCGCCAAAGTCCAGTTCCGCCTCCATGTGGACCCGCAGGTCGCGGATGCGGCGCGAGACCGGCTGCAGCTCGGCGGCCAGGGCGCCGTCCAGACTGGAACGTGCGCGCCGCGCCGCGCGCTCGGTCTGGGCGTGGATGAGATCGGCGACGGCCTCCGCCTGGGCCAGATCCATGCGGCCATTGAGGAATGCGCGTTCGGTGTATTCGCCGGGGCGCGCACGACGCGCGCCCAGGGCCACGCAGGCCGCGACCAGCCGCTCCAGGAGTACGGGGCTCCCGTGGCCCTGGAATTCGACCACGTCCTCGCCGGTGTAGGAACGCGGGCCCGGGAAGAACAGCACCAGACCGTCGTCGATCAGCGCGCCATCGGCGGGGTCCTGCAGCCGCACGTAATGGGCGTGCCGCGGCCGTGGATCAAGCCCGGCGATCCGCCGCGCCATTACCGCGGACTCGGGACCGGAAAGGCGCACCACCCCGATGCCGCCGGACCCCGGAGGGGTCGCGACCGCGACGATGGTGTCACCGTCCACGTAGGGTCACTCCTTCTGCTTGTCGGGGTCCGCGCCGGTCTCGATCTTGCGCGTGATGTACCACTGCTGCGCGATGGAGAACAGGTTGTTGGTGAACCAGTACAGCACCAGGCCCGCCGGGAAGAAGGCGAAGAACACGGTGAACACGAACGGCAGCGCCATGAAGACCTTCTGCTGTACCGGATCCATCGGCGGCGGGTTCAGCTTGTACTGCACGAACATGGACACGCCCATCAGGATCGGCAGGATGAAGAACGGATCGCGCGACGACAGATCCTGGATCCACAGCCACCACGGGGCCTGGCGCAGTTCGACACTCTCCAGCAGCACCCAGTACAGGGCGATGAACACCGGGATCTGGACGAGTATCGGCAAACAGCCGCCCAGCGGGTTGATCTTCTCCTTCTTGTACAGGTCCATCAGCGCCTGGTTCATGCGCTGCTTGTCGTCCTTGTAGCGTTCCTTCAGCTCCTGCAGCTTGGGCGCGACCTTGCGCATGCGCGCCATGGAGCGGTAGCTGGTCGCCGAGAGCTTGAAGAACGCCAGCTTGATCAGGATCGTCAGGATCACGATCGACCAGCCCCAGTTGCCCACCACTGCGTGGATCTTGTCCAGCAGCCAGAACAGCGGACTGGAGAGGAAGGTGAACACCCCGTAATCGACCGTCAGTTGCAGGCCGTCCGCGATCTCGGCCAGTTCGGCCTGGGTCTTGGGCCCCACCCACAGCCGGGTGTGGAAATCCCCGGTCTCACCGGGACCAACGCGCAGTGGCTCGGCCGAATGCAGGCCGATCAGGTATTCCTCGCCCACCTCGCCGGGCACGGAGCGGGCGTACAGGGCGTTGAGTTCCTCGGCGCCCGGGATCCACGCCGACACGAAATAGTGCTCGATCATCGAGACCCAGCCACCCTCGATACGATCCTCGACCGGATCGTCTGCCAGCGACTCGAAACGCTCGCGCTCGTAGCTGCCGTCGTACCAGGCCGCCCCGGTGAAGGTGTACAGCCACCAGGATTCACGGTCGGGGGTCTCGCCATGACGCAGCTGGCGATACTGGCGCCCGATCCAGGGATCGGCACTGTGATTGTGAACCTCGTATTCCACCTCGATCAGGTGGGTGCCGCGGTTGAAGACGTAGGTCTTCACGACTTCGATCTCGCCGTCTTCCGAGGTCCAGCGCAGCGGCACGCGCAGCTGATCCTGGCCTTCGCCCAGCTCGAAACGATCCTGATCGACCTCGAAGTCGGCGTGATGCGAGGGCGCGCGTCCTTCGGGGGCGACACCCTCGACGCGGTCGTGGGTCAGGCCGCTCTGTGCGACATAACCGCGAATGCGGTGATCCATCAGGCGCACCGGCACCAGGGGGTCGTCGCGCAGATCCTGCGGGAACTGCAGCAGATCGGCCCGCAGGATCGTGCCACCGCGGGTATCGATCAGCAGGTCATGCTTGTCGGTCACCACCTGGATCTGACGCCGCTCCGGGGCCGCGATGGGTTCCGGGGCATCCGTGGCCGGGTCGGCCTCGGGCTCGGCCGCCGCCTCCGGGGTATCCGGAACATCCTCCGGCCGCGCATCCGGATCTTCTTCCAGCTCGCGTTCGGCCGCGGTCTCGGTGGCCGGTCGAGTGCCGTAGTCATCGTTCCAGGCCATCCACATCAGGAACAGGATGAAGGCCAGGGTCAGCCACAGCAGGGGACGGATGTTATCCATGGGCGCGATTACTTCCGGGAAGGAGATTGGGAGTCGGGATCCCGCGGCGGGACCGGATCATAGCCGCCCGGTGACCAGGGATGACAGCGCAGGATGCGGCGCAGGCCCAGCCAGAATCCGCGCAGCACGCCGTGGGTCTCCACGGCTTCCACCGTGTAGGCGGAACACGTCGGGAAATGGCGGCAATGCGGCCCCATGAACGGCGAGATGCCGTACTGGTAGGCCCGCACGGGCAACAGGGCGATCTTGCGCAGCAGACGGCTCATCGGATGCGGTCCAGCAAATGGTCGATCTCGCGCCGCAGGGCTTCGGCTTCCACGTCACCCGCCCCGCCGCGCGCAAGGATGATGATATCCACCGGCGGCAGGTCGGTACGTCGCTGGCGAAAGGCCTCGCGGGCGATTCGCTTGATCCGGTTGCGCCGTACCGCGCGTCGGACATGGCGCTTGCCGATCGCCAGGCCCAGCCGCGCGGGGCCGTCCTCGCTCCGCGGGCGGTAAAGCAGGGTCAGGTGGCGCCCGCGCACCCGCCGTGCGTCCTGAAAGACGTAGCGGTAGTCACCGCCGGTCAGCAGGCGCGCGGCGCGCGGAAAGCCGGCCGGCGAGGACTGCGCGGGCACTCGGGCCGAGGCCGGGCGTTACGGCGTCAGGCGCTTGCGGCCCTTGGCCCGGCGGGCATTGATGACCTTGCGACCGCCACGGGTGGCCATGCGGGCACGGAATCCGTGGGTTCGCGCGCGGACGAGACGGCTGGGCTGGAAGGTGCGCTTCATGATGATTCCGGAATGACTGGATGAAAGGCCGGTGAACCTACCCCGTGTAGCGCCACAAGTCAATCGTCCCCGGGGGATGCGGCTGGCGTGACCGGGCGCGGCGGGCGTAGACTGCACGCCTGTTTCGTATCCCTCATCGGAGAATATCGCGTGGCTTCCGACAGCCTTTGGAGGGCCTGCCTGGACCGCCTGCAGGACAAGGTCTCCGAACAGCAGCTCAATACCTGGCTGCGCCCCCTGCATGCGGATGAAAGTGGCGACACCCTGCGCCTTCTGGCCCCGAACCAGTTCGTGTTCGAGCATGTGCGCGACCATCTCCTCGGGACGATCGAAGAGGCGGTGGTGGAGATCGCCCCCGCCGGTTCCGGGGGTGACACGCCGGCCGTCCGTCTCGGGATCGGCGGCGAGGAACCGACGCCGGCAGCGGCAGGCGACGGGGCGGGCGCCAGCGGGACGCGGCCGGCCGAAGGGACCGGCACGCCGCCTCGCGCATCCGGACCGGTCAGCAACCTGAATCCGGCGTTCACCTTCGAGACCTTCGTCGAGGGGAAGTCCAACCAGCTGGCCAAGGCCGCCAGTCTGCAGGTCGCGGAAAATCCCGGGGTCGGCTACAACCCGCTGTTCATTTACGGGGGTGTCGGCCTGGGCAAGACCCATCTGATGCATGCGATCGGCAACAGCATCCTGGCGCGCCAGCCGGAGGGACGGATCATCTATCTGCATTCCGAGCGCTTCGTTGCAGACATGATCAAGGCGCTGCAGCACAACGCGATCGATGACTTCAAGCAGCACTACCGCAGTGCCGATGCGCTGCTGATCGACGATATCCAGTTCTTTGCCGGCAAGGAACGCTCGCAGGAGGAGTTCTTCCATACCTTCAACGCGCTCCTGGAAGGCCAGCAGCAGATCATCCTGACCTCCGACCGTTACCCCAAGGAAGTCGAGGGGCTGGAGGAGCGCCTGAAGTCCCGGTTCGGCTGGGGACTGACCATCGCGATCGAACCGCCGGAACTGGAAACCCGTGTCGCCATCCTGCAGCGCAAGGCGGAACAGGCAGGGATCGAACTGCCCAGCGAGGTGGCCTTCTTCATGGGCAAGCGGATCCGTTCGAACATCCGCGAACTGGAAGGTTCGCTGCGCCGGGTCCTGGCGAACGCCCACTTTACCGGCAAGCCGATTACGGTGGACTTCGCCAAGGAGGCACTGCGCGACCTGCTGGCGGTGCAGAACAAGCTGATTACGCTGGAAAACATCCAGAAGACCGTAGCCGATTACTACCGCATCAAGGTCGCGGATCTGCTGTCGACGCGGCGCAGCCGCTCCATCGCGCGGCCGCGTCAGGTCGCGATGGCTCTGGCCAAGGAACTGACCCAGCACAGCCTGCCGGAGATCGGTCAGGCCTTTGGCGGGCGCGATCACACCACGGTCATGCACGCCTGCCGCAAGATCGCGGAACTGCGCGAATCGGACGCGAGCCTGGACGAGGACTATTCCAATCTTCTGCGGACACTGAGCAGCTGACAGCCGGGTCGATGAACGAGCGCCGCGGGCTGTGGACAAGACGGTGGACAAGCTGTCCGGGTGACGGTGCATAAACCGTGGGCGAATGCGCAGGCGGAATCTGTCCACAGGTCGCGCACAGTTACCCCCAAGGGCTCACGGGACGGATAATTAGTAATAAGTAATTGTTTTACAAAG
Organism: Thioalkalivibrio sp. ALE20; assembly: GCF_000381405.1. Taxonomy (NCBI): domain Bacteria; kingdom Pseudomonadati; phylum Pseudomonadota; class Gammaproteobacteria; order Chromatiales; family Ectothiorhodospiraceae; genus Thioalkalivibrio; species Thioalkalivibrio sp. ALE20. The sequence goes on from NZ_KB906472.1 coordinate 63,702, forward strand.
GGAAATATTCTTTTTCCCACAGGCTGACGCGTCAGTTATTACTACAAGTATTCATTTAGAAAGCTCTTACAACAGGACACGCCATGGAACTCTCATTCAACCGGGAAGCGATGACCGAGGCCCTGCAGCGGATCGTGGGTGCGGCCGAGAAACGGCTGACCATGCCGATCCTCGGGAATGTCCGCGTGCGGCCGGACGAGTCCGGGGGCATGCGGCTGGAGACCACGGACCTGGAACTGGCCTGGAGTGCCCATGCATCCGGGAACATCCCGGCGGAATGCGACACCACGGTCTCGGTGCGCAAGCTGCTGGATGTGGTGAAGGCCGCACCCGGCGAGAGCGAGATCCGGGCGAGCCTGGATGCCGAACGCATGAGTGTCGGTTTTGGCGGTTCTCGGTTTTCGCTCGCCACCCTGCCCGGGGCGGATTTCCCCGACTGGGAAGCCGGCGGAATCCTGGCCGCGGTGGATGTACCACAGAACCGCCTGCGGCGGTTGCTGGAGGCGACCATGTTCTCCATGGCGCAGCAGGATGTGCGTTACTACCTCCAGGGGCTGCTGCTCGTGGCCACCGGACACACCCTGCGGGCGGTTGCCACCGATGGCCATCGCCTCGCCCTGGCGGAGATCGAACTCGACCAGCCGGTGGAGAATCGCATCGAGCGGATCGTGCCGCGCAAGGCGGTGGCCGAGCTGAAGCGCAACCTCAACGACGAAGACCAGGCGGTGCGCATCGGGTTCGCCGAGGACCAGATCGTGTTCGAGCTGGGAACGGCGGTGTTGCGTTCCAAGGTGATCGAGGGGCGCTTCCCGGACTACGAACGGGTCATCCCTGCGGATCTCCCGGCGACCCTGGTGGTTGAACGGGAAGTGCTCAAAAGGGCGCTGGCGCGGGTCTCCATCGTCGCGAGTGACAAGTACCGGGGGGTGCGGATGGTCCTGGGACCGGCGGGCTGCCAGGTGATGACCCATAACGCCGATCGCGAGGAAGCACAGGAGTCGGTGGAAGCATCCTACGACGGGCCGGAAATGGAGATCGGCTTCAACCTCGGGTACCTGCAGGACGTGCTCAACGTGATCGAAACGGATTCAGTGCGGATCGGCCTTCGGGACGGGAACTCCTCGATCCTGATCCAGGCGGAACCGCCCGGCGGCGCGCGCTACGTGGTCATGCCCATGCGTCTGTAGCTGCGGACCCGGAGTGCTGGAAGAACTGCGTATCCAGGGCGTACGCAACCTGGAGGCAACCCGGCTGCAGCTGAGTGGCGGATTCAACGTGTTCACCGGGGCCAACGGAGCCGGCAAGACATCGGTGCTGGAGGCCTGTCACCTGTTGTCGGTCGGTCGTTCGTTTCGTACGCAGCAACTGCGCCGGGTGGTCCGCGAGGGGGAACACTACCTCGGCGTGGGAGGCACGGTGCGGGATCCGGTGAGCGGGACGCGCCACCGGCTCGGTGTGGAATGGCAGGGAAGCCGACGCTCGCGTCTGGACGGGGAGTGGCTGCGGGGGCATGCGCGCGTGGCGGAATGGCTGCCCTCGCGGGTGCTGCACGCGGGCAGCTTCGACCTGGTGCGCGAAGGACCGGAAGAACGGCGACGCCTGCTGGACTGGGGGTGTTTTCACGGAATTGCCGGGTATCGCGAGGCATGGCAGCGCTGGCGGCGGGCCCACGAGCAACGCAACGCGGCGTTGCGTCAGGGACAGGGTCGCGCGGCGCGCGAATTCGAGGGGCCGCTGGTGGCGGCGGGTGAACGCGTGACCCGGGCGCGCGAAGATTATGTCGGGGAGTGGCGGGCACGGACGCTGGAAGCCGCGGGGAAGCTGGGATTCGAGGGGGACCTGGAAGGACTGGATCTGCGGCTGCGGCCGGGATGGGAACAGCGACGTTCGCTGGCGGAAGCGGTCGACCGCAGTCGGAGCACGGATGCGGAACGGGGGTTTGCACAGGTCGGGCCGCAGAGGGCCGACCTGGTGCTCAAACTGGCCGGAAGGGACGCGACGGAGGGATCGCGCGGGGAACAGAAACGGCTGGTGACGGCACTGGTGGTGGGCCAGGGTCTGATGCTGGAGGCGCGTACGGGGCGCTCGCCGCTGCTGTTGCTGGACGACGTTCTGTCGGAACTGGATCGAGGGGTGACGGCCGGGCTGCTCGGCGGGCTGGATATGCTGGGCTGGCAGGTCCTGCTGACCGCAGTGGATCACGGCGCGGTCGGGGACCGGGTTCGGGAGCCCCGGATGTTTCACGTGGAACACGGGCGGGTGGCTGCTCCGCCCGAGTGATGTTCCACGTGGAACATTCCTCCTCCTCCTCCTTTTCAGCCGCCGACGCGCCGACCGCCAGAATCGGCCGGCTTTGCGGTACAATGACGGGATTGTCACCTGCCGGAAGCGCATCCATGGCCGACCACGAAATCCCCGCCGATCCCGCCGCCTATGATTCCAGCCAGATCCGTGTCCTCAAGGGCCTGGACGCGGTGCGCAAGCGTCCAGGGATGTACATCGGCGATACCGATGACGGCACCGGTCTGCACCACATGGTGTTCGAGGTGGTGGACAACTCCATCGACGAGGCCCTGGCCGGACACTGTGACAGCATCGAGGTCGTGATCCACGAGGACAACGCCGTCAGCGTTGCCGACAACGGCCGCGGCATCCCCACGGATGTCCACGAGGAAGAAGGCAAGTCGGCGGCCGAAGTCATCCTTACCGTCCTCCACGCCGGCGGCAAGTTCGACAACAATTCCTACAAGGTCTCGGGTGGCCTCCACGGGGTCGGCGTGTCGGTGGTCAACGCCCTGTCGGAAGAACTTCGCCTGGAGATCCATCGCGACGGCCAGCGGCACGAACAGATCTACCACCTCGGCGTACCGGAGACCGATCTGACCGTGGCGGGGGCGACCGAACGGCACGGCACCCGCATCTGGTTCCGACCCAGCAGCGAGATCTTCTCCGACATCGAGTTCCATTACGAGATCCTCGCCAAACGCCTGCGCGAGCTTTCGTTCCTCAACTCGGGGGTGCGCATCACGCTCCGAGACCTGCGTGACAACCGCGAAGAGACCTTCGTGTTCGAAGGCGGTATCCGTGCCTTCGTCGAACACCTGAACCAGAAAAAGACCGCCCTGCATCCCACGGTCATCTACGCCGACCAGATGCGGGATGATTACGCAGTAGAGATCGCCCTGCAGTGGAATGATTCGTATCAGGAGAATATCTTCTGCTACACCAACAACATTCCGCAGCGCGACGGTGGCAGCCACATGGCCGGTTTTCGCGCCGCGCTCACCCGCACGATCAACCAGTATCTCGAGCGTGAGGGTCTGACCAAAAAGGCGAAGGTCGCCACGGCCGGCGATGACATGCGGGAGGGTCTGACCGCGGTCCTGTCGGTGAAGGTTCCCGACCCCAAATTCTCGTCGCAGACCAAGGACAAGCTGGTCTCCTCCGAGGTGAAGCCGATCGTCGATTCGGTGCTCTCCGATGCGCTGGGCGCCTTCCTGCTGGAAAATCCGCCCGAGGCCAAGGCGATCACCGACAAGGTGCTGGATGCCGCCCGCGCCCGCGAGGCCGCGCGCAAGGCACGTGAAGTCACCCGTCGCAAGGGTGCCCTGGACGTTGCCGGCCTGCCCGGCAAGCTCGCCGACTGCCAGGAAAAGGACCCGTCCCGCTCGGAACTCTACCTGGTGGAGGGGGACTCGGCCGGCGGATCGGCCAAGCAGGGCCGCGACCGCCATTTCCAGGCGATCCTTCCGCTCAAGGGCAAGATCCTCAACGTGGAGCGCGCGCGTTTCGACCGCATGCTCGGTTCCGCCGAGGTGGGTACGCTGATCACCGCCCTGGGCTGCGGCATCGGCAAGGACGAATACGACCCCGACAAGCTGCGCTATCACCGCATCATCATCATGACCGACGCGGATGTCGACGGCTCACATATCCGCACCCTGCTGCTGACCTTCTTCTTCCGTCAGATGCCGGAGCTGATCGAGCGCGGCCACGTCTACATCGCCCAGCCGCCGCTGTACAAGATCAAGCGCGGCAAGCGCGAGCAGTACATCCGCGACGAACAGGAGATGCAGCAGATCATCCACTCCCTGGCCCTGGACGGGGCAGCGCTGCATCCCGCCGCCGAGGCCCCCGCGATCACCGGCGAGGCGTTCGAGGACCTGATCCGCGCCTACCAGGCGGCCGCCGCGGCGGTCGGGCGTCTGGGACGTCTGTATGATCCTCGCGTCCTGTGGGGCATGCTCGAAGCGCCACCCATGCCGCGCCCGCGTTCGGTGACCGAACCTGCGGTTCAGCAGTGGTTCCAGGCGATTCTCGACGGACTGTCGAGTGACAAGGCGGGTGCCACGCGCTACGAACTGGAGGCCGATCGCGACCCCGACGGTCATGACCGGCTCGCACTCCATCGTCTCGAGCACGGCGCGCGGCTGTCGCAGCACCTCACCGACGACACCCTGGCCTCGCGCGATTTCCAGGCCATCCTCGATCTCTCCGAACGCCTGCAGAGCCTGCTGGACGAAGGGGCCTACATCCAGCGCGGCGAGCGACGCCACGAAATCGTCCGTTTCTCCGAAGCCATGGAATGGCTGCTGGCCGAAGGCCGGCGTGGGCTGTCCGTCCAGCGGTACAAGGGCCTCGGGGAAATGAACGCCGAGCAGCTGTGGGAGACGACCATGGACCCCGAATCCCGGCGCCTCCTGCAGGTCCGCGTGGAGGATGCGATTCGCGCGGACGAGATCTTCACCACCCTGATGGGCGACCAGGTCGAGCCGCGCCGCGACTTCATCGAGACCCGCGCGCTGAGCGCCGAAAACGTCGACATCTGAGCCGCGCGCGTCGCCCGTGCTCGCCCTGCTGCTGACCCTTGTCGGTACGATCGGCCTCGTCTGGCTGGGGCGGACGGCGGCCCGTCTCGCCCACTGTCACCGTCAGGTAACCCGCGCCTGGGAGCAGTTCGATGTCCTGGTGTGCCAGCGTAATGCGCTTTTACCGCAGGCTCTGACCGAACTCGCGGTCCCGCCGGCCCGGCGCGCCGGCCTGGACACCGTCCTGGCGGCACAGGAATCCGCCCGCCGCCACGGCGATCCTCCGCAACTTGCGACGGCCGAGCGAGACCTGCGGAAGAACTGGGACCTGCTCGTCGAGGAATTCGGCGAATCCAACCGCGATCACTCCGGCGTCCGGCGTATCGAGGCCCTGGATGCAGCGATCACGGATGCCATTCGCCGCTACAATGCGGCCCTTGGCGCCTATCGCTCGCTGTGCCGAACCCCTCCGGGCGTACTGGTCGCGCGCCTGACCGCCCGTGGTTCCTACGCCCCCCTGGAGCCCTCCCACCAGCGCGAGCGTGCACATTGATCAGTGTTTCCCTGACAGTGGCATAATCCCGTTCCCAAACATCGACCCCGGGAGCCGTCGTGTCCAATCCGTTGCTGAACGTGGATTCCCTGCCCGCGTTCCGGTCCATCGAGCCGGATCATGTGATCCCGGCCATTGATCAGTTGCTCGCCGACAATCGCCGCGAGATCGATGAACTCGTCGCCCGCGCCGGTGATCGCCCCACCTGGGACAACCTGGTCGCTCCTCTCCAGGACCTGGAAAACCGCCTGGAGACCGCGTGGTCACCGGTCAGCCATCTGAATTCGGTGATGAATTCGCCGGCCCTGCGCGAGGCCTACAATGCCTGCCTGCCCAGGTTGTCGGATTACGGTTCCTGGCTGTCGCAGCACCAGGGCCTGTACCAGGCCTTCCGCGCGCTGGCCGATGGAGATGAATACCCGCGCCTTTCGCCGCAGCGGCGCAAGGTCATCGACGATGCCCTGCGTGACTTTCATCTGAGCGGTGTCGATCTGCCCGCGGAGGCGCGCGACCGTCTGCGAGCAATCGACGGGCGGCTCTCCGAGCTGACCGCCAGCTTCGAAGAGAATGTGCTGGACGCCACTCAGGCCTGGGCCCATCCGCTACACGAGGAGGGCGAACTCGCCGGCCTGTCCGATTCCGACCGCGCCCTGCTGGCCCGGAACGCCCGTGACCACGAACTGGACGCACCCTGGGCCGCCACCCTCGACTTCCCCAGCGTGCACGCCGTCCTCACTCACGCCGACGATCGCGCGCTGCGCGAACGCGTGTATCACGCCTTCGTCACCCGAGCCTCGGAGACCGGCCCGCACGACGTTGCCTACGACAACTCCGCCAACATGGTCGAAATCCTGCAGCTGCGCCAGGAAAAGGCCGAACTCACCGGTTTTCCCCGTTACGCCCATCGTTCGCTGGCGACCAAGATGGCCGAGACCCCGGAGCAGGTGGAGCAGTTTCTCGCCGATCTCGCCCGCCGCGCCCGTCCGCAGGCCGAACGCGACCGTGCCGAGCTGGAGCGCTTTGCCCGCGAGGAACTCGGCCTCGAGCAACTCGAGTCCTGGGATGTGGCCTGGGCCGCGGAGAAGATGCGCGAGCGCCGGCTCGGACTGTCGCAGGAGATGCTGAAACCGTATTTCCCCGCCACCCGGGCCGTGGACGGTCTGTTCCGTCTGGTCGAACGCCTGTTCGGGGTCCGCTTCGAGGCCGATCCGGAGATCGAGACCTGGCACGACGACGTGACCTTCTACCGCATCTTCGGCCCCGAGGGCGATGAGCGGGCCGGCTTCTACCTGGACCTCTACGCTCGCCGCAACAAGCGCGGAGGCGCCTGGTTGGATGTCTGCCGCCAGCGCTATGCGCGGGCCGACGGGTTGCAACTGCCCGTGGCCTACATGACCTGCAATTCCACGCCGCCGGTGGATGACCAGCCCGCGCTGTTCACCCACGACGAGGTGATCACGCTTTTCCACGAATTCGGCCACGGTCTGCACCACATGCTGACCCGGGTCGACGAGCCCGAGATCGCCGGCATCAACGGGGTGGAATGGGATGCGGTCGAGCTGCCCAGCCAGTTCATGGAAAACTGGTGCTGGGAGCGAGAACCGCTGGACCTCTTCGCCCGGCATCACGAGACCGGCGAGCCGATGCCCGAGGACCTGTACGAACGCCTGCAGGGGACGCGTCATTTTCATGCTGCCCTGCAGCTGTTGCGCCAGGTGGAGTTCTCCCTGTTCGACATGCGCCTGCACGACCGTCCGGCCCCGACGGACCCCGCCGAGATCCAGGATCTGCTGGATGCGGTGCGCCAGGAGGTCGCGGTCTTCACTCCGCCGTCCTATAACCGTTTTCAGCACGGTTTCGCGCATATCTTCGCGGGGGGCTACGCCGCGGGTTACTACTCCTACAAGTGGGCCGAGGTGCTCTCGGCGGACGCCTTCGCCCGGTTCGAGGAGGAGGGCCTGTTCTCGCGCGAAGCCGGCGCCGATTACCTGCACGAGATCCTCGAGGCCGGGGCCTCCCGTCCTGCCGCGGATTCCTTCCGCGCGTTCCGCGGCCGCGACCCGCAGATCGATGCGCTGCTGCGCCACAGTGGACTGGAGGAGAAGGCCGCGTGAAGATCGCCAGCTGGAACGTCAATTCCCTGAAGGTGCGTCTGCCCCAGGTCCTGTCATGGCTGGGGACGTCGCACACCGACATCCTCGCCCTGCAGGAGACCAAACTGACCGACGAAGCCTTCCCCGTGGCCGCCATCCACGAGGCCGGCTATCAGGTGGTCCATTCCGGCCAGAAGACCTATAACGGCGTCGCCATCCTGTCGCGCACCGAGGCCACCGACGTGGTGACCGATCCGCCCGGGCTCGAGGACGCCCAGCGCCGCATCCTCGCCGCGACCATCGCCGGCGTGCGCGTGGTGAACCTGTACGTGGTCAATGGCGAGGCCGTGGATTCGGAAAAATACGCCTACAAGCTCGACTGGCTGTCGCGGGTCCGCAGCTGGCTGGAAGAAGAGGCCCGGCACCACGACCGGCTCGTGGTGCTCGGCGATTTCAATATCGCGCCGGACGACCGCGACGTCCACGACCCGGAGGTCTGGGAGGGCAAGGTCCTGTGTTCGGCACCCGAACGCGAAGCGTTGCAGTCCCTGCAGGCCCTGGGGCTGGAGGATACGTTCCGCGCGTTTGATCAGCCCGAAGGTGAATTCTCCTGGTTCGACTACCGTGCCGCGTCCTACCGCCGCAATCGCGGGTTGCGGATCGATCTGATCCTCGCGTCGGCGGAGCTCGGCAGGCGGCTGGCGGGGGCCGGTATCGATCGTGAGCCCCGCGCCTGGGAACGCCCCTCCGACCACGCGCCGGTGTGGGCGGAATTTAACGACGACTGACCCGCCGCCCGCGGTACCACCACCCATCACGGGGAGGACCCATGCAGTACAAGGATCTGCGCGATTTCATCGACGGCCTGGAACAGCGGGGAGAGCTCCGCCGCATCCAGCGCGAGGTCAGCCCCGACCTGGAGATGACCGAGATCAGCGACCGCGTGCTGCGTGCCGGCGGCCCCGCCCTGCTGTTCGAGAACCCGACCGGTTCCGACATCCCGGTGCTGGCCAATCTGTTCGGCACGCCGGAACGCGTGGCCCTGGGCATGGGCGAGGATTCGGTGGAGGCATTGCGCGAGGTCGGCCGCCTGCTCGCCTTTCTCAAGCAGCCCGATCCGCCCAAGGGTCTGAAGGCGGCCTGGGAGCAGCTCCCGGTGTTCCGCAAGGTCCTCGACATGGCGCCGAAGAAGGTGCGCAGTCCGGACTGCCAGCGACACGTGCTCGAGGGTGATGACGTCGACCTGAACCGACTGCCGGTGCAGACCTGCTGGCCGGGCGATGCCGGGCCCCTGATCACCTGGGGCCTGGTCGTGACCCGCGGCCCGGAGAAGACCCGACAGAACCTGGGCATCTATCGCCAGCAGGTGATCGGACGCAATCGCGTGATCATGCGCTGGCTGTCACACCGGGGTGGCGCTCTGGATTACCAGGAATGGTGCCGGGCTCACCCGGGCGAGCCGTTCCCGGTGGCCGTGACCCTGGGTGCGGATCCGGCGACGATCCTGGGGGCGGTCACCCCGGTACCGGATACCCTGTCGGAGTATGCCTTCGCCGGCCTGCTGCGCGGGCGCCGGACCGAACTGGCCACCTGCATCGGTTCCGACCTGCAGGTCCCGGCTTCCGCAGAATTCGTCCTCGAGGGCCATATCCATCCGGGCGATACCGCGCCGGAAGGCCCCTTCGGCGATCACACCGGATACTACAACGAGGTCGACGAATTCCCGGTCTTCACCATCGACCGGATTACCCACCGCGAACGGCCGATCTATCACTCGACCTACACCGGCCGCCCGCCCGACGAGCCGGCCATCCTCGGGGTCGCGCTCAACGAGGTCTTTGTCCCGATCCTGCAGAAGCAGTTTCCGGAGATCGTGGACTTCTACCTTCCCCCCGAAGGCTGTTCCTACCGCCTCGCGGTGGTCTCCATGCGCAAGCAGTACCCCGGCCACGCCAAGCGCGTGATGATGGGGGTCTGGAGTTTCCTGCGGCAGTTCATGTACACCAAGTTCGTCATCGTGGTCGACGAAGACGTGAACACCCGCGACTGGAAGGACGTGATCTGGGCGATCACCACCCGCATGGATCCGGTGCGCGATACCACGCTGGTCGAGAATACACCTATCGATTATCTGGATTTTGCCTCGCCGGTATCCGGTCTGGGATCCAAGATGGGGATGGATGCGACATCCAAATGGCCCGGCGAGACCGACCGCGAATGGGGCCGACCCATCAGCATGGATCCGGCCGTGAAGGAACGGGTGGACGCCATCTGGGACGAACTGGGGCTCTGAACCCGCGACCCGGTTACCGGACTGCAGGAGGGGGCGAGCCCGGGGACATCCGGGCCCGCTCCGTGGGTCCGGGGCTCAGTTACCCAGATGCGCGCCGTCTTCCGGCACCCGCGACCATGCGGCGATATCCGAGCCCATCGCGCGGATCGTGCGTCCCATCACCGAACAGGTACCCTTGAATCCGCCGAAGGCGCCGCCACCGGAGATGCGACGAGAAGTGAAGTCCGCGACCGCTTCACCGTCCTCGTACAGGGTCCCTTCGGCTTCGCTGAAGGCACGGTGTCCGGACCAGGCATTCCCGTCGTTGCGCGCCTGGGTGATCTCCACCATCAGGACCTGGCCGCCGTCCGCCGGGCTCGCGTCACCGCGCGCCTCGAAGCGAATGTCATGCCGTGCACCGAACTCCTGCACGAACTCCGGAAAGCGTTCTTCCAGCTCGCATTCATTGCGGATGGCCTGCGTCACCACCGCATCATCGCTGTAGGTGAAGCGCTCGGGCATCACGATGGTGACGGCCGGATCACTGACCGCCTGCGCCGCCTGCGCCTCCCCGCCCGAATCCCGGGTCTCGTTCGCGGCACAGCCACTCAGTGCCAGCAGGCCCGTTGCGGCCAGCACGCTCAGGTATTGCTTCTTTTGCATGGCTTTCTCCCCTTTGCCCATTGTGGTCTCGCAAAGTCTGCCCCAGAACCCACCCGTCATGCACCCTCCAAAACGGGGGGTCCGGGAGGTCCTTGCGGATTCCTTGCGGTTGCTTGCGTTCCCCGGTTCTCTGCCCACAATGAACGCCTTTTCCGCATGGAGAACGCCCCATGGCCTTTGACGTCACCATCCAGCCCAGCGGCCACCAGTTCGAAGTCGAGGACGATGAAACCGTCCTCGAGGCCGGTCTGCGCCAGGGATTCGCGTTCCCCTACGGTTGCCGCAACGGCGCCTGCGGCTCCTGCAAGGGTCGGGTGCTCTCGGGCGAGGTGGATCACGGACCGAAACTGCCACCGGGCATTACCGAGGCCGAGCTGGCCGACGGCCTGGCGTTGTTCTGCCAGGCGGTCCCGGTGGACGATCTGGAGATCGAGGTGCGCGAGATCGGCGCGGCCCGTGACATCGAGGTCAAGACACTGCCGTGCCGCGTGGCAGCCCTCAACCGGCTGGCCGATGACGTGATGGAACTCCGGATCCAGCTGCCCGCACGGGAACGCCTTCAGTTCCTGGCCGGGCAGTACCTCGACGTCCTGCTGAAAGGGGGCGAACGCCGCAGCTATTCCCTGGCCAACGCTCCGCATGACGACGAACAGCTGATCCTGCACGTGAAATACGTCGAGGGCGGGCGCTTCTCGGCCCATGTATTCGAAGAGATGCAGCCCAAGGCCCTGCTGCGTATCGAGGGCCCGCTGGGGCAGTTCTTCGTGGACGAGGAATCCCCGCGCCCGCGCCTGTTCGTGGGCGGGGGGACCGGCTTCGGTCCGCTGAAGGGGATGCTGGACCACCTGGCGAACGAGGGGCTGGACCGGCGGCACCACCTGTTCTGGGGCGCGCGGGAGGCGGTGGGTATCTATGCGCCCGAGTGGCTGCAGGCGATGGCGGCGGCGGAACCGGATCACTTCCGTTTTACCCCGGTGCTGTCCGATCATCCGCAGGACGAGGCGGCGGGCTTCGCCGCGCGGGCGGGACTGCCCCACGAGGCGGTGCTGGCCGAATACCCGGATCTGTCCGGCTTCGATGTCTACATGGCGGGGCCGCCACCCATGGTCCATGCGGCCCGCGAGGCCTTCCGTGCAGCGGGCCTGCCCCCGGAGCAGCTGTACTACGACAGCTTCGAGCCCGCGGGTGGCTCCTGACCGGGGCACGTGACCCTGTTCGCCTGCCAACCGGCGCCTGCCGGTTTCGTGGGCGCGGGCCAGACCCTTTCTCAGCCGTCGCCGCCGTCCAGGCGCGCCGCGAGACGGCGTGCGGCCGCCAGCATGGATGCGTCGGTGGGATCCTCGGCCGTCTCCACCGCGGCCTTGAAGCCAAGCTCCTGCGCGATTTCGGCGATGCGCTCGCTGCCGACTACCAGGGGGGTCTTGCGCAGCCACATGCGCCCCAGCTTGCCAACCATCTCGTAGAGATTGCGCAGGCCCTCGCCCGAGGTGATGGTGATGATGTCGATCTGCCCGCGCGAGAACGCATACATAAGATCCCCGGTGTCCCCCTCCGGGCGCCCGCGCCGGTAGGCCTCGGCGAAGGTCACCGTGGCGCCGCGTTCGCGCAGGGTATCTCCCAGCAGCTCGCGCCCGCCGTCCCCGCGGAAGATCACCACCCGCTTGCCGCCCACCTCCTGCATGGCCGGTTCCGCCAGCAGCGCCTCGCTGTCAAAGCGGCGGGGCGGGGCGATGTCGGGCGCGTGGCCGAAACTGCGCAACTCCTGGGCCGTCCGGTTGCCGATCGCGGCGATGGCGGTCCCGGCGGGCCACTCACGATCCGCCAGCGCCAGGTTCATCACGCGCTGAACGGCGTTGGGGCTGATGAACACCGCAATATCGAACTGATCCAGCTCGTCCAGCACTGCGCGCAGATTGGTGGGATCGCTGGGTGCGAGGATCTCCAGCACGGGGAAGCGGATCACCCGGGCCCCTTCACCCTCCAGCGCCTCACAGAACGGTTCCGCCTGAGCGGCGGGCCGGGTCACCAGAATGCCCCGGTCGGCGAGGCTCGGGGCCCGGCTCCGGGCGGCGGTTTCGGCATCGGCCATGATGCGGTCCTCAGTGATCGTTCATTGCGGCGCGCAGGAGTTCCCCGGCGCCCAGTTCCAGCAGCTCGTCCGCCAGGCGGATGCCCAGTGCCTCGGCCTCGGCACGTGGCCCGCGTACCTCGCGCTGCAGCAGCTGGCTGCCGTCGACCGCGCCGACCAGCCCGCGCAGCCACAGGCCACCGTCGGCCTCGAGGATCGCATGGGCGGCCAGCGGTACCTGACAACCCCCCTCGAGCCGGCGGTTGAACGCGCGTTCCGCGCGTACCCGATCGCTGGTATCCGGATCATTCAGGCTGGCGATCCGTCCTTCCACCTCGTCATCCCCGTCGCGGCATTCGATCGCGATGGCCCCCTGACCGACGGCGGGCAGGCTGACCTCGGGTTCCAGGCAGTTGCGAATGCGCGCATCGAAGCCGAGGCGCTTGAGTCCCGCCGCGGCCAGCAGGATCGCGTCGTATTCGCCGGCATCCAGCTTGCCCAGCCGCGTGTTCACGTTGCCGCGCAGGTCATGGACCTCCAGATCGGGCCGGCGGGCACGCAGCTGGCACTGGCGTCGCAGGCTGGAGGAGCCGACCCGCGCGCCCTCCGGAAGCTCGTCCACGTGCCCGTAGTGATTCGACACGAACGCATCCAGCGGGTCCTCGCGATCGAGGATGACCGGCAGGGCCAGGCCGTCCGGAAGCTCCATCGGGACATCCTTGACCGAATGCACCGCGATATCCGCGCGATCTTCCAGCAGCGCGTTCTCCAGCTCCTTCACGAACAGACCCTTGCCGCCGATTTTCGCCAGCGGCGAGTCGAGTACGCGGTCGCCCTGAGTGGTCATGCCCACCAGTTCGACCGGCCGGTCCGGGTGTGCCGCGCGCAGACGCTCGGCGACGTGTTCGGCCTGCCACATGGCCAGCGGACTCTTGCGGGTGGCGATGCGTAGCGGTTTCATGCAGTGTCCCGTTCGGGGAACCCGGTGGTTTGTCCCGGGTCCATAAAAACGACGTAGTATAACGGCTCGCAACCCGCAGCCGAAAAACCGATGGACAAGTTCATGATGACACGCAACCGGATTCTCGCGGCCTTCGGCCTGGCCGCGGCCATGCTGTTCGCCGGTCCGGCTCAGGCGGAGCTGGAACGGGTGACCGACCTGCAGGCGCTCAAGGACAACGGCGAGCGCAAGCCAACCGTGGTGATGTTCACCGCCGAGAATTGCCCCTACTGCGAGCTCGCGAAGGAGGCCCATCTGGGCCCGATGAGCCGTGACGAGGCCCATTCCGACGTCAATATCCTCATGGTGGAGATGAACGGCGAAGAAGTCCGTGATTTCGATGGCGATACCATGCGTGGCTCCGAGCTGGGGAATCGGTACGGGGCCCGCGTGACCCCCACCCTGGTGGCGTTCGACGCCGAGGGCAATCCGGTCGGGCGCCCGCTGGTGGGCATTCCCAACGAGGAGCTCTACCGCAGTCAGGTGCGCATGCGCATCAACGCCGCACGCGAGGGCAGCTGACCCGCGCCACGTCCCGCCGGACCGGACCCGCGCGGATCAGGCCCGGCCGGATCACACCCGGGTGTGCCGCCGCAGAAACTCGCGCACTCGGGCCAGCTGCCGCCGGCTCACCGGTACCGGATCGCGCCCGTCACGAAACCGCAGACGATGGTCGCCGGCGTTGCGGGTCTCCAGGCCCGCCACGTTCCGGGCCACCGCCAGGGCCCCGCGGTGCACGCGCAGCACCTCGTCCCCCAGGGCCTGCTCCAGATCCTGCAGCCGAGCCTCGACGAAGCCCTCGAGGTCCCGCCCGCGTGCGACTACGCAGCCATCCTCGGTGACGAAACAGTCGATCGCATCCAGCTGCACCGACTCTTCGCGTCGGCCGATGCGCAGGCGTATGGCCGGCGGCTCGTCCGGCTGCGCGGATCCGTCCGTTGCATGCCGGGCCCGTTCCAGAGCCTGCTCCAGTCGCTCCCGGCGTACGGGCTTGAGCACGTAGTCGCGCACCCCCGCTTCGAAGGCCTGCAGGCCGAAAGCCTCGTGTGCGGTGACCAGGATCACGACCAATTCGGGATGGCTCCGCGCGAGTTCGCCCGCCAGCTCGATCCCGCGCTCGCCGGGCATCTCGATGTCCAGCAGCAGCGCTCCCGGCCGGTGGGTCTGCAGAGCCGTGCGTACCTGGCCGGCGTCCGCGGCTTCCGCCACCACCCGGTGGCCCAGTTCGGTCACAAGGTCGCGCAGCCGCTCGCGCGCGACCGGTTCGTCATCCGCAATCAGCAATTCCATGGATCAGCGTCTCCCTCGTCGATCCTGCGGCGTGCGGGGTATCTGCAGCCGGACCCGGAATTCGTCTTCGTCGCGTTGCGCCTGAAGCGATGCGCGATCGCCGAAGGCGTGGCGCAGGCGTAGCCGGACCGCGTCGCTGGCGGTTCCGGTACCGGCCGGAGCAGCTACCTCCGGCAGGCTGTTGCGGATCTCGACGGTCAGCGTATCCCGTTCCGGGTGGATCCGGATTCCCAGATGGCCCTGTCCGCGGGCCGGAGCGATCCCGTGCTGGATCGCGTTCTCCACCAGCGGCAGCAGCACCAGGGACGGGATCTGCTGTTCCAGCGCCGGGTCCTGCTCGGGCCACTCCCGGTCGATCCGGAACTGCCCGCCCAGGCGTGTCTGCTCCACCCGCAGATAGCCCTCGACCACGGCCAGCTCCTCGCGGAGCGAATGGCGGTCGGCGCCATTGAACGCGGCACGAAACAGATCCGCGAGGTCCAGGGTGACCTGCTCCGCGCGCGAGGGATCCGTCCGGCACAGCCCGGCGATCGTGTTCATGCTGTTGTAGAGGAAATGCGGCCGCAGGCGTGCCCGCATGGCCTGTTCCCGCGCCTGCGCCACGGCCCGGGTCTCGCGCTGCCAGGCCGCCTGCAGATACAGGTAGTGCATCGCGACCAGGCTCAGGATCACCGCGATGCCCAGCACCGGCAGACGCAGCTCGGGATCTGCCAGCTGCACCGACTCGGCGGCGCGCTGCACCAGCGCGGTATTGACGATGGGGACCAGCGGCGGCAGCACGATCTGCAGGGTCAGCGGGCCACGCCGCAGCAGACGCTGCAGCAGACACAGGATCAGCAGACTGGTAAGCGCGACCCAGAAGATGAACAGGGCATACAGCGCCAGGGTGCCCGCCCAGTCGCCGGTCCCCGGTCGCAGCAGGGTGATCGCCAGCGCCAGCAGCACCGCCAGCATGAGCACCCGCAGCAGGGTCTCCGCGCCACAGAAATCCGGCAGTGGCGAGACGCGTTCCGCGCGGGCCTCGAGCGCCGGCGTGTTCCCGCTGGACGAACCCGGTTCCGGGCGCATGGCAGTCGCTCTCCCTGTATACTTCCCTGTCGTTCAAAACCCCGTTCAGAGTGCACCATGACGCAGGATTCCCCGCAGGACAAGCCGGCCGCCGAAGCCAAGCTCTGGGGTGGCCGCTTCTCCGAGCCCACCGATGCCTTCGTGGAGCGATTCACCGCCTCGGTGGACTTCGACCGCCGCCTCTACCGCGAGGACATTCGGGGCTCGCAGGCCCACACACACATGCTGGCCAGGGTGGGGGTCCTGAGCGAGGACGAGGCGCGCCGGATCGTCGACGGGCTGGACGCCATCCGCGAGGAGATCGCCGCCGGCGAGTTCGACTGGCAGGTGGGCCGCGAGGATGTCCACATGAACATCGAGGCGCGCCTGATCGAGCGCATCGGCGATGTCGGCAAGAAGCTGCACACCGGCCGCTCGCGCAACGACCAGATCGCCACCGACATCCGCCTGTGGCTGCGCGCCGCGATCGACGAGATCCTCGAACTGATTCGTTCCTACCAGAGCGGTCTGGTGGATCTGGCCGAGCGCGAGGCCGACACCATCATGCCCGGGTTCACCCATCTGCAGACGGCCCAGCCGGTGACCTTCGGCCACCACATGCTGGCGTGGTACGAGATGCTCGAGCGCGATGCCGAACGGCTGCGCGACTGCCGGCGCCGGGTGAACGTCCTGCCGCTGGGCGCCGCTGCCCTGGCGGGTACGCCGTACCCCCTGGACCGTGAATACGTGGCGGAACAGCTCGGATTCGACGGGGTCACGCGCAACTCGCTGGATGCGGTGTCGGATCGCGATTTCGCGATCGAATTCAGCGCAGCGGCCTCGACCCTGATGATGCATCTGTCGCGTCAGGCCGAGGAGCTGGTGCTGTGGACCAGCGCCCAGTTCGACTTCATCGAGCTGCCGGATCGTTACTGCACCGGATCCTCCATCATGCCGCAGAAGAAGAACCCGGACGTGCCGGAGCTGGTGCGCGGCAAGACCGGCCGGGTGTATGGCCATCTGACCAGTCTCCTGACCCTGATGAAGAGCCAGCCGCTGGCCTACAACAAGGACAACCAGGAGGACAAGGAGCCGCTGTTCGACACCGTGGACACCCTGCTGGGCTCCCTGCGGGCGTTCGCCGACATGGTCCCCGACCTCGCCGTGCGTCGTGCGAACACCCTGGCGGCCACTACCCGCGGTTTCGCCACCGCCACCGATCTCGCCGACTACCTGGTGGAGCGGGGCGTGGCCTTCCGCGACGCCCACGAGGTGGTGGGCCGTGCGGTGCGCCTGGCGCAGGAGCGGGGTGTGGACCTGGCACAGTTGTCACTGGAGGAACTGCAGCAGCTGAGTGCCGCGGTGGGCGAGGATGTCCACGATGTGCTGACCGCCGAGGGTTCGGTGGCCGCCCGCCGGGTGACCGGCGGGACGGCGCCGGAACAGGTCCGGCGCCAGGTCGCGGCCGCGCGCGCGCGTCTGGCCGCGGCCGGGGATCAGTCCTCGACGTAGCCGTCGACCACCTCCCACATCACGTTGCCGTGCACCACCTCGTATTCCAGTAGCAGCTGGCCGAAGCGGTCGCCGCTCTCGAAATGGGCGAGCACCCAGCGCGCGTTGAGTACGTAGATCCCGTCTTCGCGGAACTCGGCGGTGTCACCGTCGCGCAGGACCTCGGGAACCAGTTGCGGATTCTCGACCAGATCCTCGGACAGCCGGCGCTCCGGGTTGGTCATCCCCAGGCGCTGCAGCTGCTGGATGTCGGCGTTGCGCAGACCGATCTCCACCGGGCGCGGCACCTCCTCGCGGGTGTATTCGGCCAGCTGCATCTGGGCCTCCAGCAGCTCGCGGTTGGCCTCGGTGACGTCGTGCTCCAGGCCTTCGGCGCGCGCGATATAGATCGCCAGGATGACGACGAAGAACGCCATCAGGCCCAGCCACATCAGGCGTTCACGGGTACGCAGGCGACCCGGATCCTCGTTGTCGGTCTCGGGGTTGCGGTTTTCATCATCCTGGGACACGGCGGTTCTCCTCGGTTGCGGGGGGCGGTAGTCCCGGGCCGAGTGGGCCCATGGGACGTACCCTCGACATGTGGCGCATGATAACCCGCAATGTCCCCGCTGCCGAGGTGCCGCCTCATGTCCGCCGCCGAGCCGAACCGCGAACGTCCTCCGGAGACCCCGCCGTCGGGCGCCGGGCTGGAATGGATCAACCGTTTCGCCGCGCTGCCGGATGCCTTCCATCACCGCCCGGAGCCGGCCCCGTTCCCCGGGGCCCGGCTGCTCGCCAGCAGCCCGGCGATGCGCGAGCATCTGGGTCTGACGCCCGAGGATCTCGCCGCCGAGCCGTGGCTCGGCATGATCACCCGCGGCGAGCCGGTGGCGGGCACGCCGCAGGTCGCCAGCGTGTATGCGGGTCACCAGTTCGGGGTCTACGTGCCGCAGCTGGGCGATGGCCGGGCCAAGTTGCTGGGCGAGGTGCGGACGCCCGCCGGCGAGCACTGGGAACTGCAGAGCAAGGGCTCCGGGCCGACGGCTTTCTCGCGTCATGCCGACGGGCGCGCGGTGCTGCGCTCGTCGATCCGCGAATACCTGGTTTCCGAGCACATGGCGGCGCTGGGCATCCCCACCACGCGGGCGGTGGCCCTCTACGGGTCCTCGCTGCGGGTGTTCCGCGAGCGCATCGAGAGTGGCGCGGTGGTGTTGCGCGCGGCCCCCAGTTTCCTGCGTTTCGGGCATTTCGAATACTTCCATTATGCCGGCTATCCGGAGCGGCTGCGCCAGCTGATCGACTACGCGCTGGACCATGACTTCCCCGAGCACCGCGAGGCCGAGGACCCGGTGCGCGCGATGCTGGAGACCGTGACCGCCCGCACCGCCGAGCTGATGGCCGACTGGCAGGCAGTGGGCTTCAGCCACGGGGTGATGAACACCGACAACATGAGCCTGACCGGGCTCACCATCGACTACGGCCCGTTTGCGTTCATGGACGCCTACGACCCCGATTACATCTGCAACCACACCGACCAGGGGGGGCGTTATGCCTTCGGCCGCCAGCCGGGCGTGGCTCAGTGGAACCTGATCCGTCTCGCGGAGACCCTGGTGGGGCAGTTCCGCGCCCCCGACATCGACACCGCGGTGGAGCAGGCGAAGCCCGTCCTCGAGGCGTACCAGGAGCAGTTCCGCGCGGCCTGGTTGCGGCGCATGCGCGCCAAGCTGGGCCTGCAGCTCGAACGTGACGAGGACGAGGCCCTGATCCAGGATCTGCTCGCCCGGATGGCGGGCGAAGGCGTCGACTACACCCGGTTCTTCCGTCAGTTGCCGGAACTGGAAGACGGAGAGACGCGTCAGGGATTCATCGAAGAACTGGAAGACCCGCGTGCCTGGGAGGCCTGGGAGGATCGCTGGCGTGCCCGTCTGGGCCACGAGACGCGCCCGACCACGGAACGCCATGCGGCGATGCGGGCGGTCAACCCGAAGTACATCCTGCGCAACCATCTGGCCCAGGCGGCGATCGAGCGGGCCGAGGCCGGCGACTTTTCGGAGCTGGAGCGGTTGCAGCGCGTGCTGAGCCGGCCGTTCGACGAACAGCCGGAGGACGAGGACCTCGCCGGGCTGCCGCCGGCCTGGGCCAGCGGGATCCAGCTCAGCTGTTCGTCCTGAGGGGAGGCGCTGCCTGCTTCAGGCGGAGTCGGGGACCTCTTCCAGCAGCAGGCTGCGTCCGCCCATCGCGCTCGGCTTGGGCACGCCCATCAGTTCCAGCACCGTGGGGGCGACGTCGGCGAGTCCGCCGCCTGTACGCAGACGCCAGCGCTGGCTGTCGAGGATCATGCACATCACCGGGTAGATGGTGTGCTGGGTGTGCGGTGCCCCGGTGACCGGGTCGACGTATTCGTCGCAGTTGCCGTGGTCGGCGGTGACGATCACCGAATACTCCTGGGCCTCGGCCGCATCCAGCACCCGCCCGACCTCGCGGTCGAGGGTGTGGACCGCCTCGATCAGTGCCTCGCGGCGGGCGGTGTGGCCCACCATGTCACCATTGGCGAAATTCACCAGGATGAAGCCGTAACGCCCGCTTTCCATCGCCTTGATGGTCTCGTCGGCGACCTCGCGCGCGCTCATCTCCGGCTGCTCGTCATAGGTGTCCACCGCGGGCGAGGGCACCATCACCCGCTTCTCGCCCGCGTAGGATTCTTCCTTGCCGCCGTTGAAGAAGAACGTGACGTGGGCGTATTTCTCGGTCTCCGCGCAGTGGAACTGCGGGATCCCGGCGGAGGCGATGGTGGAACCCAGGGTGGTGGACGGGCGTTCCGGGGGAAACGCGATCGGCGACAGAAAGCGCGGGTCGTATTCGGTCAGGCAGGTCTCGGAGACCGGGTGGAAATCCCCGCGATCGAACCCGTCGAAATCATCCATGCCCAGGGCAGCGGTGAGCTGGCGCGGGCGGTCGTTGCGGAAGTTGAACAGCACGCATTCCGCCTCGGTGCCCATCGGTGCCCCGCCATTGATGATGCGGGGCTTGATGAATTCGTCATCCTCGCCCGCGGCCCACGCACCCTCGATCGCCTCGCGCGCGCTGCCCACCGGTTCGCCTTCGGCGTAGGCCATCGCGCGGAAGGCCTTCTCCGTACGGTTCCAGCGCTTGTCACGGTCCATGGCGTAGTAGCGTCCGCAGACCGTGGCGATGAACCCGCCGGCCTGTTCCAGTTCCGGCTCCAGGGTCTCGAGATAGTTCAGCGCCGAGCGCGGCGCGGTATCCCGGCCGTCGGTGATCATGTGCACGATCGGCCGGGCGCCTTCCTGGCGGCAGATGCCGATCAGGGCCACCAGGTGCCGGATATGCGAATGCACGCCGCCGTCGGACACCAGGCCGATCAGGTGCAGCGGCTGATCCTTGGAGGCCGCCGCCCGCGCCGCACTGACCAGGGCATCGTTCTCGAAGAAGCTGCCTTCGGAGATGGCGTCGTCGATGCGCACCAGGTCCTGATTGACGACCGTGCCCGCGCCCAGCGTCAGGTGGCCGACCTCGGAGTTGCCCATCTGCCCGTCCGGCAGGCCGACCGCCCGGCCGCAGGCATCCAGGGTGGTGTGCGTGCGGGTCGACAGATAGCGGTCGAGGTTGGGGGTGTCCGCCTCGGCGTAGGCGTTGTTGATCTTGCTGGGGTTCACGCCCACCCCGTCCATGACGATGAGGAGGACGGGGCGGCGAGGGGTGGTGCGCGGATCAGCCATCGCGGTATCGGTACCTGGGTGCGTGGGTGGGACGAATATTCAGTGAGTGCCGAATTTTACCAGCTCCGCACGCGGTTGGGAGGTCCGGGCCGCTCGCGAATCAGCGGGGATCACGCTCGGGGCGATCCCCCGATTCGTCCGGCGTGTCGTCCGCCGCATCGTCCGGCCCATCCGTGCGGTTGCCCGCGGATGCGTTGCCGCGTCGCGCGTCTTCGGCCTCGATGCGATCGAGTTCGGCATCCATCTCCGCCTCGGACAGCGGGGTGTAGCCGGTACGGGCCGCGGGGGACGGACGCGTCTCGCCGGAGGTGTCGCTCCGGGCCCTGCCCGCGGGTTCGGGCCGGGTGGTGCCGGTGCCGGAGCGCGGTGCGGGGCCGGACTCCGGTCCGCTCTGCGGGCCCGCGCCCGGGCCGCCGCCCGGTCCGCCCTCGGGGTCATCGGGCCCGTCCGGGTCGTCATCGGGGGCGGCCTTCTGTTCGGCCTTGCGCCGCTCCATGATGCGCGCAAGGATCAGGCCGACCTCGAACAGCAACCACATCGGCAGGGCCAGCAGGGTCTGCGAAATGATGTCCGGCGGGGTCAGGACCATGCCCACCAGGAACACCCCGACGATCACGTACGGGCGCTTGGCGGCCAGCTTCTCGGTGGTGGTGGCCCCCATGGTCACCAGGAGGATGGTGGCCACAGGCATCTCGAAGGCGATACCGAAGGCGATGAACAGCAGGATGACGAAATCCAGGTAGCGCGAGATGTCCGTCATTACGTCCACGCCTTCCGGCGCGGCCGCGGTGAAGAACGCGAAGATCAGCGGAAAGACCACGAAATAGGCGAACGCCATCCCGAGGTAGAACAGGATGGTGGATGACGCGACCAGCGGCCCGGCCAGGCTCTTCTCGTGCTGATAAAGCCCCGGCGCGATGAACGCCCAGAGCTGATAGAGCAGGTACGGGATACTGATCGCCACCGCGAGCAGCAGGGTCAGCTTGAACGGGATCAGAAACGGCGCGGCCACCTCGATCGCGATCATGCTGGTGCCTTCCGGCAGATGCGCCATCAGCGGATCGGCCAGGAAGGTATAGAGCTGGTTGGCGAACGGGAACAGGATCAGGAACACCACCAGCACGGCGATGAACATCCGCAGGACCCGGTCACGCAGCTCGATCAGGTGGGAGAGCAGGGTCTCGGTGGCCTCTTCCGTGGGTTCGACCCCCGGGCTGGTCTTGCTCATGGGCGTTCGTCAGGCGTGCGGGGTGAGTGGTCGGTGTCGGTTTCCTGCGGCCCGTCGCCGCCCTGTGCTTCCGGGGATTCCGGCGCCTGCCCGGCGGGGCGCTGCGGCCGGCGCCCGGCGGTGCGCCGCCGGGGCCTTTCTTCCCGCGTGCTGCGCTGTTCGCGTTCGGCCGCCAGTGCGGGATCTTCGGTGGCCAGGTCCGGGCCCATGTTGTGGCTGACGGGTACCCGCTCGAGGTCACCGCCGTCAGCGTCCCAGGCCGGTTCCTCAGGCGCGGATCCCGCCTCGCTGTCCTGCGTGCCGGCATCCTCTACCGAATCGGCGCGGGAGGTGTCGGTTTCGCGACCGGCCGGTTCCGGAGGGGTGCGACGTTCGCGAACCGCGGGACGTGCCGGCTTCGCCGGTTGCGTGTCCCCGTCGGCCGACTCGCCGGCATCCGAATCCGCATCCGCCGGGGTGTCGTCGGTGTCGCGCAGCTCGCGGTTGATCTCGCGTTCGGTCTGCTCCAGATCCTCACGCAGGCTGGTCTCGGTGTCCTCGACCATGTGCTTGAGCTCGCGGATCTCGCGGTCCTGGCTCTTGACCATCTCGCGCAGTTCCTCGGTCTGGAACTCGCGCTCCACGTCCGAGCGCACGCTCTGGACAAAGCGCCGGGTCTTGCCGACGAACCGGCCAATCTCGCGCGCAAGGCCGGGCAGGCGCTCCGGTCCCACGACCAGGAGCGCCACCACGACGATGATCAGGATTTCCCAGAAGCCGATGTCGAACATGGACTAGCGCCGCTGCCGGCCGGTCGTTGCGGACCGGAACCGGATCAGGCGTTCTTGTCCGACGAGTCGTTGTCGCCGGACTTCTCGCTGCGCTTTTTCACCTCGGCGTCGACCACGCGACCTTCGTCGTCTTCGCTCTGGTTCTCGACGCCCGGCTTTTCGCCTTCCGCGCCTTCCTCGCCTTCTTCCTTCTTCTGGTTCTCGCCGTCGGGGTCCTTGACCGCCTGCCGGAAGTTCTTCAGCGCGGAGCCGACGTCACCGCCCATGTTGCGCAGTTTCTTCGTGCCGAACAGCAGGACCACGATCAGAAGGATGATCAGGAGCTGCCAGATGCTGATACCACCAATACCCATGGAGTGTCTCCGAAATAAGTTCCTTGCCGGACAGCCTGACCGGGGAGGGTTCCCGAATCAACCAGGCTGCCTATTTGTCCGAACGCTGTCCTGCGACTTCGCGGCCGGCCTTTTCGTCCACGCCGGACAGGCCGAAACGCCGGGCCAGTTCGTCGAGGACGTCGTCGGGGTGCCGGTCGCGCGCCCGCAGGACGATGAGGGTATGAAACCACAGGTCGGCCATTTCCGACACCAGCGCATCGGCGTCGTCGTCCTTGGCCGCCAGCACCGCTTCGGTGGCTTCTTCACCCAACTTCTTGAGCATGGCATCCAGGCCGCGCGCCTGCAGCTTCGCGACGTAGGAGCGTTCGGGGTCCGCGGAGCGTCGCTCGTCGATGACTTCGGCCAGCGCGGCCAGCAGGTGCTCGCGCGGGTTTGCGGAGGGGTCGTTCAAGCCGTCACCTCCTGCAGGGGACGCACGGGCACCCCCGCGGCTTCCATCGCGGCCTTGGCCTCGCCGACCGTGTGCTCGCCGAAGTGGAAGATGCTGGCCGCCAGCACGGCATCCGCGTGCCCGGTGGTCACGCCCTCGACCAGATGTTCCAGGCTGCCCACGCCGCCCGAGGCGATCACCGGGATGTTCACTGCGTCGCTCACCGCCCGGGTCAGTTCCAGGTCGAAGCCGCTGCGGGTGCCGTCGCGGTCCATGCTGGTCAGCAGGATCTCGCCGGCGCCCAGCTCGGCCATGTGGCGCGCCCATTCGATGGCATCCAGGCCGGTCTCGCGGCGCCCGCCGTGGGTGAAGATCTCCCAGCGTGCGGGCTCGCCTTCGGCGCTGGTGCGGCGCGCGTCGATGGCCACCACGATGCACTGCGAGCCGACCCAGTCGGCGGCTTCGCGCACCAGTTCGGGTCGGTGAACCGCCGCAGTGTTGATGGACACCTTGTCCGCCCCGGCGTTCAGCAGACGGCGGATGTCGTCCACCGCGCGCACGCCGCCGCCCACCGTCAGCGGGATGAAGACCTGCGAGGCGACTTCTTCGACCACGTGCAGGATGGTGCTGCGGTCGTCGGAGGAGGCGGTGATGTCGAGGAACGTCAGCTCGTCGGCACCCTGGGCGTCGTAGCGCCGGGCGATCTCCACCGGGTCACCGGCGTCGCGGATGCCGACGAAGTTCACGCCCTTCACCACGCGGCCGGCGTCCACGTCCAGGCAGGGGATGATGCGGCGTGCCAGCATCTCAGGTGTCCTCGCCCCGGGCGGCCGCGCGCGCCTGCTCCAGGGTGAAGGCGTCCTCGTACAGGGCGCGGCCGACGATCACGCCGTCGATACCG
This sequence comes from Thioalkalivibrio sp. ALE20, assembly GCF_000381405.1. Classification (NCBI taxonomy): domain Bacteria; kingdom Pseudomonadati; phylum Pseudomonadota; class Gammaproteobacteria; order Chromatiales; family Ectothiorhodospiraceae; genus Thioalkalivibrio; species Thioalkalivibrio sp. ALE20. The sequence continues at coordinate 88,391 of NZ_KB906472.1, forward strand.
GCGTCGGCCCCGCGGGCGAGGCTGCGGATGTCGTCCAGCGAGCTGACGCCGCCGGAGGCGATCACCGGTACGCGCACGTTCTCCGCGAGCTTCGCGGTGGCCTCCACGTTGGGGCCTTCCATCATCCCGTCGCGCGCGATGTCGGTGTAGATGATCGCGGCGACGCCGTCGGACTCGAAGTGCTGGGCGAGGTCGATCACGTCGTGACGCGAGAGCTTGGACCAGCCGTCCACCGCGATCTTGCCGTCGCGGGCGTCCAGGCCGACGATGATGTGACCCGGGAATTCCAGGCACAGGTCGTTGACGAAATGCGGCGCGCTGACCGCCCGTGTGCCGATGATCACGTACTGCACGCCGGCATCGAGGTAGGCCTGCACGGTGTCATCGTCGCGGATGCCGCCACCGATCTGGATGGTCAGGTCGGGAAAGGTCTCGACGATTGCATGGATCGCCTCGGCATTGCGCGGCCGCCCCGCGAATGCCCCGTCGAGGTCCACGATGTGCAGGCGTTCGGCCCCGGCCTCGACCCAGCGTCGGGCCATTTCCACCGGCTCTTCGCCGAATACCGTCGAGTCCTCCATGCGCCCCTGGCGCAGGCGCACGCACTTGCCTTCCTTCAGGTCGATCGCGGGAATGACCAGCATCTCTCTCCGCCTCCTGTTGCGGCGTTCACGGGGCGTCCGGGGCGTCGCCGTCCCAGCGCAGAAAGTTGTTCAGCAGGCGCAGGCCGCAGGCCGCGCTCTTTTCCGGGTGACACTGCATAGTGAACAGCGAGCCGCGGGCGAGGGCCGAGGCGAAGGTTTCGCCATAATCCGTGTGCGCAGCCACGCTGGCCGCGTCGCGCGGCTGCACCCGGAAGCTGTGCACGAAATAGAACCACGGCGTCTCCGGCAGGCCGTGCCACAGCGGGTGCTCGCCGGTGGGCTGCACGCGGTTCCAGCCCATGTGCGGCACCTTCAGGCGACGCCCCTGCGCATCGCTGCGTTCCGGAAAGCGGGCAACCCCGCCGGGGATCACCCCCAGCAGGTCGACGCCGCCGCTTTCGTCCGAGTGCTCCATCAGGATCTGCTGCCCCAGGCAGAGTCCGAGGAACGGGCGCGAACCGGCCAGTTCCGGCAGCAGGCGGTTGAGACCGCGCCGGGCGAGGGCCTGCATCGCGTCGCCGGCCGCCCCCTGGCCGGGAAACACCAGCCGGTCGGCCTCGCGCAGGATCTCCGGGTCGTCGGTACGCAGGATGCGCTGGCCGGGTGCGGCCTCGTGCGTCAGGGCACGCCCCACCGAGTGGAGGTTGCCCATGCCGTAGTCGATGACGGCGACGGTTTCCATGTGGCTTCCCTGTTACGGCGGGCCTTACAGGCTGCCCTTGGTGGAGGGCGTAATGCCGGCGCCGCGGGGGTCTTCCTCCGCGGCCTCGCGCAGCGCGCGGCCGAAGGCCTTGAAGATGGTCTCCGCCACGTGATGGGCATTGTCCCCGCGCAGGCAGTCCACGTGCAGGGTGATCCACGCATGGTTGACCAGGCCCTGGAAGAATTCGTGGAACAGGTCGACATCGAACTGGCCGATGTGCGAACGGCGGAAATCGGCGTGCATCTCCAGGCCCGGGCGGCCGGAGAAGTCGATCACCACCCGTGACAGGGCCTCGTCCAGCGGAACATAGGCATGGCCATAGCGGCGGATGCCCTTCTTGTCGCCGATCGCCTGCGCCAGTGCCTGGCCCAGGGTGATGCCGATGTCTTCCACCGTGTGGTGGTCGTCGATGTGCAGGTCGCCTTCGGCGCGCACGTCCAGATCGACCATCCCGTGACGCGCGATCTGGTCGAGCATGTGGTCGAGGAACGGGATGCCGGTCTCGGTGTGGCACTGGCCGGTGCCGTCGAGGTTCAGTTCGACGGAGATCCGGGTCTCGAGGGTGTCGCGGCGGACGGAGGCGGTACGCTGGTTCATCTTGGCTGGCTTCGACGCATAAAGCTCCAGTGTAGCAAGGCTGGCGCCCGGCCGGTATGCCGTACTCGCGGCCCGGGACATGCAGCGCGACGTCTTTCCACCCATCGGCGCGCCGGATACGGGTACCCATAAAAAAGGCCGGGGCGAACCCCGGCCTTTCCGCATCCATCAAGGGAGATGGATTTACCGGACGGAAACCGACTCGGAAGCGGTTTCGCCCTGGTTGTCTTCCCAGCTGATCTCGACGGTGTCGCCGGACGAACCTTCGAATTCCAGCTCGAGGAAGGGGTTCTGCGAGATGGTCACGTTCCAGTGTGCGGTGACCATGGTTTCGCCGTTGCGCTTGGCTTCGACGGTCTGAATGAAATGCTCGGGGATGATCTCGCCGGCATCATCGGTCTGATCCCCGGTGTGCATCGGGTGGCTCAGCAGGGCGCGGACGTTGATCATTCCGTCCTGTTCCTGGGCGCGAATACGGATGGACATAGTTCTTTACCTCCAGACTGTTGATCGGATCGGTGAGGGTGCCGGCTTAGCCGCCGCAGCCACCCACCGTCACTTCGACGTTGCGCGACGTCATGTACCAGTTGCCGTCGGCCTTGACGGCGGCGATCACGTCCGAGGTGTCACCCAGGCGGATGCGCATGGACGCCTTCGGCTTCGCGCCGGAGGCGAAGACATAACGGCCGGTGAGGGAACGGTCGTTGGCTTCGGCGAAGATCGCGATCTCCTCGACGTTGTCCATATGGGCCTCGACCGAGACCGGGACCACGGCGCCGTTCTCGGCGATTTCCGGGGCGCTCAGGTCGATGTCGTCGGACTGCTGCATGTCGGTGGTGCCGGCGACGGCGTTCATCGCCTCGGACATGCCCTCCGTCTCGAACATGTCGGCGGACCAGGCGGCGAGCAGCTTGCTCGGGGCCAGCAGACCGGCGCCCACGGCGGCGCCCACGGTACCGGCGGCGAGAGTGCCTTTCAGGAAGACACGACGCTTGGTGCTAATCATGGAGATCTCCTCTCATCTTTTTGGATCAAATCCGGACATTCCCGGGGCGCGAGCGATCCATGTGGATGCAGGCGCCTGTGCGTTGTGACGGGGTACCGTTCGGTTCTATTCCCCGTCCCCGGATCAGCCCCCTTTGGTGTCGGGCCCTTTGCTGATCCTGCAACTCCAGAGTCCCAGAATGTGGCTGAACGCTTCATGAACGGATCCGTTATCGAGCGGCTCCGGGCCGCATCGCCCCTGATCCGAGTGAAGCCAGCCCCGTATCAATGGCACACTATGCCCTCCCGATGCAATCATTTCCGGATACCGCACCCATGCCCTTCTGCAAGGCCCACCTGTTGCTGCTGATCGTGGTTGTCGTCCTCGGAGGCGCGCAGATGCTGGCCAGCTGCGGGCAGAAGGGCGATCTCTACCTCCCCGAGGACGAGCAGGAGGAATCCCGCTAGATGGACTATTTCGATTACCGCGGGGGCACGCTGCATTGCGAGAGCGTGGACCTCGACGCCCTGGCCCGCCGGGTGGGGACCCCCGCCTACGTCTACTCCCGCGCCACCCTGGAGCGCCATTACCGTGCGTTCGCCGAGGCCCTGATCGGGATGCCGCATCAGGTCTGCTTCGCGGTCAAGGCCAACTCCAGTCTGGCGGTTCTGAACGTGCTGGCGCGCATGGGCTCGGGGTTCGACATCGTCTCCGGCGGCGAACTGGAGCGGGTGCTGCGTGCCGGCGGCGACCCCGCGCGGGTGGTGTTCTCCGGGGTCGGCAAGACCGCGGCGGAGATGCAGCGCGCGCTGGACGTGGGCATCCACTGTTTCAACCTCGAATCGGAGGGCGAGCTGGAACGCCTGGAAGCGGTCGCCGCCGAGCGCGGGGAGGTCGCCCCGGTGTCGTTGCGGGTGAACCCGGACGTCGACGCCGAGACCCATCCCTACATTGCCACCGGCCTGCGCGACAACAAGTTCGGCGTGGCGATCGAGGACGCGCCGGCGCTGTATCGCCGCATCCAGGCTTCCGGGCACCTGGACGCGATCGGCGTGGATTTCCACATCGGCTCCCAGCTGACCAGCACCGAGCCGTTCGTCGACGCGCTGGAACGGGTGCTGGCGCTGGTGGACCGGCTGGCGGAAGACGGCATCGAGCTGTCGCACATCGATGTCGGCGGCGGGCTGGGCGTGCGCTACCGCGACGAGACCCCGCCGGAGCCGGACGTCTGGGCGGCCGCCCTGCGCGAGACCCTGGGCGAGCGGCCGCTGAAGGTGCTGCTGGAGCCGGGCCGGGCGATCGCCGCCAACGCCGGGGTGTTCCTGACCCGGGTGGAATACCTCAAGCACTCGGAACACCGCGATTTCGCGATCGTTGACGGCGCGATGAACGACCTGTTGCGCCCGGCGCTGTACGGCGCGTGGCAGGCGATCGATCTGATCGTGCCGCGCGACGACACCGAGACCCGCAGTTACGACGTGGTCGGACCCGTATGCGAGACCGGGGATTTCCTCGGGCGCGAACGCGATCTCGCGCTGGCCCCCGACGACGTGCTGGCGGTGCGCTCCGCCGGGGCCTACGGCTATGTGATGGCGGGCAACTACAACAGCCGCCCGCGCCCGCCCGAGGTCATGGTGGACGGTGACCACTATCAGATCGTCAACCGCCGCGAGCAGGCCGATCATCTGATGATGCGCGAGAGCATGCTGCCGCGCGATCCCGACGAGGAAGATCCGCCCGGGAGGGTCGATCCGTGATCCCGCGACGGCCCGAGCCCGAGCTGATGCTGGAATCCGGCCAGGCCCGGGCCTATGCCGAGGCGGATTTCGCGCAGCCCCACGAGGGCTTTGTCGATGCCTTCGCCGAGGTGTTCCCGGAGCCGGTGCGCGGCCCGGTGCTGGATCCGGGCTGTGGCCCGGGGGATGTCAGCCTGCGCTTCGCTGCGCGCCATCCCGAGTGCGAGGTCGACGGGCTGGACGGGGCTCCCGCGATGCTGGCGGCCGGGGCTGCGCTGTGTGCGGGGCATCCGGCCGCCGATCGCGTGCATCTGGCCGAGGGTTGCCTGCCCGATGCGCGGGGCCCGCGCGCGCCCTACGCCACCATCATCTGCAACTCGCTGCTGCATCACCTGCATGATCCGGGAGTGCTGTGGCAGGTGATCCGTCGTGACGGCGCCCCCGGGGCGCGGGTGTTCGTGATGGATCTGCGTCGTCCCGATTCGGAGGCCGAAGTGAAACGCCTGGTGGCGGAGCACGCGGCCGACGCCCCGGAAGTCCTGCGGCGCGACTTCGAGCACTCGCTGCATGCGGCGTTTACCCCCGAGGAGGTCCAGGACCAGCTGGCCGCGGCCGGCCTCGACGGCTTCCGCGTGCGGGTCACCAGCGACCGCCACATGGTCATCCACGGGCGGTTGCCGGAGCGCCGGGGATGAGTGCGCTCGCCTTTACCAAGATGCACGGCCTGGGCAACGACTTCGTGGTGTTCGACGGCGTGCGCCAGGCGGTCGCGCTGAGCACCGAGCAGCTGCGCCTGCTGGCCGATCGCCATTTCGGCGTGGGCTGCGACCAGATCCTGCTGGTGGAGCCGCCCGCCGATCCCGCGAGCGCGCTGTTTCGCTACCGCATCTTCAACGCCGACGGCGGCGAGGTGGAGCAGTGCGGCAATGGCGCGCGCTGCTTCGCCCGCTTCGTACGCGAACAGGGCCTGACCGACGCCCGCGAGATCCCGGTGGAGACCCTGGGTGGTCCGCTGGTGCTGCGGGTGGAGGCGGACGAACAGGTCACCGTCGACATGGGCTGCCCGGTGCTGGAACCGGCGCGCATCCCGTTCGAGGCCGACTTCCAGGCACCGGAGTACCCCCTCGAGGTCGGCGACACCTTCCTGAAGATCGGCGCGGTGTCCATGGGCAACCCGCATGCCGTGACCTTTGTCGACGACGTGGGGCAGGCACCGGTGGCGACCCTGGGGCCCGCGATCGAGGCGCATCCCCGCTTCCCGCGCCGCGTGAACGCCGGTTTCGCCGCGGTACGTGATCGCGGGCACCTGGACCTGCGGGTATACGAACGCGGCGCCGGCGAGACCCTGGCCTGCGGCTCCGGCGCCGCCGCGGCGATGGTGGTGGCCCGTCTGCAGGGCCGGGTCGATGACTGCGTGCGGGTCTCGCTGCCGGGCGGGACCCTTGTGCTAAGCTGGGACGGCAGCCCGGAGTCGCCGGTGCGGCTGACCGGCCCCGCAACCACGGTATTCAACGGCAGGATCGATCTATGAGTACAGACCCCTCCAGTGCCTCCCCGGCGGGGGATGGCGCCGAACTCTCGGCGGCCGAGGTCGAGGCCTGGCTGCGCGAGCACCCGGATTTCTTCCTCGACCACCAGGCCCTGCTGGACGTGCTGCGCATCCCGCATCCGGCCGGTGGAGCCGAGTCCCTGGTCGAACGCCAGCTCAAGCGCCTGCGCGAGCAGAACCGCCAGCTGGAGCAGCGCATGCACGAGCTGGTGGAGCGTGCCCGCGACAATGAACGGGTCGGCCGCCAGCTGCACGATCTGGCCCGAACCCTGATGCGTGCGGAGAACCTGGATGCGGTGCTGGCGCTGACGCAGGACGCCCTGCGCGATGAACTGGGCGCCGAGCGGGTGAGCATCCGTCTGGCGGAGCGCGAGGTGCAGGACCTGCACGCCCTGGATACCGCCCAGCTGGCCGTGCTGGAACCACTGTTCGCCCGCGGCCGGGCACAGTGCGGCCGCGTGCCCCCGGACATGCTGAAGGTGCTGTTCGACGATGCGGACGACACGGTGGGTTCGGCGATCCTGATGCCGCTGCTGGCGGACGACGAACGTGTGGGCGTGCTGGGTCTGGCCAGCGCCTCGCCGGATCGTTTCCAGCCGGACATGGGGACCTACTTCGTCACCCATATCGGCGAGCTGCTGGCCGAGTCCATCCGCTGTCATGCCGACCGCAAACAGGCCGCCTGAGTCCGAGCCGCAACCCGACCCCGCCATCGAGGCCTATCTCGCGCATCTGCGTGATGTGCGCGGGCTTTCGTCGCACACCGTAGCTGCGTACCGTCGCGACCTGCGCGAACTGCGCCGGGCCTGGGACGCGCCCTGGACGGAGCTGGATGCCGCCGCGCTGCGCCGCATCGTGGCCGGGCTGGCCCGGGGCGGGCGCCATCCGCGCTCGGTCCGCCGGTTCCTCGCCGCAGTGCGCGGTTTCCTCGATTTTCAGGTGGAGCGTGGCGAGCGCGCCGCCAACCCCGCCGCCGGGCTGCGCGGTCCGAAGACCGACCGTCCGCTGCCCCGCGGGCTGGACGTCGATCAGGCGCAGCAGGCGCTGGATGCCCCGCCCGCCGCCTCCGCTCTGGACGCGGACGATCCCGATTCGCCCCTGGCGCGCCGCGACCGCGCGATGCTGGAGCTGCTGTACGGCTCCGGACTGCGGCTGGCGGAACTGACCGGGCTGGATCTGCCGGACGTGGACCGGGAGGCCGGCATGGTGCGTGTACTCGGCAAGGGCCGGCGCGAGCGCCGGGTGCCCGCCGGACGCATGGCGCTGGCCGCCCTGCGCGACTGGCTGGCGGTGCGCGGCCAGTGGGCGGATGTCGACGAGCCCGCGCTGTTCGTGACCCGACGCGGGCAGCGCATCAGCAACCGCTCGGTCCAGCGGCAGGTCGCCGAGGCCGGGCGCCGGGGCGGGCTCGACGTGCATCTGCACCCGCATCGCCTGCGCCACGCCTTCGCCAGCCACCTGCTGGAATCCAGCGGCGACCTGCGCGCGGTGCAGGAACTGCTGGGGCATGCCGATCTGTCGACTACCCAGATCTACACCCATCTGGACTATCAGCACCTGGCCGAGGTCTACGATGCCGCCCATCCCCGCGCGCGGCGTCACGATCCGGCCGACGAGACGGGTTCGTAGGCGGGCGCAACCGCGTACAATCCCGGTCCGGATCCGACCACCGATTGCAGGAGACCACCGTGGAGCAGTTTCGTGGCACCACCATCGTCTGTGTGCGCCGCAATGGCGCCGTGACCCTGGGCGGCGACGGCCAGGTATCGCTGGGCAACACCGTGATGAAGGGCAACGCGCGCAAGGTGCGCCGCGTCTATCACGACCGCATCCTCGCCGGTTTCGCCGGCGGCACGGCCGACGCCTTCACCCTGTTCGAGCGCTTCGAGGGCATGCTGGAGAAGCACTCCGGCAACATCACCCGGGCCGCGGTCGAGCTGGCCAAGGACTGGCGCACCGACCGCGCGCTGCGCAAGCTGGAGGCGCTGCTGGCGGTGTCCGATCGCGAGAACTCGTTCGTGATCTCGGGCAATGGCGACGTGATCGAGCCCGAGAACGCGCTGATCGCGATCGGCTCCGGCGGCCCCTACGCCCAGGCCTCGGCCCAGGCCCTGCTGCAGAACACCGACCTGCCGGCGCGCGACGTGGTGGAGAAGAGCCTCCATACCGCCGCCGACATCTGCGTCTACACCAATCACAACATCACGCTGGAGAGCCTCGACGCCGAGTGACGCCCCGGCGTCGCCCGCAAGGCTCCCCGGCCGCGACCCTTCAGGACCGCAAGCCATGAGCGACATGACCCCCCGCGAAATCGTCCAGGAACTGGATCGCTACATCATTGGCCAGGACGGGGCCAAGCGTTCCGTGGCCGTCGCCCTGCGCAACCGCTGGCGCCGGCGACAGCTGCCCGAGGCCCTGCAGCCCGAGGTCACGCCCAAGAACATCCTGATGATCGGCCCCACCGGCGTCGGCAAGACCGAGATCGCCCGCCGCCTGGCGAAGCTGGCCAAGGCCCCGTTCATCAAGGTCGAGGCGACCAAGTTCACCGAAGTCGGCTATGTCGGGCGCGATGTGGAGTCGATCATCCGGGACCTGGCCGAAAACGCGATCAAGCAGCTGCGCGAGGAAGAGATGCAGCAGCACCGCGGCCAGGCCGAGGACGCCGCCGAGGAGCGCATCCTCGATGCCCTGCTGCCGCGGCCGCGCAACGCTGGTTTCACCGAGTCCGGCGACGACGCAGCCAACAACGAGACCCGGCAGAAGCTGCGCAAGCGCCTGCGCGAGGGCAGCCTGGACGAGCGCGAGATCGACATCGAGCTCCAGCAGCAGGGGCAGAACGTCGAACTGATGACACCGCCCGGCATGGAAGAGATGGCCAGCCAGCTGCAGTCGATGTTCCAGAACATGGGTGGCCAGAAGAGCCAGCAGCGGCGCCTGAAGATCGCCGATGCCCGGCGTCTGCTGGTGGACGAGGAGGCCGCGCGCCTGGTCAACGAGGAGGAACTCAAGGTCAAGGCGATCGAGCGGGTCGAGCAGAGCGGCATCGTGTTCCTCGACGAGATCGACAAGGTCGCCAAGGGCAGCGAGAAGAGCGGCTCGGATGTCTCCCGCGAGGGCGTGCAGCGCGACCTGCTGCCGCTGATCGAGGGCACCACCGTGTCCACCAAGCTGGGCATGGTGCGCACCGACCACATCCTGTTCATCGCCTCCGGCGCGTTCCACCTGAGCAAGCCGTCGGACATGGTCCCCGAGCTCCAGGGCCGGCTGCCGATCCGGGTGGAACTGGAACCGCTGTCGGTGGAGGCCTTCGTGCGCATCCTGACCGAGCCCACCGCGTCGCTGACCGAGCAGTACGTGGAGCTGATGAAGACCGAGGGTGTCAGCGTGGAATTCCGCGACGAGGGCGTGCAGCGCCTCGCCGAGATCGCCCACGACGTCAATGCGCGCACCGAGAACATCGGCGCGCGGCGGCTGCACACCGTGCTCGAACGCCTGCTGCAGGACGTCGCCTTCCGCGCCCCCGACATCCCGGAACCGGTCGTGATCGACCGCGCGTTCGTCGACGAACGCCTGAGCGATCTGGCCGAGGACGAGGACCTGTCGCGCTACATCCTGTAGCGCCCCAACCCCGGAGCCCGTGCCGGGGTATGCCCGTCGGGGTGCGCGGGCTGGTATCCTCGCCGGCGGCAGTGATTCCGGAACCGCCCTGGCGGTTCCGGGCGTTCCCATCGTCCCGGGCAATCCGGGCGCCGCACGTCGGAGGCCGCATGAGCAGTACGCAACGACCCACGGACATCCAGCTGCACCAGAAGTCGCGCATCCTCGAACTGCGCTACGCCGACGGCTCGCATTTCGAGCTGCCCTGCGAGTTCCTGCGGGTGTATTCGCCGTCGGCCGAGGTGCGCGGGCACGGCCCCGGACAGGAGGTGCTGCAGGTCGGCAAGGAGGACGTGAACATCACCGCGATCGAGCCGGTCGGCAACTACGCGGTCAAGCTGGTGTTCTCCGACGGCCACGATACGGGCATCTACGACTGGGATTACCTCTACAAGCTGGGTACGGAACAGGAGCGTCTGTGGCAGGATTACCTGGAACGGCTGCATCAGGCCGGTCACGAACGCCGCACCCACTGACGCAAGAAGACTCATGAACGACGACGACCCCGGCAAGACCCACTTCGGCTACCAGACCGTTTCCGAATCCGAGAAGACCGAGCGGGTCGGACAGGTGTTCCACTCCGTGGCTTCCCGCTACGACGTGATGAACGACCTGATGTCCATGGGCATCCACCGCGTGTGGAAGCGCTACACCGTGGAACGCGCCGGGGTACGGCCCGGCATGCGCATCCTCGACCTCGCTGGCGGGACCGGCGATCTGGCCAGTGCGTTCGCGCCGCGGGTCGGGCCGAAGGGACAGGTCGTGGTCTGCGATATCAATGCCTCCATGCTGGAGGCCGGGCGCGACCGGCTGATCGACGAGGGCCGGGTCGGCAACATCGAATACGTGCAGGCGGATGCCGAAGTCCTGCCGTATCCCGACGAGTCATTCGACCGCATCACCATGGCCTTCGGCCTGCGCAACGTGACCCGCAAGGAAAACGCGCTGGCGGAGATGCGCCGGGTGCTCAAGCCCGGCGGTCGGGTGCTGATCCTGGAGTTTTCGCAGCCGGTGGCGCCGCTGCGGCCGGCCTACGATGTCTATTCCTTCAAGCTCCTGCCGCTGATGGGCCGTCTGGTCGCCAATGATGCCGACTCCTATCGCTATCTGGCCGAATCCATCCGCATGCACCCGGATCAGGAGACCCTCGCCGGGCTGATGCGCGATGCCGGCCTGGAACGCGTCGAATACGACAACCTGACGGGCGGCATCGTCGCCCTGCACCGCGCTACCCGCCTGTAACAGCCGGAGAAGAATCGCGATGGCCGAGCCTGCAGCCCTGCCGAGCCCCGTCACCGCTCTGGTCGAGACCCTGCTGAACGAGATCCTGGCGGCCGCGCCGGAACCGGCACGCGAGCGCCTGGCCGGCCGCGCGGTGGCCATCGTGGTGGAGCCGCCGGGGGTCGCGTTCAGTCTGGTGGGTGCCGCCGACCGCCTGCAGGTGATCGGGGGCGTGGAAGAACCCGTGGATGCCCGCGTGGCCGGCTCGCCATTGTCGCTGGGGGCGGCCATGGCCCGCGACGACCGCAGCGGCCTGCAGATCGAGGGGGATGCCACCGCGCTGTCCGATCTGCAGCGCGCGCTGGGCGAGGCCGAGCATGACTGGGCGGCCCTGTTCGAACGGGTCGCCGGCGCCGGGTCCGCGGGTCCGCTGCAGGACCTGTTCCGGCGTGCGACCGGCGGCCTGCGTCATGCGGCCACGCGCTCCGCCGAGGACCTGGCCGATTATGCCCGCGACGAGGCGGGCTGGCTGCCGCCGTCCGGGGCCTTCGAGGCCTTCAGCGAGGACGTGGCCCGCCTGCGTGACGATACCGCCCGGCTGGAGGCGCGCCTGCGCCGTCTCGAATCCGGAGACGCCTGACCCCCATGCGACGCAGCTTCTACCAGGGTCTGCGGCTGTGGACCATCGCCCGGGTCCTGGTGCGCTACCGGCTGGACGTCATCCTGTTCACCCTCAAGCCGCTGCGCCCGCTGAGCTTCCTGCTCTATCTCGCGCCATGGAACTGGTTCCGCCGCACCCGGGGCACGCGGGGCGAACGCATCCGCCGCGCGCTGGAGGACCTGGGCCCGATCTTCATCAAGTTCGGGCAGATGCTGTCGACCCGCCGCGACCTCCTCCCGGACGACATCGCGGTGGAGCTGGCGCGCCTGCAGGATCGTGTCCCGCCGTTCCCCGCGAATCAGGCGCGCGCGGTGATCGAGGCCGAGCTGGAACGCCCGGTGGACATCGCCTTTGCCGAGTTTTCCGATACCCCGCTGGCCTCGGCCTCCATCGCCCAGGTGCACGAGGCGCGGCTGCAGGACGGCCGCGAGGTGGTGGTGAAGGTCGTGCGGCCCGGCATCCTGAAGACCATCCGCGCGGACCTCGAGGTGATGCATACCATCGCCGCGCTGGCGGATCGCTACTGGAGCGAGGCCCGCCGGCTGCGCCCGCGCGAGGTGGTGGACGAGTACGAAAAGACCGTCACCGACGAGCTGGACCTGATCCGCGAGGGCGCCAACGCGGCGGCCATCCATCGCAATTTCGCCGACAGCCACCTGCTCTACATCCCGGAGATCATCTGGGACTACACCCGCCAGAGCGTGCTGGTGATGGAACGCATCGAGGGCATTCCGGTGGCGGACGTGGCCGCCCTGCGTGAACGCGGGGTGGACCTGCGGCTGCTGGCGGAGCGCGGCGTGGAGATCTTCTTCACCCAGGTGTTCAAGCACAACTTCTTCCACGCCGACATGCATCCGGGCAATATCTTCGTGGATGCCACCCATCCCGACGACCCGACGTACCGCGCGGTCGATTTCGGCATCGTCGGCTCGCTGCTGGACTCCGACCAGCGTTACCTCGCGGAGAACTTCTACGCCTTCTTCAACCGTGACTACCGGCGCGTGGCCGAGTTGCACGTGGAGTCCGGCTGGGTGCCGAAGGACACCCGGGTCGACGAGTTCGAGGCGGCGATCCGGTCGGTGTGCGAGCCGATCTTTCAGAAGCCGCTGGACGAGATCTCCTTCGGCCAGGTGCTGATGCGGCTGTTCCAGACCGCGCGGCGCTTCGACATGGAGGTCCAGCCGCAGCTGGTGCTGCTGCAGAAGACCCTGCTGAACATCGAGGGCCTGGGGCGCCAGCTGTACCCGCAGCTGGACCTGTGGACGACGGCCAAGCCGTTCATCGAGCAGTGGATGCACGAGCGCATGGGGACGCGAGCCTTCTTCCGCAGCGCGCGCGAACACCTGCCGCGGCTGCTGGCCCATCTGCCGGAGCTGCCGCTGCATGTGGAGAAGGCGTTGACGGTGGAGGAGCAGCGGGCCGAACGCGATGCCGCGCTGCGCCAGCAGATCCGCGAGCTGGAGGACGGTCTCGGCCGGCAGGACCGGCGCCGGCGCGAGGGCCTGGCCGCGCTGGGGCTGCTGGTGGTGGCGGGCCTGACTTTCCAGCTCGACGTGCCGCAATGGCTGGGGATCGCCTGGCCGGCGTGGCCCGCCGGGGTCCTGGGCCTGGGTCTGCTGCTGTTCAGCCTGCGGCCGCTGCCGCCGCGGCCGCAGAACTGACCCGGCCGGCTCCGTTCCTGGCCCGGCCCGGGCCTCAGCCGAGCAGGCCGCGCAGCACGTAGAAGAACAGGATCGCCAGGATCGCCCCGGCCGGCAGGGTCACGATCCACGACATGAAGATCATGCGTACCAGGCGCAGATCGATCGCCGCGATCCCGCGGGCCAGGCCCACGCCGAGGATCGCGCCCACCAGGGTGTGGGTGGTGGAGATCGGCAGGCCGGTGCCCGAGGCCAGCACCACGGTGGCGGCCGCGGCCGCCGTCGCGGCATAACCGCGGCTGGGGGTCAGCTGGGTGATCCCGGTGCCCACCGTGGCGATCACCTTGTGGCCGTAGGTGAACAGGCCGAACACGATCCCGAAGCCGCCCAGCAGCAGCACCCACATCGGCACCAGCGTCTCCGGATCCACCTCGCCGGTCTGGATCACGTCGACCACCGCGGCCAGCGGCCCCACCGCATTGGCGACGTCATTGGAGCCCAGGGCAAAGGCCATGGCGCAGCCGGTGACCACCATCAGCACGCCGAAGACCTTCTCGACGTCACTGAAGTGCGAGCCGTTTTCGTCCGCCGGGATCTCCTCGAACCGCAGCCGGCGGATGGCCAGCATGCCGAACGCCACCACGATCAGGCTGATCAGGATCGCAAGGCCGTAACTCTGTACGGTGGTCAGATTCAGGCCGACATGGGTCAGCCCCTTGAACATGGTGACCAGCGCGGTCACGAAGGCGGTGAGGAAGATGTACAGCGGGGCCCAGCGCTTTGCGTTTTTCAGCGGGTCGACCGTGTCCAGGATCAGGAGCTGCACGCTGCGGAACAGGGCGAACGCGATCGCGCCGCCGATCATCGGCGAAAGAACCCAGGATGCCGCGATGGTGCCGACCCGCTCCCAGCGCACCACCTCGAACCCGAGCCCGACCACCGCGAAGCCGATGATGGCGCCGATGATGGAATGCGTGGTGGAGACCGGCCAGCCGAAATAGGACGCGACCATCAGCCAGGTCCCGGCCGCCGCCAGGGCCGCCAGCATCCCGAACACCAGCAGGTCCGGGCTGTCCGCCAGCAGATCGGAATCGACCATCCCGCTGCGGATGGTCTGGGTTACCTCGCCCCCGGCCAGCCATGCACCGGCGAACACGAAGACCCCGGCCACCACCACCGCCTGGCGGATGGTCAGGGCACGTGATCCCACCGAGGTGCCCATGGCATTGGCCACGTCGTTGGCGCCGATGCCCCAGGCCATGAACAGACCGAAGATGACCGCGAGGGCGAGCAGCACAATGCCGTATTCCATGCCGTCTCCCGAGCCTCGTCTTGTGTCGGGTGGTTACTTGGCCAGCATCAGCTGCAGGCGGCTGCCCACGCGCTGTGCCAGGTCGGCGAGATCGCCAATGGAGTCGATCACGCGATACATGAACATCACGTTCACCGGCGGCAGCTCCGTCTCCCGGGCAAACAGCATTTCGCGGACCTCGCGCTGGGCGTCATCGGCCTCGTGCTCGAGGCTGTCGAGCTTCTGCAGGATGCGGTTGACGACCTCGACCTCGTGGCCGCGGAAACCCGCTTCCACCAGTTCGTCCAGCTCGTTGACCGCACGCCCCGCCTGGTCGACGGTGTCCACGCTGCGCTGCAGGAAACGCTGTACCGGTTCCTGCATGTCGTCGGGGAAACGCATCTGCCGGCCCAGCATCAGCCCGGCGATGTCCTTGGCCTTGTTGGCGATCTGGTCCTGGATGAGGAGGGTGTCGAGGACGTCGCGGCGCGACATGGCGAGCATCAGCCCCTTGGGAAGGTGCAGACGCAGATCCTTCTTCAGGCGGTCGGCATCGTGTTCGAGCTCGACGATGCGCTCCTGATGGGTGCGGGCCGCATCCCAGTCTTCGCGATCCACCGCCTGAATGAACAGCGGCAGTTCCGCGATACAGGAACGGACCTTGTCCATGTGCGCCTGCAGCGGGCGCACCGGGGACCGGCCGAACAGCTCGAAGACAAAGTTCTTGGGGCTCATGGCGGCGCGAAGAGTGTCACAGACCTTTAATCTAGCGCAAACGACCCCGCCGTGCTTACCGGGCGGCTCTGCGTTACACTCGGCTATGAGCTGGGGGTGCCCCGTTGTCGCGAGCGACGAGGGGGCTGAGAGAGTCCCCTTGAACCTGAACCGGTTAACTCCGGCGGAGGGAAGCTCGGTCAACGGTCCGCTGCACCCGGGGTTCCTGCCCCCGCGATCGCCCTGCCCGCGCTCCCTTCGCCCCGTGCGACAGCAGCAGAGGTCCGATCATGAGCGCCATCCCCGAGTCGTTTGCCCGCAAGACCGCCGAGGTCTCCGCCGAAGTCACCCGCCCGTTCCCGAACTCCGGGAAGCGTTACGTCCAGGGTTCGCGTGTGGACATCCGCGTGCCGTATCGCGAGGTCGCGCAGACGCCGACGATGACCTCCGGCACCCCCGAGGAGAACCCGCCGATCCCGGTCTACGACACCTCCGGCCCCTACACCGACCCCGAGGCGACCATCGACCTGCACCGGGGCCTGGCGGATCTGCGTGGTGGCTGGATCGACGAACGCGCGGACACCGAGTGGCTGGACGGCCCGAGCTCGGAGTACGGCCGTGCTCGCGCCGCCGACCCGGAACTGGCCAGCCTGCGCTTCGAGCACATCCGCCCGCCGCGCCGCGCGCAGGCCGGGGCGAACGTCTCGCAGATGCACTACGCCCGCCAGGGCCTCATCACCCCGGAGATGGAGTTCGTCGCCATCCGCGAGAACAACCGCCTGCAGGAGCTGCGCGCCGACCCGCGCTACCAGAAGTTGCTGCGAAGCCACGCCGGCGAGTCGTTCGGGGCCTCGATCCCTGACGAGATCACGCCCGAGTTCGTGCGCGACGAGATCGCCCGCGGCCGCGCGATCATCCCCGCGAACATCAACCACCCGGAGCTCGAGCCGATGATCATCGGCCGCAACTTCCGGGTGAAGGTCAACACCAACATCGGCAACTCGGCGGTCTCCTCGTCGATCGAGGAAGAGGTCGAGAAGCTGGTGTGGTCCGCGCGCTGGGGCGGCGACACCCTGATGGACCTGTCTACCGGCAAGAACATCCACGAGACCCGCGAGTGGATCCTGCGCAACTCGCCGGTGCCGATCGGCACCGTGCCGATCTACCAGGCGCTGGAGAAGGTCGACGGCAAGCCGGAGGACCTGACCTGGGAGCTGTTCCGCGACACCCTGATCGAGCAGGCGGAACAGGGCGTGGACTACTTCACCATCCACGCCGGCGTGCGCTTGCAGTACGTGCCGCTGACCGCCGACCGCGTGACCGGCATCGTCTCGCGCGGCGGCTCGATCATGGCCAAGTGGTGCCTGGCGCATCACGAGGAGAACTTCCTCTACACCCGCTTCGACGAGATCTGCGAGATCATGAAGGCCTTCGATGTCTCGTTCTCGCTGGGTGACGGCCTGCGCCCCGGCTGCCTGGCGGACGCCAACGACGCCGCGCAGTTCGGCGAGCTGGAGACCCTGGGCGAGCTGACGCAGAAGGCCTGGGCGCACGACGTGCAGGTGATGATCGAGGGCCCCGGCCACGTGCCGCTGCAGAAGGTGAAGGAGAACGTCGACAAGGAGCTGGAGGACTGTTTCGAGGCGCCGTTCTACACCCTCGGCCCGCTGGTGACCGACATCGCCCCGGCCTACGACCACATCACCTCCGGCATCGGCGCGGCCAACATCGGCTGGTACGGCACCGCGATGCTTTGCTACGTGACACCGAAGGAACACCTGGGCCTGCCCAACAAGCAGGACGTACGCGACGGCATCATCACCTACAAGATCGCCGCCCACGCCGCCGATCTGGCCAAGGGCTTCCCCGGGGCGCAGCTGCAGGATAACGCCCTGTCCAAGGCACGCTTCGAGTTCCGCTGGGAAGACCAGTTCAACCTGGCACTGGACCCGGAGCGCGCGCGCGAATTCCACGACGAGACCCTGCCCAAGGATGCGCACAAGGTCGCCCACTTCTGTTCCATGTGCGGCCCGAACTTCTGCTCGATGAAGATCACTCAGGACGTGCGCGACTACGCCGCGGCCCAGGGGCTTTCGGAACAGGAGGCACTGGAAAAGGGCATGCAGGAGAAGGCGGTGGAGTTCGTCGAGAAGGGCGCGCAGATCTACCGCGAGGTGTGAGCCGCCGCGTCAGCGTGCGTCGATGCGGTCGCGCCCGTTCTTCTTCGCCGCGTACAGGGCCCGGTCGGCGCGGTCGAAGGTGTCGACCCGGCTTTCGCCGGGGCGGTATTCGGTCACCCCGAAGCTGGCGGTGCGCGGCCCCACGGTGTCGAAGTCGAAGGCATTGATGCGGGCCTGCAGGTCGCGGGCGGCGGCCACGGCCTGGTCGGCCCGGGTCTGCGGCAGCAGCACGAAGAACTCCTCGCCGCCGATCCGCCCCGCGGCGTCCGCCTTGCGCAGGTGTTGGCGCAACAGTTCGGCAAACTGACGCAGCACCGCGTCGCCGACGCTGTGGCCCCAGGTGTCGTTCACCGCCTTGAAGTGGTCGATGTCCATCAGGATCACCGAGAACGGGTGGCCGTAGCGCTCGGCGCGGGCGCGCTCCTCCTCGAACCGCTGTTCGATGTGCGCGCGGTTCCACAGCGAGGTCAGCGAATCGATCTGCGCGGAATGAGTCAGCTCGCACTGCTGCAGGAATGTGGCCTTGAGCGCGCGTTCGAGGATGAAGGCGGCCAGCACCCCGAACGAGAAGGCCGCCAGTACCCAGAACAGATGCAGCTGCACCAGCCCGGTTGGCATCGGCAGCTGAACCGTGGCGGCAATCACCAGGGCGACGATCGCTCCGGCCGAAATCGAGGCCTGACGCAGCGTCAGTCCCGATACCGTGAAGGTCCAGATGATGCTCAGGTAGATCTCGGGGGCGAACACCAGGAACTGCGGCGAGCCCGCGTTCAGGTGCAGATTGGCGGCGTTCGCGACCACCGGCGCGATCATCAGCAATGCCCACATCCAGCGCTGCAGGGAGGCCCGCAGGCTCATCGCCGCCACCGCCAGCAGCATCCCCGGGACCAGCAGGGCATGGGCGAAGACGCGCAGGCCGGCCGCATCGGCGTCCACCGTCTGTTCGATGCCGGCGTACAGCAGATACATCGCGGCGGTCAGAAGCGCGATGTAGCGAACCTGCGGGATGCGCGTGGCCCGCAGCCAGGCCGAGAACGCGTGGCGGGTCGCCTCGTCTTCGCCGTGCAGCGGATCCAGTCGGGCCCGCAGTGGTCGTTCCGTCTCCAAATTGACCCCCCGTTGCGAGACCGGCCTCCGCCGCCGGTGTGCCACCGGGGCACCATGGGCCCGCCACCATCATGATGCGGGTATTCACCGGAAAATGTCAGCCCGGCAGGAGCGATGGCCTCGCCTGGCGGGTTGACGCTGTGGGCCCGCTTCGGTAGGAAGAATGTCCATTGTCCGTCGGGTTTTCCGTCGCGGGCAATCACTCACGGTCGAGGTCCTTCCATGTTGCGAATCCGAACCCTCCCGGTGCTGTTTCTCGTGCTGGCCGTCGCCGGTCCCGGCTCCGTGGCGCTGGCCTTCGAGCGCGGCGATCCCGGGGACGTGGCCGTGCGTTCGGCCGAGCTGCGCGAGGCGCCCGGTCATCTGAGCGCGATCCGTGGTCATCTCGATTACGGCACCCGAGTCGAGGTCAGGGACCATAGCCAGGGATTTCTGCGGGTGCGCAGCGAGGCCGGCGAGGAGGGCTGGCTGCACCCGTCCGCGCTGAGCCGGGATCCGGTGATCCTGACGGAGGACGGAGACGACGTTGAACGGGACGCGGACCGCGACGAGATCGCGCTGGCCGGGCGCGGCTTCAACGAGGAGGTGGAAGAGCGCTATCGCCGTGAGCGCGGCCTGTCCTTTGCCCCGGTCGACCGGATGGAAGCCGGGGGAGCGGATCCCGAGGATCTGAGGGCATTCATCGAGCAGGGCGAGCTGCATCTGCCGGGGGGTGAGTGATGCGGGTCTGCAACGGATCATCCCTGCTGCCGTTGGTGTTCCTGGTACTGTCGCTGGCGCTGCTGGCGGGTTGCCGCACGGTCGCTTCGGTGGGTGCCGAGCTGGGGACCCGGACCGGCGTGCTGGATGCGCGGCAGGCCGAAAGCCTGCGCCAGACCGGTGAGCTGGCGGAGCGCAGCATGGAGGACTTCACCCCGGAGCAGGAATATTTCATCGGCCGCGCCGTGGCGGCCCGGGTGCTGGAGGACTACGCGGTCCTCGATGATCCGGCCGCACAGGCGTACCTCAACAACCTGGGCGGGGTCCTGGCCCTGCACTCGGAGCGCCCGAGCCTCTATCAGGGGTATTCCTTCCGCCTGCTGGATTCCGACGAGCTCAATGCCTTTGCCACCCCGGGCGGGCATATCTTCATCACCCGCGGCATGGCCCGGCTGGCGGAAACCGAGGACGAACTGGCGGCCATCCTCGCGCACGAGATCGCGCACGTGCAGGAGCGTCATGGCCTGCAGGCGATCCGCAGCTCGCGCGTGACCGCGGCGCTTACCAGTGCGGCGCTGACCGGGGCGCAGCTGGCGGGGGACGATGATCTGCGCGAGCTGACGGACATCTTCGAGGACTCCATCGACGACATCACCCGGACCCTGTTCGTGAATGGCTATTCGCGCGAGTTCGAGCGCGAGGCCGATGCCGGCGCGGTGGCCATCCTCGAGCGCGCGGGCTATCGCCCCGAGGCGCTGACTCGCGTGCTGGAGCGCATGGATGACGAATGGGACCCGCAGGGCCCGGGATTCGCCCGCACCCATCCATCGCCCTCCAGGCGCATCGCGGAGCTGGGGCTGGAGCCGGCGGACTCGCGCAGCGAGGCCCGGGCCGAGCGTTTCTCGCGGTTCCGCGCGGCCCTCTGACGGCGACTCCGGATGTCCGCCAGCTCCCGCTCCGGAGGCCGTTTCCGGCGGGCCCTGATGACCGGGCTGCTGGCGGTCCTGCTGGCCCTGGTGGCGGAGCAGTCGGGCTGGGTCGACGGTCCGGAGCGGGCGGCCTACGACCTGCAGGCGCGCCTGCTGGCCGGGCTGATGCCTCCGGACCAGGACGACGAGGTCGTGCTGATCCTGGTCGACGAGCAGAGCCTCGAGTGGGCGCTGGATACCCAGGGCCAGGGCTGGCCATGGCCGCGCGAGTACCCGGCGGTGATCGCCGATTTCGCCCGTCGTGCGGGGGCCGCCTCGCTGACCTTTGATGTGCTCTACACCGACGATTCCCGTTTCGGCGTGCATGATGATCGGCGGTTCGCGCGGGCCGCCGCGGATTTCGGTCCGACCGTTTTCGCCGCGCTGTACGGCGAGGAGGCCGCCCGCCACGACCGGTTGCCGCAGGACGCGCCCGTCTCGTCCGCGACGGTGGAGGTCGAAGGGGCCGGCAGCGCCACCTTCCCCGCGTTTTCCCGCGCGACCTTCCCGGTGACCGAGCTTGCGCAGTCGGCGGCGCGCATGGGCAACGTGCACATCACCCCGGATCCCGACGGGGTCTACCGCCGGGCCCCGCCGATGACCCGCTTCGACGGGGAGCTGGTGCCGGGTCTGGGGCTGGCGGCCTTTCTCGCGGGATCGGAGGAGTCGCCCGGTCTGCGGCTGGAGGACGACGGGCGGGCGCTGCGGGTGGGTGACCGGCGTCTGCCGCTGGACCCGGAGGGTCGCCTGATCCTGCGCTTCGAGCGGCCGGGTGCGGAACGTACCCGGCTGCGGGCGGCCGCGGTCATCCAGAGCGAACTGCGGCTGGCGGCCGACGCCGGGGCTGATACGCCGATTGACCCCGCAGAACTCGAAGGCCGGCACGTAATGGTGGGGCTGTCGGCGGCCGGACTGTTCGACCTGCGACCGCTGCCGCTGGATCCGCGTGCGCCCGGCGTGGAGTTCCACGCGACCATGCTGGAGAACCTGACCGCGGGGCGTTTCATGCGCGAGGTCGACGCCACCCGGGCGCAGGTGCTGGTGGGCCTGCTGGCCTTTCTGCCGGCCTTCCTCGCCGGGCTGGGGCGCAGCAGCGCGAGCACGGCCCTGGCGATTGCGTTCGCCCTGGTGGCGCCGGTGTTGCTGTCCGGCTTTGCGCATGCCGGCGGGGTCTGGCTGCCCCTGGTCGTGCCGCTGGTGGCCGGGCTGACGGGGACCGTGGGGGCCGCGGTCTACAACTATGCCCGCGAAGGCCGTGAACGGCGCTTCATCAAGGCGGCCTTCGCGCAGTATCTCAGCCCGCAGGTGATCGAGCGCCTGCTGGAGGAGCCCGATCGCCTGAAGCTGGGGGGCGAGCGCCGCGAACTCACCATCTTCTTCAGTGATCTGGAGGGCTTCACCAGCCTCAGCGAGCGGCTGTCACCGGATGATCTCACGCGGCTGCTCAACGAGTACCTGACGGAGATGACCGACATCCTCACGGCCTGTGGAGCCACCATCGACAAGTACGAGGGGGACGCGATCATCGCCTTCTGGAACGCGCCGGTGGATGTCCCCGACCATCCGCGGCGGGCGGTGGAGGCGGCGCTCGAATGTCAGCGGCGTCTGGCGGCCATGGCACCGCGCCTGCGCGGGCGGGCCGGACGCGATCTCGCGATGCGCATCGGTGTGAACACCGGCGAGGCGGTGGTCGGCAACATGGGGTCGCGTACCCGTTTCGACTACACCATGCTCGGTGACGCGGTGAATCTGGCCGCGCGGCTGGAGGGGGCCAACAAGGTCTTCGGTACCTACACCCTGATCGCGGAGAGCACCGTACGGAAGCTCCCCGAAACGCTGTATTGCCGCGAGCTGGGCGAGATCCGCGTGGTCGGACGGGCGCGCCCGGTGCGGGTCTACGAACCGGTCGCGCGGCTGGCTCTGGATGCGGCTCCCGAACGCTACGAGGTCTTCGCCCGGGCGCTGCAGACGCTGCGCCAGGGTCGGGTGGAGGAGGCGCGAGCGCTGTTCGCGAGCATTGCCGACCGGGACCCGCCCGCGGCACGCTACGTCGAACGTTGCACGCGATTGCTGGAACGGGGCGAGGCCGGCGACGGCGTCTGGGAGCTCGACGCGAAGTAGCCGCGCCGCGTTCAGAGCCCCTGGCGCAGGGTGCCCAGCAGCTGGTTCAGGCTCGCGTCGATGTCCATCTCGACGATCGTGGTGATGGATACAAAGTTCTGCATGGCATTGATGTTGGCGTCGCGCCGCGATGCCAGGCGTATCCGCTCCATCAGGGCACGGTTGACCGTGTTCAGCTCCCGGTGCAGTTCCTGCAGCCCCTCCATGTCCCAGTCCGGCGGTGCTTCGCCCTCCCGGCGGTCGAGGTACTGACGGACCAGATAGGTCCCCGCCATGCGGTACAGGGTTTCCTCGAGGGTGGCGAACGGCAGGTGGAATTCCGCCAGCGGGCGCAGCCGCGACAGGATCGGGCAGGCGCCCGAGGCCATGATCAGCCCGAACAGCGAGCGCAGGAATTCCTGGACGTCGCATTCCTTAAGATAGCTGCGTACGGGGGTGTCCACGCGGCCCCGGATGCGTTCCACCGACGGGCTGTCGACGAAATGCCGGGCGATATCGGCGAACTCGATGGCCGCCGGGCAGTATTCCACGGTCCGCGCGTCCAGCGGACAGTTTTCGCACAGTCGGCATTCCAGACGGGTCCAGTCCGGATGGGCCTCGTCATTGTGGCGCGCCGGGTCCCGCGAGCGGTGGATATCCACCTGGTAGCACCACTCGCTGCCGTCACTGCGTTCCAGGCGATAGATGATTTCGCTCATCGCTTTCTCTTCCCGCCGCTTTCACCGTGTTTTTGTGAAGCCTATCACGCCTCGCCGGGCCTGCCGTTCTCCGCCCTCGCGGGCCCCGGCTCGTGCCCCCTGCAAACATGCAGGTAAGTTCGCGCGGTCCGGCTGCTACACTTCGGGAAGGCGTCGGCGGCTGCGGGCGACCTGCCACTGAGGGAGAGAAAAAGGGGAATCATGAACGAGACAACCAGTACGACCGGCGTGCGCGAACTCATCGAGCCGGTTTATCGCGGCAAATTCTGGATGCAGCTGATCGGGGTCATGCTGATCCTGTCCGGGGTGCTCACGGCCCTGTCGATCATCGGCATCATCGTGGCCTGGATCCCGATCTGGGCCGGCGTGGTGCTGATGCAGGCCGCCGGCAGTTTCGCCCGCGCCTACGAGCGCGATGACGAGCTGGAGGCGAAGAATGCCATGGGCCGGCTGCGCACCCACTTCACCATCATGGGCGTGCTCCTGCTGGTCTACATCCTGCTGATGGTGCTGGGTTTCCTGTTCGGCATCGGCGCGGGGATGATGGGCATGAGCGAGCTTCAGGGCATGTAACCCGGGCAGTCGGGCCGCCAGCCGCGGCCCATTGCCTTTTGCGGCCCGTCGTCATAGCTTCTCCGGTATGTCCATCGTCCAGAACGGAGGTTCGTGATGACCCGCTCGCCAGCCGTGCTGTTCGCCGTTTCGCTTGTGCTCCCCGTTCCCGCGCTGGCCGGGCCGGATGCCGGTGAGGCGGAAGCCGATGCCTTCACGCGTGCCTACGCGGATTCCTGCCTGAGCGGAGTGAGCGATCTGGAGGCACTGCGGGCCGAACAGGAGGAAGACGATCTGCTGCGTCCGGAGCTGGCCGCGCCGTTTCTGGGCGGACAGGAAGGCGAAGCCTGGCGTCTGGAGTCCGAGGCCGGGCGTTTCGTGCTGGCCCTTCCCGAGGGTGACACGTTCTGTGCGGTGCACGCGCGTCGCGCCGATGTCGAGCATGCGCACGAGGCGTTCGTGCGTCTGATCTCGGAGGCCCCCGACCCGATCGAGGCCCGTGAGGTCCGCGATGACACCCGGGAGGTGCCGGGGCGCGGCCCGACGCGTACCGTATCCTGGGAATGGGCGGTGCCCGAAGCCCCTCTCAAGCAGCTGTTCACCCTGAGCCTGGCCCCGGCCGACGATGACGGCCGGGGCCAGCTGATGGGGTCGGCGGCCCTGGTGACCGCGGACGACGACTGATTCGCTCCGGGGCCGTTGCTCACCCCGGGGCACACTGGCAACACCCACCAAAGAAGGGAGTCATTATGGCAAGTGGACTGGCGAAGGCCGGCGTGGCCGTCGGTGTTGTGGTACTCGGCGGAGCGGCCTGGGCGGGCGGTGACCGTCTGGTTCAGGCGCAGGCGCAGAACAGCCTGCAGGAGGCGCTCGACCGCTTCGAGGCGGATGCCGCGGCGGTGGACGAGTTCGACGTGATCCGGCTCGCATATGACCGGGATGCCGGGACGGTCGATTATCGCTTCCGCTACCGCCCGGAGTCCGACAACCCGCTGCACGAGCCGCTGGCGGAGCTGCAGGGCACGCCGGAGCCGAGCGTGAGTGCCAGTGGTCGCATGGAGGTCGAGGATTACGGCCTCGCCCGCTGGGTCAGCGGCCAGCCGTTCCGCGCGGCCGGTACGCTGCCGTGGGCCGAGGCGGTGGCGGCCGACCTGCCCGCACTGGAGCAGGGTCACTGGGCCACGCTGGAGGTCGCCCATCGCCCCGGGGGCGACACCCGCATCCAGCTGCAGGGCACCGGTTATGACGGCGATCTGCTGATGGCCGGCCAGCATCGCATCGGCGAGCTGTCCTGGGACGCCTGGGAGGCCTCCGCACAGATCGCGGGCGAGGCCGGTATGCAGGCGCTGCACGTCGAGCTGCCCCGGGCCTGGGTCGGCGTGCCGGGCGAGGTGGATCTGCGGATCGACGGCCTGCGCATGCGCGGCGACAACCTGGTCATCGTCGACTCGCTGCTGGTGGAAGGCGATTCCGAACTCGCGCTGGACGGGATCGAGGGTGAGTTCGACGACGGGTCTTTCCGCATGCGCGACCTGCGTCTGGCGGGGGTGACCCGCGAGACCGACGGCCGTTCGCGCAGTGACCTGAGTCTGGAGCTGGGCGAGACCCGGGCGGAAGGCCTGACCGGTCTGCAGCAGTTCCACGCCGAGCTGCATCTGGACCTCGATGCCGCCTCCGTCCGCGAGGCCGGGCGTCTGGGCCGCGAAGTCGAAGCCGGCCTGCATGCGCTGGAGGATGTGGACGCCCTGTATCAGCAGTGGCTGATGGATACCGCCTCGCACGGCGCCGCCCTGGAGCTGCGGGAACTGCGGGTGGTGGACGCCCGGGGCGATGCCCTGGACGGCAGCCTGACGCTGCGGGCCGGCGAGATCCCGCCAGCCGCCTGGCAGGGCCCGGGATTGCTGGAGTATCTGTCGGGTTCGTTGCAGGCGGGCGTGGACCGGGGGCTGATCCGTACCTCGGTGCGCGAGGACATGGCCCTGCGTGAGCCGCATCGGCCGGCGGCGGAGGTGGATCGCGAGGCCGAGGAAATCGTGGCCATGCTGATGCAGGGCGCGCGCGAGTTCCCGCTGTTCACGGTGGAGGATGACCGGGTCCGGCTGGACGTCGAGGTTGCCGAGGGCATGATCGTGGTCGATGGCGAGCCGATGATGGCGGTCACCGACCTGATGATGCTGCTGCAGGGATAGCGATCAGGCGATCTGGTATTTTTTCATGCGGTAGAGCAGGGTGTCGCGGGTCAGGCCCAGCAGGCGGGCGGCCCGCGACCGGTTGCCCGCGGTCTGTTCCAGGGCCTGGCGGATCAGGTCCATCTCCAGGCGCTCCAGGCTAAGCCCTCCCGGCGGGATCACGAACGGCCCGCCGGCCTGGTCCTGCGGGGTCTGCAGCCAGGCATCGGGCAGATCGCCCGGGTTGACCTCGGCACCGCTCATGAAGATTACGCAGCGCTCGACCAGGTTCTTCAGCTCGCGCACGTTGCCGGGCCAGGGCCACTGGCCGAGCCAGCGCAGCAGTGCGGGCGTGAACCGCGGCGGTTCCACGCCGTGGTGTTCCGCCAGTGTGACGCGAAAGTGTTCGGCCAGACGGCGCACGTCTCCCTGGCGGCTGCGCAGCGGCGGCATCTCCAGCGGCACCACCTGCAGGCGATAGTACAGGTCGGCGCGGAAACGCCCGTCGGCCACGCGCTGCTGCAGATCCTGGTGGGTCGCGGCGATCACGCGAACGTCGATCTGTTCCGCCTCGGCCGCGCCCAGCGGCTGGCATTCCCCGTTTTCCAGAAAGCGCAGCAGCTTGGCCTGGGCCCCGGCCGGGAGTTCGGCGATCTCGTCGAGCAGCAGCGTGCCGCCATGTGCCTGGCGCACCAGCCCCGGTTGATGGTCGTTCGCGCCGGTGAAGGCCCCGCGGCGGTGGCCGAACAGTTCGGACTCGACCAGTTCTTCGGGCAGGGCCGCGCAGTTTACCGTGACCAGCGGTCCGTCCGGGCGCCGACTGCGGGCATGGATGTGGCGCGCCAGGTGTTCCTTGCCGGTTCCGCTCTCGCCCAGCACCAGTACCGTGGCATCGGTGGCCGCTACCATGCTGGCCTGACGCAGCACGGCCTGCAGCTCGGGCGAGCTCCCAACGAAATGTTCGGCGGTATTTTCGGCTGATTCGACCAACATCTCCTCCCGGCCGCCACGCGCTTGCGACATGACTGCATAGCCTGCCCCAGAGTCCGTGCCCGGGCAAGGGACTCCGTACGCGTCCGGTTCGCAACTGCGGCGTTTCACCCCTCCGCTGTGGCAAATCCCGCACCGGTCCCGGGGGCTGCCGTGTGTGCGTGGCGGTTCCGGCCACCTCCGTGGTGCTCCCAATGGTGCTTCGGGCGCCGCAGTCCGCCATTCCGGTTTCCCGTCGTTGTTGGTGCCCGTACCTGGCCCCTACCTGGCCCGGTGCTTGCTGGCGAGTCGGTCGCACGACACCAATGACAAGAACAAGGACGGAGAGAAATCATGAAGCATTTGCATGGATTCCGGTGCCGCTGGATCCCCCTGGCGATCGCCGGTGCCGCGGCCGCGCCCGTGGCGGCCGCAGGGCCTTCTGCGCCGCAGGCCGGGGATCCGGCGCGGCTGGCGCCGGTGGTGGTAACGGTTCCCGCCATGGAGGGGCCCGGGCGGGTCAGTACCGATCCACGCCAGCCCCGGCTTCCGTTGCCGGCGCATGATGGCGGGGCGTATCTGGCCTCCATCCCCGGATTCGTGACCAGCCGCAAGGGCGGTACCAGTGGCGATCCGGCCCTGCGAGGCCTGGGAGGCTCGCGACTGTCGCTGCTGCTGGACGACGATCCGGTGCTGGGCGGCTGCGGCGGGCGCATGGACCCGCCCACGGCGTATGCCTATCCGCAGGCCTTTGACCGCATCGAGGTGAGCAAGGGTCCGCAGAGCGTGCGGCACGGTGCCGTGTCGGGCGGTACGGTGCGTTTCGAGCGGGACGCGCCGGTGTTCACGGAGGCCGGGGAGGTCACCGGATTTGCGGGCCTGACCGTCGGGCGTTTCGATCGCACCGACCTGGTGGCGGATGTGGCGACCGGGTCCTCCGCAGGCTATCTGCGTGCCATCGGTACCTTCTCGGATCAGGACGATTACCGCGATGGCGATAGCAACGAGGTCCATTCGCAGTATTCCCGCTGGAGTGGCACCGGGATCGCCGGCTGGCGCCCTGACGAGCAGACCCTCATTGAGTTCACGTATGACCGTTCCGACGCGGAGGCCGCCTACGACGACCGTGGCATGGACGGCGTGCGATTCGACCGCACCGGCTACAGCCTTGCGCTGACCCGCGATGATCTCGCGCCCTGGTTCGAGACCCTGGAGGCGCGGGTCTTCCGCAACGAGATCGACCATGTCATGGACAACTATACCCTGCGGGAGCCGCCGGGCATGCCCATGGTCAGCTACCCCGAACGCATCACTGAAGGGGCACGGGTGGCCGGGGACTTCCTTCTGCCGCGGGGCATGGTCCTGCATGCCGGGGTCGATTACAGCCGTAACCGCCACAGCGGGAACCGCCTGATGGGGCCGGACGCCTTCGGGTGGCGCGATGTCGCCCGCGAGGATACCGCGCGATTCCGCGACGCAGGGGTGTTCGGCGAACTCGAGATCCCGCTGGATGCGCGGCGCCGCGTGGTGAGCGGCCTGCGGGTTGACCGGACCCGGGCCGAGGCGCAGCGCGACGGCTTTGGTGGCGCCAGCGACGGCGACCGCGAGCGTGCGACCGCCACCAGCGGTTTCCTGCGCTACGAACAGGAGCAGGCGCAGCGGCCGCTGGCCTGGCACGTCGGGATCGGACGTTCGGAGCGTGCGGCGGATTTCTGGGAACGCCGGCGGGTATTCGATCTGGATACCGAGGTCCTGACCCAGCTGGATGCGGGCATTGCCTGGAACGGGCCGCGCCTACGTGCCTCGCTGTCCGGTTTCTACGGCGAGTTCGACGACTACATCCTGGTGGCGCAGCCCGGGGATCGCACGCGCAACGTGGATGCGCGGACCTGGGGCTTCGAAGTGGACGGCGCCTGGGAACTGACGTCGGCGTGGACCGTGAACGCGAGTGCCGCCTGGGTGCGCTCGGAGAACACCACGGACGACGTGCCCCTGGCGCAGACCCCGCCGGCGGAAGCGACGCTGGGTGCGGAGTATGCGTCGGGGACGTATTTCGGCGGGCTGCAGGTCCGCGGCGTGATGCGTCAGGACCGCATCCACGAGGATCACGGTACGATCTACAGCCTGGACACCGGAGAGACCTCGGGCTTTGCCACCGTCGCGCTGTACGGCGGGGTGGAGCTGTTCGGGAACTCGCAGCTGACCGTGGGCGTGGACAACCTGTTCGATCGCACCTACAGCGAGCATATCCAGCGCGGCAGTGCCGAACTGGGAGCGGCCACCCGGCCGGTCAACGAACCCGGGCGTACCGTCTGGGCCCAGTGGAACGTGGAATTCTGAGAGAGGGAGACATAAGCAATGACCAACATCTCGCAATATCAACGCCCCGGGCGGCTGGCCCTGGCCGGTGCCGTATTCCTGGCACTGGCTGCCACCGGCGTGACGGCCGGAGAACATGCGCATGGCGCGGACGAGACCTTCGCCTGCGACTGTCCGGAGGGCCTGGAAATCGTGTCCGAGCCCTGGGTGCGCATGATGCCGCCGGGCATGGGCTCGACCGCGGCGTATCTGACCCTTGCCAACCATACCGACGAGGACATCGAGCTGGTCCGGGGCGAATCGCCGGTCGCCGGGGTCACCGAGCTGCACGACCACGTGCAGGATGACGCGGGCGTGATGCGCATGCGCGAGGTCGAGGCCATCACCATCCCGGCCGGCGGGAAGACCGCGCTGGAGCCGGGTGGCCTGCACGTGATGCTGATCGATCTGCACGAACCGCTGGAGCGGGATCAGCGTGTGTCGGTCACCCTGGAGACGGCCGCGGGCGAAACCGCGCGCTTCGAGGCCACGGTGCGCGATGGTGGCGGGGCGCGCCATGGCCACGGGTCCGGCCACCACGGGCACTGAGGATTGATCCAGATCGTTGTGACCCTCCGGGGGGTGCGGGCATACTCCATCCCGTATGTCCATTCACGGGGGGAGCATGAACGAGCATTCCGAGGGAAGGGGCGAGGGCCGCGACCGTAACGGCCCGCAGGGCACCATGCTGTTTCAGCGCGGCGAACTGCCCGAGGCCCCGCCGGAGCCCGCCGGCACCGAGGTCGAGGAGAGTGACCTGCCGGTGCTGGTGGGGATCGCCGAGCCGTTCAAGCAGCAACGCCTGCTCATGCGCCCCGGCCGCCATTCGCTGGGGCGTCAGTCCGACAACGACATCGTCCTGCAGGAGCCGAGCGTGTCCTCCCAGCACGCCTGGGTCATCAACGAGGACGGCGAATGCCGGGTGATGAACCTGCTCTCCACCAATGGCACCTGGGTCAACGGCGAGCGGGTGCACGAGGCCACGCTCAGGGAGGGCGACCGCGTGCGCTTCGGCGGGGCCGAATTCGTGTTTCATCACCGGGATCATGCCGGGGCCGGTCTGCCCCTGGCCGGCCGCCGTCCGCGCTGGCGGGCCTGGCTGGCGGGCGGTGCCGCGGTTCTGGTGGTGGCTGTGCTGGTGCGGATCGGGCTGGAGGTCCTGGCCTGATCCATGCGCCGCTTCGGCCGGTACGAAGTAGGGGAGGAGCTGGGCCGCGGCGCGATGGCGACGGTCCATCAGGGGTATGACCCGCAGATCCGGCGGACCCTGGCCATCAAGATCCTGCATGACGACTACGCCTGCGATCCGGAATACCGCCAGCGCTTCCTGACCGAGGCCCGTGCCGCGGGTACGCTGACCCACCCGGGTATTGTCACGGTCTTCGACGTGGGCGAAGCCGAGGGCCGGCCGTTCATCGCCATGGAGCTGGTGGAGGGGCAGACGCTGGATGCCTACGCCGAACAGTTCCGTCCGCTGCTGCTGCGCAATTTTCTCAAGGTGGCGCAGCAGCTGGCCGAGGCGCTGGACTATGCTCACCGCCATGGCGTGATCCACCGGGACATCAAGCCGGAAAACATCCTCGTCACCAGTGCCACGGTCAACATCAAGGTGATGGATTTCGGCATTGCCGAGACTTTGTTCGACCCCGAATGGCGCGCCGAGGACCACACCGCGTCGGCCGGGACCCCCCATTACATGGCCCCCGAGCTGATCCGCGGCGGTGATGCCGACGGTCGCAGCGATCTGTGGTCGATGGGCGTGGTGCTGTACGAACTGCTCACCGGGCATCGGCCGTTTCTCGATGGCGAGGCCGGTCGGGTCCTGCAGCGGGTCCTGGAAGAGCCGGTGCCGGAACCCCGGCCGATCATCCGCGACTGCCCGGAAGACCTGGTCGCGGTGGTGCGCCGGCTGCTGGAACGCGACCCGTCCCGGCGGTATCAGTCGGCCGCCGAGCTGCTGGTGGATCTGCAGCGCATCGAGGACGAGCGCGCCGAACGCGAACGCGCCGGTGCGGGGCGCCGCATCGTGCCCCTGCGCCTGCGCTGGACCGCGGTGATGGGGGCTCTGGTCGCGGTCACCCTGGCGGTGGGTGCCTTCCTGGTGCAGCAGAAACAGAACGAGGTGATGACCGACCTCGCTTTCGATTACGGCTCCACGCTCGCGGGCACCATCGCGGTGGAGAGCGCCGAGGATCTGCTGCTGGAGGATTCCATCGCGATGCAGGCGCGCCTGCGGGACATGCAGGCCAACCGCGAGATCGAACTGCTGTCCGTCAGCGACCGGCACGGACGTATCGTCGCCAGCTCCGACCCGGACGCGCTGGGCGAGCCGCGCAACGAGCCGCCGGCCGAGGATCTTCTGCTCTCGCGCGACGGGCGCACGGTATGGTCCACCGCCGGTCCGGACGGCAACGACGTGTTCCTGTTCGAGGCGCCGGTGCGGTTCCAGGATTTCGAACTGGGACATCTGCAGGTGGCGCTCAGTACCTCTTCGCTGCAGGAAGCGGGGCGCACCACCATGATGGCGCTGCTCATGCTGACGGTGGTGACCGTGCTGGCGGTGCTGCTGGGCGTCTATGTCTTTGCCCGGCGCCTGCAGGTGCCGATGGAAACCCTGCGCGGCGCGCTGGACCAGATCGCTCAGGGGCGGCTGGATACCCGTATCCGGGTGCGGCGGCGGGACGACTTCGAACGCGTATTCTCCGCCTACAACGCCATGGCGGATTCGCTGGAAGCGCGGGTCAAGCGGGCGGCTGCGGACCCGGCGCCGTCGGGGCACAAGGACGATGCCTCCGCCACGCGGACCATGCCGGTGGCTCCACCGGAACGGCCGCCCGGCGCGGACCCGGGCGGCGACGAACGCAGCGGATAGTCCGTTGCGGTCCGGCCGCCGGCCGGTTACTCCATGTTCTCCAGGCGCCGCTGCAGCTCGCGGGCGCGCAGGCGATAGCCTTCCGCCGCGTCGAAGTCGGGATCGAGCTCGAGCGCGGCATCCCACAGCTCAATGGCCCGCTCGAGTTCCTGGTTGCGGTAGTGAACGATCGCGGCGGAGTGCAGGGTCTCCGCTTCCGCGCGCCGCAGACGCGCCAGTTCGGTTCGTGCCGGTTCGCGCCCGGGTTCCGCCTCGAGTGCGCGTTCCAGCCAGTCCCTGGCCGCGTCCGCGTCGTCCCGGTCTCGCGCATCCAGGCCGCGCTGTTCGTAATGGGCCGCCGCGGCCTCCCGTTCCAGCGGGTCGAGCCAGTCGTCCCAGGCCTCCCCGGGGGCGGCCTCCCGGGCGGCCCGTGCGGTCTCGTAGGCCGCTTCGTGACGCCCGGCGTCGAGGTCGGCGCGGATGGTCATGCGGTAGGACTCCCCGCGTTCGCCCGAGCCGTCTTCCGCGCCTGCGTCCAGGGCCTGCAGCTGCTCGTCGAGATCGGGGGTGACCCCGGGCTCGCCGGCGTCCTGCGGGTCGGCGGGCGGGGGAACGCGCAGCTGCTGACCGACGGTCAGGTGTTCCGGCCGCCGGATGTCGTTGAGCCGCGCCAGGATCAGGAACTGCGTGGCGTCGCCGGTGTAGCGCCTGGCGATCAGACCCAGGGTCTCCCCCGCCTCCACGGTATGCCGCGTCTCGCCGTCGGCGAGCAGCGTTTCCGGGTCTTCCGTGAGCTGACGCTGCAGCGAGCGCGCGGTGGGGTCCTCGGGGCGGGATTCCCGGAACCGCTCCAGCATGGTCTCCGCCCGGTCCCATTCGCCCGCCTGCAGCCGGCTCAGGATAGCAGCAAGGGTCGGCGGTGAGGCATGTTTTTCGTCCGACCGGGCCGCTTCCCGCGGTTCATCCGTCGCTTGCGGGTCCTGGGTCGGTTCCGGGTCTGCGTCCGGTTCCTGTTCCAGCATTGCACAGCCGCCCGTCAGGGACAGCAGGGACAACAGCAACAGCGAGCGGACGAAACGGGAGGGGGCCATCGGACGATCCATTATGTGAACGGCTTCACTGTTTATACAGTATACGGGTTCGGTGATTTCCGTTCATCCGCCGCCGACCGGCCAGAACAGGATCGCCAGCACCGCCAGCAGGATGATCCCGCCCAGCAGCGTCGAAGGCACCAGCGACCCGCCCCGATGGCGCAGGCGGTCGAAGCCCCGGGGGGCGCCACTGCGCCAGGCGGCCACGGCGATGTTGTCGCCGCGCGGGCCCCCGCGCCTGGCGGCTACCCGCACCGCCTCGTCGAGCCCGCGGGACAGGTCATCGGACACCAGCAGGCCCGCCATCTCCGCCGGCTCGATCTGTTCCCAGAAACCGTCGGTGCACAGCAGGAACGCGGAGTCCGGATGGCGTTTCGCGTGTCCGTGGTCCAGGCGCAGGCCTCCGGGCATGCCCAGCGCCGCGAGCAGGTGGTTCTGATCCGGGTGGGTGGCCATCTCCTCCTCGCGGATCATCCCGGCCTCGAACAGCTCCTGCACCCGCGAGTGGTCGCGGGTGCGTTCGATCAGGCGCGTGCCACGGAAATGCAGCAGGCGGCTGTCGCCGCAGTGTACCCACCACGCACCGGACTCATCCACGAACAGCACCACCAGGGTAGTCCCGGGCGGGGCGGTGTCGTCGGCGATTTCCGCGCGCAGGGCGTCGTGGGCCGCGCGGGCAACGGTTTCCAGCCAGCGGGCCGGACGCGTGGGCATGCCGTTGCACTGCTCCCAGTGCGCCTCGATGGTGGCGATGGCGGTATGCGAGGCCCAGGCCCCGGCCGCGTGGCCGCCCATGCCGTCGGCGACGGCCAGCAGTGCGCGGCGACCGTCGTCGGAGACCCGGACGGTGACGGCATCCTGCTGTTCGGGGCGCGCCCCGATGTCGCTGGCGGAGGCGGTTTCCATGTCGAGTCCGGCGGGAGGGATGAAGACCCTGCCATGATGCCGGTTTCGGGGATTGCGGGACACCCCCGGGCGGGAGAGTACGAAACGGATGACACGGCCCCGGTGGCATCCGGGGCCGCGGAGGATCCGGACGGATCCGGGCGGGGTCAGTCGCTGCGGTGGATCTTGTCGGCGTTCATCTCGCGGCTCCACGGCAGGCCGGAGTTCTGCCAGCCGTTCTTCAGGCGGAAGCCGGCGCGTTCGCCTTCGCTGATGGCGTCGCCCTGGAAGCCGTTGACCACGTAACGGGCGTTGGGAAAGCCGTTCTCGCGCAGGAATGCCGCGCTGGGCTCTCCGCGTTCGCTGCCGGAGCGGCACATGGTGATGATCGTGGCGTCGCGGTTCAGACCGCGCTCTTCCAGCGCCGCGTCGATCTGGTCGACGAAGTCGGGGTTACGCGAGGGGTTGAAGCGGTTCTTCTCGTCATCCCAGTCGTGGCGGTCCACCAGCAGGAAGGGGATGTTGAGATCGACCTCGTCGGTGAAGCCCACGAACATGATCTCGACCGGGTCGCGGACATCGATGAACAGGACGTCATCGCCGTCTTCCTGCACCAGGTTGTAGGTCGCCTGCGGCGAGATCCCGAATTCGTGGACGTCGTCGGCCACGGCGGTGGCGGGCAGGGCGAGGGCCAGGCCCAGAGTCAGGGCGGCGAGGGTACGCTGCATGCTTCTCTCCAGTATTTATTAGGGAATCCTAATATAAATGCAGCGCCGTGACCCCGGGAAAATG
Source organism: Thioalkalivibrio sp. ALE20 (assembly GCF_000381405.1). NCBI lineage: Bacteria > Pseudomonadati > Pseudomonadota > Gammaproteobacteria > Chromatiales > Ectothiorhodospiraceae > Thioalkalivibrio > Thioalkalivibrio sp. ALE20. Next base: position 123,228 of record NZ_KB906472.1, read on the forward strand.
ACCCGGCCCCCGAGGGGGTATGAGGCCGGGGCGGATCAGCCGGTCGCCCCCAGCCAGAATTCGATGGAACGCCCGAGGAATTCCTCGGAGGTCATGTAGTGCGAGCCGTCACAGGAAAAGGTCAGGCTGACCATGCCGTTGAACAGGTTGAGCGACGCGGAACGCAGATACACGGTGTCGTCGGCGAAACGCAGGGTCCGCAGGCCGTCCAGCACCCGGCCGATGTCCCGTTGCGGGATCAGTGCCTCCTCCGGGTAGGGTTCGTGGGGGAAGGCCAGACAGACATCCGGATCGGCCAGCGACTCGTGGGTCAGGATGCGGTAGCGGTACGGATCCTCGGTGGTCCACAGGGTCGCGCGCGAGCTGGAGAAGTGGAACACGCCCTGGAACACGCCGCGCTCGGTGAACAGCTCCTCCAGGATGGCCAGCGCGGTGTCCATGTTGCGGTCCATCAGGCTTTCGGTGCGGCTCTGCTGGAACAGCGTGCCGCGGATCGACGGGTCGCCCTTGATCTGACGCCACTCGCTGGATTCCTCGTACAGGTCCTCCGACAGGTCCGGCAGGTTGCGCAGGTCGAAGTCCGCGCCGAGGAAACCCAGGGCCCGGCCGTTGTCGTCGCGGACAAGCTGCAGGGCGGTCAGCGACGGGCGCCGCCCCAGCAGGCTGATATAGGCCTCGGACAGCAGGAAACCGTCGGCCGGCACGGCCTCCTTCATGTACGGCCGCTGCGAGCGGTCGCGGCCGAAATGCTCGGGCAGCACGCCGCTGCGGGAGATGTTGTCGGACAGCTGGATCCCGCGGGTGTTGAGCGCGTACATGAATGTGGCCTCGGGGATCCGCCGGATCCCGTCCTCCAGGATCGAGTCCAGTTCCTCGCGCCGGGGCCAGGCCGGCACCAGGCGCGCCGCGATCCCGCTCAGCGGCTCATGCAGCCGCTCTTCCAGGTACTCCCGCTGGTGCTCGATGGCCTGTTTCAGTTCGTTCATGGTGCGTTTCCGATTCCTTTTGGTGCGCGCGCATTATCCCCGAACCGGGTTTTCACAGTCGTGACCGGCTCTCCCGAGCATGCACCGGTTTTGTCAGCAGGATTCGTGCCCGCTGTCAGCTCCGCGGGTCTTTCCGCCGGCGCGAGCGCCGCCACAGCCAGGCGCCCCCGATTACGGCGGCCAGCAGCAGGGCTGCGGCCGCGGGCCAGACATGCTCCGGCGAGCTCAGGTAATGCAGCAGGGAATGGCCGTCGCCATGACCATGCCCGGGGTGTGCAAGCGCCGGGCTGGCGGCCAGGGCCAGGGCCAGGGGGACAAGAGTGAGGCGACTGAGGCTCATGATCGGTCTCCTGTTGCTGCGTAAACGGGCCGGACAACGATAGCGCGTGCGGGAGCGGCTTTCAGCAGATGCGCGGGAGCTGTTCTCCGGCCGGCAGGACCAGCCTGCGTTCCACGCCGGTGGCCAGGCGACGAATCACCGCGGGGTCACCGGCCGCGGCCCGGCCGATGGCGACCGCGTCCCGGGTCTCGGGAACGGATCGCAGGACCGCGAGCGCCTGCCCCGCGTGATCTTCCGGGGCGGACGCGAGGAACCGCCCCTCACAGGCCGAGTGCAGCGGGTCCAGCCCGAGGATCTCGCAGGCCCCGCGCACGTCTTCGCGTACGGGGATGGCCGCATCGTCCAGCACCAGGCGGCAGCCGGAGGCCTCGGCCAGCTCCTGCAGCGCGGCCAGCGTGCCGCCGCGGGTGGGGTCGCGCAGTGCATGTACCGGCACACCGGCGTCCAGCAGGGCCGCCACGCCCGCGGCCACCGACGCGCTGTCGCTGGGAACCGGCGGCTCGAGGCCGAGGTTCTCGCGGGCGGCGAGGATGGCCACGCCATGGCGCCCGAGATCGCCGCTGGCCAGCAGCACGTCGCCCGGCCGGATCGCGCTCGGTTCGATGCCAACTCCGTCCGGGACCACGCCCGCGCCGCTCGTGTTGATGTAGACCCCGTCACCATGCCCGGCCTCGACCACCTTGGTGTCGCCGGCCACCACCTGCACACCACATTCTTCGGCGGCCGCGCTTACGGAGGCGAGGACGCGGCGCAGGTCCTCCAGCGGGAGCCCCTCCTCGAGGATCAGCCCCAGCGTCAGCCACAGCGGACGCGCCCCGGCCATCGCCAGGTCGTTGACCGTGCCGTGCACCGCGAGGCGGCCGATGTCGCCGCCGGGAAAGAACAGCGGCCGCACCACGAAGCTGTCGGTGGTCATGGCCAGGCGCCCGCCCGGCGCATCGAGCACGGCGGCATCGGGGGCGCCGCAGGCGCGGGCGCCCAGGGCCGGCAGGATCACCTCGTCCAGCAGCTTCGCCTGCAGCCGGCCCCCGCCACCATGCGCCAGCCGCACGACCTCGGCGGTCATGTTTCGCCCCGGTAGTGGAGGTAGGCCGCGCAGGCCCCCTCGGAGGAGACCATCGGCGCTCCCAGGGGGTGATCCGGGGTGCATTCGCGGCCGAAGGCCGGACAGTCGGTGGGTCGACTCAGCCCGCGCAGCACCTGGCCGGCGATACAGGGACCGTCTCCTCCGGATCCGGTCCCGGCCAGGTCGAAGCGCTTCAGGGCATCGAAGCGCGCGTATTCCGGACGCAGGCCCAGCCCGCTGGCGGGCAGGCGGCCCATCCCGCGCCACTCGCGTTCCACCGGCTCGAACACGCGGGTGACCGCATCGCGCGCGGCGGCGTTGCCGTCATCGCGGGCGGCGCGGTCGTAGCGGTTCTCCACCCGCGCTTCGCCGCGTTCCAGTTGCTCCACGCAGGCATGGATCCCGGCCAGCAGGTCCACCGGCTCGAAGCCGGTCACCACGATCGGGACCCGGAAGCGTTCGGCGATCGTCCGGTAGACGGTTGCACCTTCCACCGTGCAGACGTGTCCGGCGGCCAGAAAGCCCTGGATGCGACTGTCCGGATCGGTGAGCAGGGCCTCCATCGCCGGCGGTACCAGCGAGTGCGAGACGAGCAGCGACAGGTTGGACAGCCCCAGGGCCTCGGCCTGCAGTACCGCGAGCGCGGCGGCCGGGGCGGTGGTCTCGAAGCCGACCGCCAGCAGCACCACCTCGCGCTCCGGGTGTTCGCGCGCCAGGGCGACCGCATCCAGCGGCGAGTAGATCACGCGCACCTCCCCGCCGGCCGCGCGCGCGGCGTTCAGGTCGCCCAGCGCGCCGGGTACGCGCAGCATGTCGCCGAAGGTGCACAGCATCACCTCGGGGAGGCGGGTCAGCAGCACGGCCCGGTCCAGGGTCTCGGTGGGCGTCACGCAGACCGGGCAGCCGGGCCCGTGGAGCAGCTCGACCGAGTCGGCCAGCAGCTCGTCCAGCCCGTGGCGCAGGATCGCGTGGGTCTGGCCGCCGCAGACCTCCATCAGCGTCCAGCGCCGGGTGCAGGCCGCGCGGATCGCCTCGACCTGCTGCAGGATCAGCGCCGGGTCGCGGTATTCGTCGAGGTGCTTCACGGACCCTCCGGAGCGGACGGATCGTGCCCGGGGATCTCGCGCAGGGCGGCCAGGGTGCGTTCGGCGGCCGCCTCGTCGACGGTGGCGATCGCGATGCCGGCGTGCACCAGCACGTAGTCGCCGGGCCCGGCCTCCGGCGTACAGGCCAGCGACACCGTGCGCGCAACCCCGCCGAAGGCCACGCGGGCCTGGCGGAACAGCGGATCGTCCGCTTCCTCCACATGGTCGATGCGGCCGGGGATGGCCAGGCACATGGTCTCAGTCTCCGTCGGTGGTTCGCACGGGCGAGGTCGCCCGTCTTGCAATCACGGCCTGGCCGGTCGCCAGCCCGCCGTCGCCGGGCGGGATGCGCTGCGGCCAGAGCGGGCGGAAACCGGCCGCCCGCAGGGCGTCCACGCATTGTTGCAGCAACCACCGATTCTGGAAGCATCCGCCGGTCAATGCCACGGTTTCCCGGTTATTGGCGCGGGCCGCCGCGACCGCGAATCCCGCGAGCGCCCGGTGCAGCCGCGTGGCCATGCGTGCGGGCGCGTCCAGCGGCCGCGCCGCGCGTTCCGCGAGCAGGGCATCGACCAGCGGGGCCCAGTCGCCCTGCCAGGGTGCAAGGTCGGTATCCAGCGGGATCGCGTCTGTATCGCCGTACTGTGCACCATTGTCTGCGGGCCCAGCTGCCTCCGCGGCTTCCTGCACGCGCAGCGCGGCCTGGCCTTCGTAGCCGGCGGCGATGCGCAGGCCGCTGAGTGCCGCGACCGCATCGAACAGCCTTCCCGCACTGGAGGTCACCGGGGCGTTGATCCCCCGGTCCAGGCAGGCGAGCAGCGGCTGCCATTCCGCTGCGGTGAACAGGGCGCGCGCGGGACTGGCCTCGAGGGTCGCGCGATCGCCGTGGTACCGGGCATGCAGCAGACCCAGCAGCGCGCGCCGCGGTTCGCGCATCGCGGCCTCGCCTCCGGGCAGGCGGAACGGTCGCAGATGCCCGCTGCGGCGCCAGCTACCGTCACGGTCGAGGTTCAGGCACTCGCCGCCCCACAGCGTACCGTCGTCGCCCAGCCCGGCCCCGTCCCACACCAGGGCCAGCGCCGGTTCGCGCACGCCGTGCTCCGCGAGGGCCGCCACCGCATGGGCGTGATGATGCTGTACCCGCGTGAGCGGCAGGTCCCGGGTTTCGGCCAGGCGTGTGGACGCGTAATCCGGGTGTCGGTCGCAGGCGATCCGTTCGATGTCCACCCCGCAGAGTTCCCCCAGCGCCCGGGCCTCGCCGTTCAGCCGCTGCAATGCCGCATCGCTTTCCAGGTCGCCGACATGGGCGCCGACCACCACTTCGTTCGCGAGCGCCAGGGCGGGCGCTGCCTTGAGCTGTCCGCCCAGCGCCAGGGTGACCGGCGCGGGCGCAACCGCGGGCTCCCCCGCAGGCAGTGGCACACGCGTCGGCATGCAGCCGCGCCCCAGTCGCAGGCACTGGGGTTCGCCGGCGGCGACCTGGAACACGGAGTCGTCCAGCGCCCGTGCGACCGGCCGGTCGTGATCCAGGATCGCGTCCGCGATATCGCCCAGCCGGGCAACCGCCTCGTCGCCTTCCACGCACAGGGGCTCGCCGCTGCGGTTCCCGGAAGTGCAGACCACCGGTTCGCCGAAGTCGTCCAGGAGCAGGAGGTGCAGCGGGGTGGACGGGCGCATCAGTCCGCGACGTCCGAGCCCCGGGGCGACCCCCTCGGCCAGCGGTGCCTCCGGCCGGCCCTCGACCAGTACGATGGGGGCCTCGGGGGATTCCAGCAGCGCCCGCTCGACATCGTCGATGCGGGCGAGCGTATCCGTTTCGGCCCGACCCGGCAGCATGATCGCCAGTGGTTTCTCCGGCCGCTGCTTGCGCCGGCGCAGCCGCGCGACCGCTTCCGGTCGGGTGGCATCCACCAGCAGCTGGAAGCCGCCCGTGCCCTTCAGGGCCAGAATGCCCCCTTCGCGCAGGATGTCCACCCCCGCGCGCAGAGCGGCGTCGCCGGTGCTCCGCGCGTCCCCGTCCGGCGTGCGCAGCGTGAGTTGCGGGCCGCACTCCGGACAGGCCATGGCCTCCGCGTGGAAGCGCCGGTCCTCCGGGTCCTCGAATTCGCGGAGACACGCCGGACACAGGGCGAACCCGGCGAGCGTGGTCCGCGCCCGCTCCCAGGGCAGGTCGGTCGTGATGCTCCAGCGCGGTCCGCAGTCGGCACAGGCGGTGAACGGATAGCGGAACCGCCGCGCAGCCGGATCACGGATTTCGGCCCGACACGCCGGGCAGGGCGCGCGGTCGGGGGCCAGTGCGGGAACGCCCCCGCCGGCGGCATGATGGGTGCGGACGTAAAAATCCGCATCCCCGAGCGGCGGAATCGTGGTGGCGGTGATCAGGTCCACGCGTGCGGCCGGCGGGCCGTCCTCGTCCAGGGAACGGCGGAACGACTTCAGTGCCGTCTGCGGCCCTTCGATCTCGATCACGACCCCTTCCGCGGTGTTCGCGACCGCCCCCGTCAGCCCCAGCCGACGCGCCTGACGGGCGACGAACGGCCGGAAACCGACGCCCTGTACCCGGCCTGCGACGATCAGGCGCCAGCGCGCACGACCGCGGTCGTTCACACCACGTCCAGGTTCCGCAGCAGGATCTGCTGGGCTTCGGGGTGGGTGTCGTCGTCCGAGGTCTCCACCTCCAGTTCGGCGCCCTCGGCCACTGTGCCGCGGGTGCCGTCCTCGAAATGCTCGCGGAAATGCTCCGGCGTGATATGCGACAGCGCCCCCAGCCACACCCGGACCCGGGTCACGCGCTCGGCATTGTTGTCGGCCGCCACCTGCTCGATCTTGCGCAGCAAGTCGGCCATCAGCGAATGTTCGTGCATGGTTCAGTGTCTCCCCGTCCCGGTTTCCTTAAGGTAGACTGGTTCCTTCCTATAATGGCTGCAGGGAGGCGGCATGGAAAAGAACGAAACCTGGAAACCGTCGATGTTTCTGCTGGGTCTCGACCTCTTCGGGACCGTTCTGATTACGCTGGGGCTGGTCGAACTTTTTGCCGGACTCCATCTGGTGCCGGAGGCACTGCGCTTCCCGTACTACGGCCCGGCACTGATCGCGGCCGGCGTTGTCCTCTCCATCCCGTTCGCCGCGGATGTCATCCGGCATGTTCGACGGGTACGGGCGGCGGATACCCACTGAACGGAGCCCGACATCCATGCAGATCCATATCGACACCCCCGACCTGATGACCCGCGTGCGGCTCGAATCGCGCTGGCGCGCGGCCGGTGCCGAAGTGACCGGCAGCGGCGAGCCTGCAGCCCCCGACCTGATCGTGATCGACCTGGGTGCACGGGACGTCGGGAGTGTGTCGACCTGGCGTGAACGCTGCCCGGATGCCGCCATCCTCGCCTTTGGCCCGCATGTGGAAGGGAGCATGCTCAAGGCCGCGCGTGAGGCCGGAGCCGACGAGGTGGTGGTGCGCGGCAAGGTCGCCGACCGCGTGGCGAAAAAGATCGCCGACGACACGGCCTAGCGCAGTCGGGTAGCGGGCGCATGCCCGAGGCCGACCGGGTCGTCCGCTTCAATGCACTCTCCGGGCCCCTGAACTCCCGGGAGGGCAGGGCGTCAGGCGGAAGCCGATGCCGTGCCTTGGCAGGCCGACAGCGCGCGCAGGCGGCGACGCTGCATCTTGAGGCGATACTCCAGTTCCTTGAATCGAGTACGCAGTTCCGTGCGCAGCCAGCGGTCGTTCAGGGCCTCGCGACCGGCCCGCATGTTGTCCGCCTGCGCCTGCTGCCACTGGTTCACCGTATCGCGGAAGTGCTGGTACTCGCGTTCCACGGTCGCGCGCCAGGTGTCGTGCACCGGCCCGGCCGCATCGGAGTTCAGCAGGCGGCGGAACTCGGTGTGCAGCCGCGCGCGCAGGATCTTGAAGCGCGGCGTCCAGCGCCGGTCATGCACCAGCCCCGTCCACGCCAGCAGGTTGATCAGCCACTTCGAGGGGTCGTACTGCCACCAGCGCACGCCGTTGCGGTAGTCGCCCTGAAAGGCATGGTGGAAGTTGTGGTACCCCTCGCCCCAGGTGAGCAACGCGACCAGGCCGTTGTCCACGGCGGTATTCTCGTCACTGTAGGGGCGCCATCCCCACCAGTGCGCCAGGGAGTTGATAAAGAACGTGAAATGGTGACTGAGCACCAGCCGCAGCACGCCCGCCAGCAGCAGCATGCCGATCACGTCCCCGAACACCAGCCCCAGCAGCAGGGGCAGCCCCAGGTTCAGCCCCCACACAAGGGTCCAGTAGTGGCGGTGCTGCCACATCACCACCGGATCCTTCGTCAGGTCCTTCGCGCGCGAATAATCGGCCTCGCTGGTCGGCCAGTGGCGCAGCATCCAGCCCATGTGGGCGTGCCAGAAACCGCGCCGGATGGAGTGCGGGTCACGGTCCACGTCATCCACGTAGCCATGATGCACGCGGTGCCGCGCGCTCCAGTTGTAGATGCTGTTCTGCAGTGCCAGCGCCCCGCAAAGCGCCAGAATCACGCGCAGCGGGCCGCGCGCCTTGAAGCTGCGATGCGCCCACAGCCGGTGATAGCCCACGGTAATCCCCAGGCCGCCGAGCACCATGAAGATTCCGAAAAAGGCCCAGGCCGCGCCACTGAAGCCCTGCGTCAGGCCCCACCACGGCACCAGCGTGAGGGCCGCCAGATTGCTCGCCAGAAAGAAGATCGCCGTGGTCCGGGCAATCGGCGGGGTCGGTTCGGACATCGAAAGATACCTGCTGACGATCGGGGCAAGCGCCAATGCTTGCCCCTTCATGTTCGTTCAGACCACGTTGCGAGCAAAAAATGCCGGACGGGGCGTAAAACCCGCAGGGCCCAGGGCGCCGGCGGTCAGGTCTGCCACTTGACCGGCGCTCGGGGGTCGGGCTCATAGGCGAAGTAGGTGCCGGTGCGTACGGTCCGCTCGAGGTGCTCGCCGAGCGCTGCATGGTGCTCGGCGATTCGATCGAGGGCGTAACGCAGTGACCGGGTTGCACTGGTTCGTGCCCGTTCCACGCCATCTCCCACCGTTCGGGCGCGGTCGTTCAGGCCCACGCCGCGGCGCAGCTCGTTGATCAGAAACTCGCGGTCGGCGCGGGCCAGTTCTGCCCGGTGAAGGTCGTTGTTGGCCTCGGCCTCTTCGATATCCGCTTCCGTTTCGGCGAGTCGTTGCCGATAAGCTTCGCGCGCCTTCGAGTAGAACACCTCCAGTCCCGCCTGGGCATCGATGTGCAGATCTTCCGCAGGGGGCTCGACCGGCAGTGCCCCGCGTTCGGCAGATTCGAGGGGATGTCGAAAGGATGTTCGAGTGCGTTCTCGATCATCGAGAAGGCTTCCTCGGTGCGCCCCTGGGCCAGCCGCAGCCACGCAAGCCCCGGCTGGGGAAGCCAGGCGTTCTGGTAGGCAGCCATGAACGCCTCTTCGGCCCCGGCGAAATCGCCCTTGCGCAGGCGCGCGTTGCCCAGTTCAGTGAGAGGCCAGCCGTACTCGCGGCGCATCCAGGGCCGCAGCTCCTCGCACGCCAGCAAAGCCTCCTGTTCGGCCGCATCACAGGGCCCCCGCAGGCGCATGATCTCCGCCTGGTGGACCCGGCAACGCCCGCCAAGCCCCCCGAAGGCGGCGTCGTGCCGCCAGCGTTCCATGGCTTCGGTCCACTGTTCGGCACGGTCGTGTTGCCCGATCCATTGCATCGCACAGATGACCTCGCACCACATCTGTCCGGAGGTCAGGGGATCGAGATTGCCGGCGCTCAGCTCAACGGCCACATCGTCCAGCGCACTCAGCCCTTCGTCGACTGCGCCATCATGGATGCGGACTCTGGCGTGGGCTACCTGTCCGATGATTGCCGGGGCCTTCAGGCCGTGCCTGCGCCCCCCTTCCATCGCCTTTCGCGCCCAGTGCCCGGTCCCCGGCATGTCGCCGCACATCAGACGTTCGTAGGTTCTTACCGCAGCGAGCCACGCCCGGACCGGGTTGTCCGGTGCCTTTGCCACCAGGCGTTCGGCCCGAGACAGCCAGGCGCGCACGGGTGCCATCAGGCCCGAATCCATCATCAGATACATGCCCACATTTACGGCGGCCCGGGCCGCCTCGCAGGGCTCATCGTTCTCGAGATGAAGGCGGTACAGGTCGCCATACGCGGCCAGAGCCCCTTCCAGGTCTCCGTCTCCATATGCCGCCATGGCCTGGAGTTCCAGCAGCTCCGACGAAGGCGGGAGGGTGAGGTCGTCAATCAGCTCGCGCGCCCGGGCAAAGTCACCGGCGTCGAGGGCTGCGCGTACCCGTGTCAGGTCTGGCTCCGCCATCTCTCACTTCTCCTTGTCCGTCTCGTGACAGGAAATGTCACGCCTTCCGTGTGGATGCTCGATGCATCTGTTCCGTTTTAACCAGAGCATAGGGGGTCGTTGTCATGTCCGAAACCGAAACGCTTTACGACCGGCTCGGTGGCCAGGCCGGAATCGACAAGCTCGTAAACCGCATTGTCGAGCTTCACCTTCAGAACCAGACGGTGGGTCCCCGGTACTGGGCACTCGACGACGATCAGGTCGACCACGCCCGGGAAAAGGTCAAGGAGTTTCTCGCGGCCGGATCGGGCGGACCGGTGGAGTACACCGGGCGATCCATGCTGGAGACGCATACCGGCATGAACGTCAGCGTGGACGAATTCGTGGCGGTACTCGACGACATCGTGCAGGCCATGCAGGAGATGGATTATCCGCGTCCGGTCTGCGACGAAGTTCTCGGTATTTCCTATTCCCTGAAGGAGGAGATCGTCCACAAATAGGCCAGCCTCGGGCTGCCCTTTTCGTCCGACGTATAAATGGAAACGGGGCCGGGTCTCTCGTCGTATCCGGCCCCTTTCTTCTCACGGACCCGGATAGACCTCGCGAATGAACTCCCCCGGGTCGGAGAGTGCGGCCCACTTCTGTCGCCACGGAAAAATGCGTGTCTGCCGTCCGAGCGCATCCAGCACAGGCCTTTGAATGCAGAAAGGAGTCAAACGCGGACGAGCCGCATCAGGGACTCGAAGCGATAGACGGCCGAACGGCGGCCAGCAGCCTCGCGCACCGGCTGCAGAAGGCCTTCTTCAAGAAGTACACGGGTGAAGCGCGCGGCGGTTTGTCGGGGAATTCCCGCGGACTGTGTGAAGTGGCTGTTGAGAAAGACCGGCCAGGTGAACAGGTAGTCGAGTGCGAGGACGGAATACCGGGAGCCGAGGACATCGGCAAAACGGACTTTCATTTCCTCGTAGTGATCGCGAATGGAGCGGGCCACGTCCGTGTTCCTCCGGGCCTGTTCACGCACGGCGTCCAGAAAGAAGCAGCACCATTCCTCCCAGTGGCCGCTGGCCGATACCTCGCGTAACCGGGCAACATACTCGTCCTTTTGTTCTTCGAAGTAGCGACTCACATAGAAATGTGGCGCGGATATGGCTCCTCCGTGCCACAACATCAGCGTGATCAGCATCCGTCCCACGCGGCCGTTGCCGTCCTTGAACGGGTGCAGGGCCTCGAACTCCGCGTGCGCCAGCGCGGTGCGGAGCAACAGCGGTACATCGTCGCTGGCTATGAACGCGAACAGCGTCTGCATGCCGCTGACCAGCTGTTCGGGTGTCGCGGGAACGAAACGGGCCTCCCGGCTGCCGCGTTCACCGACGTAATTCTGCTCCGTCTTGTACTGGCCGGGGGATTTCTCCGCCCCCCGCCCGAACGAGAGTAGCTGTTGGTGGATGCTGCGAATCAGGCCCTCGGAGAGCGGGTAGCCGTCTTCGAGCTGTGCCTGGGCCGTATTGAGGGCCCGTCGGTACAGGGCCGTTTCGACAACGTCGGATCGGTACAGTCCGGTGGCCCCGGTCTCGTTTCCGTCCTGCTCCGCTTCCAGCTCCAGAATCTCGTCGAGCGTGCTGATGGTGCCTTCCATGCGCGAGGAGATTACGGCCTCCTGGCTGCGTAGCGGGGCCAGGAAGATTTCGCTGTTATGGATGTTCTGCAGGGTTTGGTCGTAGCGCGCCAGCGCATCGGTTGCGGCCAGCAACGACGGCATGAGACGGCTGTAATCGAGCGGGCGGGGCGGGAAGTCACCGGTGTGGTAATGCACGGCGCGAGTACAGTCGATGTTCACGTCGCCCACGCTCGTTTGTGATTAACCAATGACTGGATTTGAGCAACAAATGGCTTTGTCGTCAACAAGAAGACCCCAACAGGGTTTGCGTTCAATAATGGCCGGATTATTGATCTCAATGGGGCTTGCCGGCATTCCGTTACTGTCAAACTTGTTTGTTGTTCATTCGGCGAGGTCGGTGAGCGACAAGCGTGCCAAGTTTCCTGATCGGCCCCGAATCCCGGACCAAGGCGGTTGTTTGCCATTGGACTGAATCGATTCAGGGGGTGCCGCGAGACCCGGATACCGCCTCGGCGAGATCGCTCGTGATTCGGCTGACGACCCGGGCAAGGCTGTCGCGGATCTCGGGCGAGAGGCCGGCGCCATCTTCGAGGCGGGCAGGCTCGATGCCGTGAACGATGAGGGTGTCCGGGAGTTCGTCCAGCGAGCGGGCGAGTTCGACGGCCTCGGCGAGGCCGATGCCGTGGGAGGAGTAGCGGGCGCCGCGCGGCAGCGGCTCGCGGGCGTCCAGCCGGTGGAGGGTGCCGGGCGCAGCGCCGGTGACGATGGCATCGACGAGGATCACCGGGTCGTGGCCCTGCCACAGCTCCATCAGTTCGGCGGGCTCGCCGTGGCTTTTCGCGGTGGCGAGACCCGGGGTATCGGCCAGTGCATCCACCACGGCGTGGCCGATGCCGTCGTCGCCGCGCCAGGGGTTGCCGATGCCGATGACCAGCGCCTCTTTGTCGGTCATTGGCATGTCGGGAGCGGCAGCGGATGCCTCTTGCGGGTGTTCAGGTGCTACGGGGGTGTTTCTTGCCGCCTTGAGAGTTTCTTCGCGGTGTTCGTCGCTCAGGTCCGATCGCCGCCCGTCTGCCTCGGAAGCCGCAGGCAGCCGTTTTTCCCGTGGGGTCTGTCCGGGTGGTCGTGCCACGGGGCGCTCCTGATCGATACCTGGCGGTGGCTAACGTGGCGTGCTCTCGCTTTTCCGGGCAGCAGTGGTCGTTTCCAGCCGCTCCGCCAGCCAGATCTTGATGATGGATTGACGGGTGACGCCCAATCGGCTGGCTTCTCGGTCCAGGGACTCGATCATCCAGTCCGGGAAATCCACGTTTACCCGCCGTTGTTTGCGCAGCGGTCGTTGGGCCCTGGACAGGTCCAGGGCATCGGTCATCTCTTCTCCGCTGTCAAAGCGCTCGTCAAATGTCTTCGCTTTCATACAGCGCAACCTCTTCTTTGCGCGACCTGCGTACGGAAATGATACGGACGCAGGCCTCTCGGTGAGTGACAACGGCGGTCCAGTGCCTTCTTTCAATGCGACCGATCACCAGAAAGCGGGGTTCGTCCTCCGTGCGGCCGGGGATCTCCAGCAGATCGGGGTCACGCCAGAGGGCCTGGGCGGTCACGAAGTCGATGCCGTGTTTCTCCAGATTCGATCGACTCTTCCGTTCGTCGAACTCGAATGACTTCATGGTGTAGAAATTATACCAGAATGGTGGTTTTTGCTCTCGTAGAGGCAAGCGTTCCTTCGCGCAGGGCCTTACTGGCGGTCGACGGTGAGGTCGAGGAAGTGGGTGGCGCAGGAGATGCAGGGGTCGTAGTTGCGGATGGCCACCTCGCAGTGGTGGCGCAGTTCGTCGTCCGGCAGATGGAGATGGGTCTGCACCAGTTCGCGCAGGTCGGCCTCGATGGTGGGCTGGTTGACCGAGGTGGGCGGGACGATCCTGGCGTCGGTGATGAGGCCCGCCTCGTCGATGCTGTAGCGGTGGTAGCAGATGCCGCGCGGGGCCTCGGTGGCGCCGAAGCCGGTGCCGGCGCGCGGGGTGACCGGCCGCGCGGGTTCGGCCGGCGCGGTCCGGTAGCCGTCGACCAGGCGCAGGGCCTCCTCGAAGGCGAGCACGATCTCGATCATGCGCACCTGGATGCTGCGGAACGGGTTGCGGCAGGCCGCGCCCAGCCCGGCGCGTTCGGCCAGTTCGGCGGCGCGCGGGGTGAGGCGCTCGCGGTTCAGCGCGAAGCGTGCCAGCGGGCCCATGAACACCGGTTCGCCGCTGTCGGAGCGGTGGCTGTGCAGGGCGTTGGAGTGGGCCACGTGCTCCTCGGTGAAGACGTCGTCGTAGTCGCGGATGGCGGCGTCCAGGCCGCTGCCGGAGCCGAGGCGGCCATGGGTGATCGGGTATTCGTCCGGGTGCACCAGCGACACGAACTCGTAGTCGCGTTCCAGGTTCGGGTAGTCGAGGGTGGCGAGGAACTCGGCGACCTCGCAGGACGCCTCCAGGCCCCAGGCCAGGTCCTCGCGCAGGCCGGCGACCTCGTCGGGCGTCGGCGTGCGGTAGAAGCCGCCGACCCGCAGATTGACCGGGTGGATCTCGCGCCCACCCAGCATGCGCAGGATGGAGTTGCCGATCTTCTTGATGCGCAGGCCGTTGCGCACCATGTCGGGGTGGTCCTTCGCGGCGGTGACCGCGTCGGGATAGCCGAGGAAGTCCGGCAGGTGGAGCATGAACACGTGCAGGGCGTGGCTCTCGATCCATTCGCCGCAGTAGGCCAGCCGGCGCAGGTCCTGCAGCACGCCGTCCACGGTCACGCCGCAGACGTCCTCCATCGCCAGCGAGGCGCCCATCTGGTAGGCGATCGGGCAGATGCCGCAGATGCGCGCGGTGATGTCCGGGGCCTCGCGGAAGTCGCGCCCGCGCAGGAAGCCCTCGAAGAAGCGCGGGGCCTCGAAGATCGACAGCTTCACCTCCTCCACGCGGTCGCCCTCGGTGCGCACGTACATCGCGCCCTCGCCCTCCACGCGCGCGAGGTAGTCGACTTCGATGGTGCGGGTCTCGCTCATGGTCCGTTTCCTGATTCTTCGCGCTCGCTCTCCTCGCGGAAGGCGTCGGCGCCGGCATTGAAGGTGCGGTAGAAGCGCACGCGGGTGGCGCGCTCCATGCCGAGGGCCTCCAGCTGCCCGGACAGGCCGGGCGCATTGGGCGTCTCCTTGGGGCCGAAGCAGCCGTAGCAGCCACGGTGGCAGCCGGGGCACAGCGCGCCGCAGCCGGCGTGGGTGACCGGGCCCAGGCAGGGCGTGCCGTGGGCGACCATCACGCAGACCTGCCCGGCCCGCTTGCACTCCTCGCAGACGCTGGCGCTGGAGACCTGCGGGCGGCGGCCGTAGAGGAAGGCGCTGATGACCTCCAGCAGCTGGTACTTGTCGATCGGGCAGCCGCGCAGCTCGAAGTCCACCGGCACGTGCTGGCTGATCGCATCCGAGGTGGCCAGGGTCTCGATGTATTCCGGGTGGGCGTAGACCTGACGGGTGAACGCCTCGACATCGGCGAAGTTGCGCAGGGCCTGGATGCCGCCGGCGGTGGCGCAGGCGCCGATGGTGACCAGGAACTTCGACGCGCGGCGGATCTCGCGGATCTCCTCCGCCGCCTGTGGCGTGGTGATCGAGCCCTCCACCAGCGTCAGGTCCCACGGCCCGTCGATGCGGGTGCGCGTGGCCTCGGGGAAATGGGCGATCCGGATCCGGTCGGTGACCGCAAGCAGCTCGTCCTCGCAGTCCAGCAGCGAGAGCTGGCAGCCGTCGCAGGAGGCGAACTTGAATACGGCAAGGGTCGGACGTTCGGCACTCATAGTTCGCGTATCCGGAAGGCCGGCTCCATCACCGGGTAGGGGAAGACCGGGCCGTCGCGGCAGACGAACTGCGAACCGATCTGGCAGTGCCCGCAAAAGCCCACCGCGCAGCGCATGTTGCGCTCCATGGAGACAAAGATGTCTTCCGGCTTGACGCCGCGTCGCTCCAGCGAGGACGCCGCGAAGCGCATCATCACCTCCGGGCCGCAGACCATCGCCAGCGTGTTGCGCCGGTCGAAGCCGCCGCGGTCGATCAGCTGGGTGACCACACCGACATCGCCGCGCCACGCGGCCGTGCCGCGGTCCACGGTGATGCGCAGGTCGAGATCGTCGCGCGCGCCCCAGGCCTCCAGCTCGTCGCGGAAGATCATGTCACCGGGCGAGCGCGCGCCGTAACAGATCACCACATGGCCGAAGTCGTCGCGCCGTTCCAGCGCCGCATGGATCACCGGCCGCAGCGGGGCCAGACCGATGCCGCCGGCGACCAGCACCAGGTCGCGGCCTCGGGCCTGCTCCACCGGCCAGGCGGTACCGAACGGCCCGCGCAGGCCGACCACCGCGCCGGGTCCCAGATCCTGCATCGTGCGGGTCACGCTGCCCACCGCGCGGGTGGTGTGCACGATGCCGCCATCGCCCGTAATCGCGGATACCGAGATCGGCACCTCGCCCACGCCGAACAGGTAGAGCATGTTGAACTGCCCGGGCGCCGGCGGCGGCCCCGGGTCGACCCCCGGTTCGGGGTACAGTGTCCAGCTGAACACCTCGTTGCTGGCGACGTCCGGGCGCACCGAATGGATGCGCCAGGGCTGCGGCGCCATCGCCTGTTCCGGCAGGGCGCTGTCGGCTCGGGACTGCAGGGTCTCAGGTGCCATGCCCGGGCCCTCCGTGGCTGTAGATGTCCAGCGCCTGCAAACGCGCGGCCTGCAGCCGCTGCACGATCAGTGCGGAGAAATGTTTCATCAGCATGTAGCCGAAGGCCGGGTTGGCCTCCATATGTTCGCGCAGCACGCCGGCATCGAAGTGCAGGGTTTGCAGATCGGTGATCGCCCGGGCGTCGTAACTGGCGCGGTACGGCGGCAGCAGCCACGACCAGCCGAGGATGTCGCCGGGCCCCAGGGTCTGGAAGGTCACGCAGCCTTCGCGCAGGGGGCTCTCCAGCGCGACCTGCCCCTCGCGGATCAGCCAGAAGGTCTCCGCCGGCTCGTGGTCGCGCATCAGCCGCGTGCCGGCCGGGTAACCGCACTTGGCTGCGCAGGCCGCCAGCAGGCGCCGGTGTTCCTGCTCCATGTCGGCAAAGAACGGCTGGTCCTCGAGGATCGCCAGCAGCTCGTTCATGCCCGGCCCTCCGGGTCGCGGCGCACCGCGGTGACCTCCTCGGTGATGTCGATCCCCACCGGGCACCAGGTGATGCAGCGTCCGCAGCCGACACAGCCGGAGGTGTCGAACTGATCGTGCCAGGTCGCCAGCTTGTGGGTGATCCACTGGCGGTAGCGTGCGGCTACCGAGTCGCGGTGGGCGCCGCCGACCAGATGCGAGTGTTCCTGGTTGAAGCAGGAATCCCAGCGCCGCACCCGCTCGGTGCGCTGACCCTCCAGGTCCGGGACCTCCTCGATCTGCGAGCAGAAGCAGGTGGGGCAGACCAGGGTGCAGTTGGAGCAGGACAGGCAGCGCTCGGCCGTCTCCTCCCAGCGCGGGTGCTCGAAGGCCCGGTTCAGCACCTCGCGGGCGTCGCCGGGCATCTGTCGACCCATCATTGAAGGCGCCTCGGCCCACACCCGTTCGGCCGCGGCCTGCTCGGCGTCCGTGGCCGGGCGCGGCTCCAGCCGCTCGAGTACCGCGCGCCCGGCGTCGCTCCCGGCCTCGGCGACCAGGAAGTGCTGCGTGGCATCGATTACCTCGGTCAGGGCCAGGTCGAAGCCCTCGCGGGCGCGCGGTCCGGTATCCATCGAGGCGCAGAAGCAGGTGCCGCCGGGCTCGGCGCAGTGGGCCGCCACCATGAACACGCCCCGGCGCCGCGACGCATAGCCGCGATCCTGCACCGCCTGTCCGAGGAACACCCGGTCCTGCACGCCGATCGCCGCCAGCTCGCAGGCACGCATGCCGATGAACGCGCGCGGCGGCGCGTCGGATTCGCCCGGCTCGGTGGTAAAGCTGCCGTCCGCCTGGCGGGTCAGCCGGAACAGGGTCTCCTGCGGGGGAAACAGGTACTTCTTCCAGGAGTGCGGGCCGACCACGTAGCCGAACAGGGCGCTGTCCCCGCGCTCGCGCAGGCGGTAGTGGCCCGGGGCGTGTTCGTCGGTCCAGCCCGCCGGCAGGTCGTCGAGCCCTTCCACGCGGTCGTAGACGATGGCCCCGTCGCGCCGTGTCGGACCCACCACCTCGTAGCCATCAGAGGCCAGCAGGCGGATCAGCGTATCTACGGCTTGGGGTGCGATCACTTCCACGGGCCACTCCCGTTCCCGATGGGACGCTTTCCATATTGCGCCAGAAGCCCCACCGGGCCAACCCCCGGTCGCCCCGACGCGCATCCGTGGCCCCGGTCGTGCGAAGCTGTAGGCCACCACCCAGGGCCCGACCCGGGCCAGCCACCGGAGGAAATGGATGAAGGTCGCCGTATTCAGTGCCCAGCAACACGATCAGGAGCATCTGGTGCCGATGCTGCGCGAGGCCGGCATGGAGCCGGTACTGGACGAGCGCCGCCTGACACCGGAGACGGTGGGCGACGCGGCCGGTGCGGATGCGGTCTGCGCCTTCACCAACGACGACCTGTGTGCGGCCACCCTGGACGGGCTGCAACGTCACGGCATCCATGTGGTGACCCTGCGCTGCTCGGGCCACAACAACCTGGATGACGAACATGCACGCCGCATCGGCATGCGCGTGGCCCGGGTCCCGGCGTACTCGCCGAATGCCATCGCCGAGCACGCGGTGGCGCTGCTGATGACCCTGAACCGCCACACCCACTTCGCCTGGAAGCGCACCCGGCGCGGCGATTTCCGGCTGAACAACCTGGTCGGCTTCGACGTCGCGCAGCGCAGCGTCGGCGTGGTCGGCACCGGCAAGATCGGCGCGGCCTTCGCCCGCATCATGCTTGGCTTCGGGGCTCGCGTTCGCGCGATGGACCCGTACCCGGATCCGGAACTGCAGGCCGCCGGCGTCACCTACACCGAGCTGGATGACCTGCTGGCGGCCTCCGACGTGGTCTGCCTGATGTGCCCGCTGACGCGCGACAACCACCACATGATCAACGCCGAAACGCTGGCGCGCATGCCGCGCGGGGCCATCCTCATCAACACCGCGCGCGGGGCGCTGGTGGACACCGATGCGGTGGAGGCCGCGCTGGATTCGGGCCAGCTCGGGGCAGCGGGTCTGGATGTCTACGAAGACGAAGGCCCGGTGTTCTTCCGCGACTGGACCGGCACCCCGGACGGTGTCCCCGATGCCCGGCTGGTCCGCCTGACCCGCCGCGACAACGTGCTGGTGACCGGCCATCAGGCGTTTCTCACCCACGAGGGACTGACCGGCATCGCCGAGACCACCGTGCACAACCTGCAGGTGCTGGCGCGTGATCCAGAGGGCCACGAGGAACTGCCGGGCCGGCTGGTGTGATGACGGGCCTGGCGCTCGATCGAGGCGCTTGATTTTCCCTGCCCGGCACCATATATGTCCTGAACAGAGGCCATTCGGGCAGGGAGGACAGAAGATGAGCGAGGTCGACGGTGCAAGGGTCATCGAGAACACCTGGATCACCCTGAGCGACGGCTGCCGTCTGGCCGCCCGCATCTGGCTGCCGGAGGACGCCGAGCGCAACCCGGTGCCGGCGATCCTCGAGTACATCCCCTACCGCAAGAACGATCACAAGGCCCTGCGCGATGCGGAGGTGCACGGGTTCTTCGCCGCGCACGGCTACGCCGGGGTGCGCGTGGACCTGCGCGGCAGCGGCGACTCGGAGGGCGTGCTGCGCGACGAATACCTGCAGCAGGAACTCGACGACGGCCTCGAGGTGCTCCGCTGGATCGCGCAGCAGCCCTGGTGTTCCGGCAGGGTCGGCCTGTTCGGGCTGTCCTGGGGCGGCTTCAACGGGCTGCAGCTGGCGGCCCTGCAGCCGCCGGAACTGGGGGCGGTGATCTCGGTTTGTTCGTCGGATGACCGCTATGCCGACGACGTGCACTACATGGGCGGCTGTCTGCTGACCGACAACCTTTCCTGGGCGTCGACCATGTTCGGCTTCAACTCCTGCCCGCCGGACCCGCGGGTGGTCGGCGAGGATCGCTGGCGCGACATGTGGCGCGAGCGGCTGGAGGGGTCCGGCCTGTGGATCCGCAACTGGCTGGAGCACCAGCGCCGCGACGACTACTGGAAGCACGCTTCGGTCTGCGAGGACTACAGCGCCATCCAGGTCCCGGTGATGGCGGTCAGCGGCTGGGCCGACGGCTACTCCAACACGGTGTTCCGCCTGCTCGAGCACCTGCAGGTACCGCGCGCCGGGCTGGTGGGGCCCTGGGGCCACAAGTATCCGCACATGGGCGGGCCGGGGCCGACCATCGACTTCCTCGGCGAATGCGTGCGCTGGTGGGACCACTGGCTCAAGGGCATCGACCGCGGCGTGGACGCCGATCCGATGGCACGGCTGTGGCTGCACGACGCGCGCAGCCCGCTTGTCCCGGAGATCACCGGTGAATGGATCGCCGAGCAGCGCTGGCCCAGCCCCAACATCCACTACCACGAGTTCGGGCTGGCCCGGGGGCGCCTGGTTACTGGCGGCGAACGCACCGACGAAGCGGACACCCTGACCATCCGCAGCCCGCTGAGCGTCGGGCTGTTCGCCGGCAAATGGTGTTCCTACGCCGAGACCACCGACCTGCCTTCGGACCAGCGCCTGGAAGACGGCGGCGCACTGGTGTTCGAGACCGATCCGCTGGACGAAGACTTCGACCTGCTGGGCGATACCGAACTGGAACTGGAGATCGAGGCCGATCGTCCGGTGGCGCAGGTCGCCGCGCGCCTGTCCGACGTGGACCCGGAGGACCGGGCCACGCGCGTCACCTTCGGCATCCGCAACCTGACCCATCGCGAAGGCCACGCGGAGCCGCAGCCGCTGGAGCCCGGGCAGCGCTACCGCGTCCGCTTCCGTCTGAACGAGGTGGGCCAGCGGTTCCGCCGCGGCCATCGCATTCGCCTGTCGATCTCCAGCTCCTACTGGCCGCTTGCCTGGCCGGCGCCGGAACCCGCACGTCTGACCCTGCATCTGGAAGGTTGCTGCCTGCATCTGCCGGAACGTCGGGTCGGCGCCGATGCCCCCGTCCCGCGGGATCTCGGCGAGCCGCGGCATGCCCCCACCCCGGGGCATACCCTGCTGGCCCCGGCCCATCGCGAATGGAAGATGGAACACAACCTGGCGACCAACGAGGTCGCCCTGAACGTGATCAACAACGACCCCGTACTGCAGCTGCATGTCAATGACCTGACCTTCGGCCGGGAGGTGCACGAGCGCTACAGCTACCGCAGCGAGTCCTACGACACCGTGCGCGGCGAGGTGGTGCAGACCCGGCATTTCCGGCGTGATGACTGGTCGGTGCGCACGGTGACCCGCACCGTGCTCACCTCTACCCCCGACACCTTCCGGATCCGCGCCACCCTGGACGCCTACGAGGGTGATGTACGCATCTACGCGCAAAGCTGGGACGAGAGCATCCCGCGCGACCTGGTGTAACCCGACAAATACCGGGAAACCGGGAGGGAGAGCATGAGCGAAAAGAAGCACGTTTTTGTCGTTGGCATGGATGCCTTCAACCAGGCCAAGCTGGAGCGCCTGCCCCAGGCGGCCGAATGCGAGTTCCACTCGGCCCTGGATTTCAGCGACATCCGCAACGTCGAGTCCTTCGACATGGAGGCGCTGATTGAACGTGCGGCCGGCAACATCGAGGCGGCCGGGGTGCCGGTGGATGCCATCGTCAGCTTCTACGATTTCCCCGGCACCGTGATGGTCCCGTTGCTGGCCGAGCGCTTCGGCGTGCCCGGCCCCTCGCTGGAGGCCGTGCTCAAGTGCGAGCACAAGTACTGGAGCCGGCTCGAGCAGCGCAAGGTGATCCCCGACCATATCCCGCGCTTTCGGGCCTTCGATCCGCATGACGAGAATGCGTGGTCGAAACTCGACATGCTGCCGCCGTTCTGGATCAAGCCGATCAAGTCGTTCCGTTCGTTTCTCGCCTTCCAGATCAACGACGAGCGACAGTTCCGGTCGGTCATGCAGATCTGCCGCGAGAAGGGCGGTTTCATCGGCGGGCCCTTCGCCTGGCTCATGCAGCGCTCCGGCGCCCCGCCGGAGATCGCCGAGATGCCCGAGAGTTTCGTGGCTGAATCGCCGATCGGCGGCTGGCAGTGCACCCTCGAGGGGTACAGCTACAACGGGCAGGTGAATGTCTACGGCGTGGTCGACTCGGTGACCGAACAGGACGGCTCGTCGTTCTCGCGCTACGAATACCCGTCCTCGCTGCCGCTGGAGATCCAGCACCGCATGATGGATCTCGCGCGGCTGGCGGTGCAGCAAACCGGCCTGGACAACTCGCCGTTCAACGCCGAGTTCTACTACGACCAGACCGGCGACCAGGTGTGGCTGCTGGAGATCAACCCGCGGATCTCCCAGGCTCATTCGGACATCTTCGAGAAGGTGCACGGCATCTCGCACCATTCCGTGATGGTGGACCTGGCGCTGGGACGCAAGCCGCGGCCGATGGAGCGTAACGGCGAGTTCAACGTGGCCGCCCATTTCATGTTCCGCACCCATGAAGCCGGCCGCGTGCGGCGTATCCCCAGCCCCGAGGCCATCACCCGGCTGAAGACCCGCCAGCCCGGCACCGAGGTCAAGATCCCGGTGAAGCCGGGTCAGCACCTCAAGGACCTGCAGGGCCAGGACATGTACAGCTTCGAGATCGCCAACGTGTTCATCGGCGGCCGCGACCGGGCGGATCTGCTGGACAAGTACGACGAGGCCCTGTCGGTACTGCAGTTCGACATCGAGAAGGACACCGAGGCGGTCATCACCTGATCGTCGGGCCGGATCGGCGAGAGGGGGCGCCTCCTGCCGGTTGATGCCTCCCCGGGCCGGATCGGCGAGAGGGCTCGCCTCCTGCCGGTTGATGCCTCCCCGGGCCGGATCGGCGAGAGGGCTCGCCTCCTACCGCGATTGATGCCTCCCCGGGCCGGATCGGCGAGAGGGCTCGCCTCCTACCGGTTGATGCCTCACCGGGCCGGATCGGCGAGGGGGCTCGCCTCCTGCCGCGATTGATGCCTCCCCGGGCCTGATCGGCGAGGGGGCTCGCCTCCTACCGCGATTGATGCCTCCCCGGGCCGGATCGGCGAGGGGGCTCGCCTCCTACCGGGATTGATGCCTCACCGGGCCGGATCGGCGAGAGGGTTCGCCTCCTGCCGGTTGATGCCTCACCGGGCCTGATCGGCGAGGGGGCTCGCCTCCTGCCGCGATTGACACCTGACTCGTAGGAGGCCGGCCCTCCGGCCGATCGGCGTCACGGGTTGCCAGCCGGCGCTGGCTCTCGCGCGGCCCGAACCTCCGTACGGGCCAGCAAAAAAGGCCCGGTCCCCCGAAGGGGCCGGGCCCTGCAAGGCCGGGTTGGCGGGCCGCGGACTGGGTCGCGGCCGCCGGACCGGTCAGCCTTCGTTGTGGTAGCGGGTCACGCGCTCCACGTCGTTCTTCGCGCCCAGCACCACCGGCACGCGCTGATGGATGTCCTTCGGCGGGACGTCCATGATGCGCTGGCGCCCGGTGGTGGAGGCACCGCCGGCCTGCTCGACGATGTAGCTCATCGGGTTGGCCTCGTACATCAGGCGCAGCTTGCCTTCCTGGCCCTTGGCGGTGGTCTTGGAGTCCAGCGGATACATGAAGACACCGCCGCGCGACAGGATGCGGTGCACCTCGGCCACCATGGAGGCGACCCAGCGCATGTTGTAGTCCTTGCCCAGCGCGCCTTCCTTGCCGGCCAGGCACTCGTCGACATAGCGCTTGATCGGGGCTTCCCAGAAACGCATGTTCGACATGTTGATGGCGAACTCCTGGGTGTCCTCGGGGATGTGGATCTTTTCCTTGGTCAGCAGGAACTCGCCGAAATCCTTGTCCAGGGT
Source organism: Thioalkalivibrio sp. ALE20 (assembly GCF_000381405.1). Classification (NCBI taxonomy): domain Bacteria; kingdom Pseudomonadati; phylum Pseudomonadota; class Gammaproteobacteria; order Chromatiales; family Ectothiorhodospiraceae; genus Thioalkalivibrio; species Thioalkalivibrio sp. ALE20. The sequence continues at coordinate 146,585 of NZ_KB906472.1, forward strand.
AAACATGTTCACGCCCTGGCCGGTGGTCAGCACCATCATGGTGGACGGGCCGTACAGGCAGTAGCCGGCGGCCACCTGGGTGGTGCCGGGCTGCAGGAAGTCCTCGGTCTTCGGGTTCTCGACACCCTCCGGTGCCTTCAGGATGGAGAAGATGGTGCCGACGGAGACGTTCACGTCGATGTTGGAGGAGCCGTCCAGCGGGTCGAACAGCACCAGGTAGTGGCCGCGCGGGGCGTCCTTGGGCAGCTCGAGGATCTCGTCCAGCTCCTCGGACGCCAGACCGGCGACATGACCGTTGTGCGACAGCGCCTCGATGAACACCTCGTTGGTGATGATGTCCAGCTTTTTCTGGGTCTCGCCCTGTACGTTCTCCGAACCGGCCGAGCCGAGGACGCCGACCAGGTCGCCCTTGTCGACCAGCGCCGAGATCTTCTTGCACGCGGTGGCGATGTCGTTGAGCAGGCCGGTGAACTCGCCGGTGGCGCCCTGGATCCCGCGCTGGGTTTCGATGATGTAGTTGGTCAGTGTCGTGCCGATATGCATATTGCCGATCCTGATGGTTGTGAGTCCGTGCGACATCGGGGCACTCTTGGGGGCAGGCGGTTGCGCACGCTGCTGGCGCGAACCGCGCCGTTCGGCCCGTGTCCTAACCGGCACAGTGTAGCAAAAGCGGGCGCGGGGGCCGATTCCGGGGCCACGGGGCCCGATGAGCAGGGACATCCAGGGAGAGACACATGCCGCAGAACGCACTGTACGCCCAGTCCGGCGGGGTCACCGCCGTCATCAACGCCAGTGCCTGGGGGGTGATCGAGGCCGTGCGCGGTCATCCGGCGCATTTCGGGCGGATCTACGCCGCGCGCGACGGGATCCTGGGCGCGCTGCGCGAGGAGCTGATCGATCTCGACCACGAGGACCCGCTGACCCTGCAGGCGCTGAAGCACACCCCCGGCGGTGCCTTCGGTTCCTGCCGCTTCGATCTGGGCGATCCGGACACCCACCCCGAGCAGTACGAACGCCTGGTGGAGGTCTTTCGCGCCCACGATATCGGCTATTTCTTCTACAACGGCGGTGGTGGTTCCATGGATACCGCCCTCAAGGTCGCGAAGATGGGTGACCGCATGGGCTATCCGATCACCGCGGTGGGCGTGCCCAAGACCATCGACAACGACCTCGCGATCACCGATACCAGTCCCGGGTTCGGCTCCGCTGCCAAGTTCATCGCCACCACCGTGCGCGAGGCCAGCCTGGACGTGGAGTCCATGCACACCAGCTCGACCAAGGTCTTCATTCTCGAGGTGATGGGGCGGCATGCGGGCTGGCTGGCGGCTGCCGCCGCGCTGGCCCAGGAGTTCGACGGCCAGCCGCCGATGCTGATCCTGTTCGCCGAGACGCCGTTCGACGAGGCGGACTTCATGGATCACCTCAACCGCACCATCGAGCGCCACGGGTACTGCGTGGTGGTGGTCTCCGAGGGCCTGAAGAACCCCGACGGGAGCCTGTTCTCGGTGGCCCAGAGCCACGACGTCTATGCCTACACCCAGCTGGGCGGCGCCGCGCCGCGGCTGTCCGAGCTGATCCGTGAAAAAACCGGGCACAAGCTGCACTGGGCGGTGGTCGACTACATCCAGCGGGCCGCGCGGCATATCGCGTCGAAGGTGGACGTGGACCAGGCCTATGCCTGCGGGCGCGCGGCGGTGGAGGGCGTGGTGGCCGGCGAGCACAGCTTCATGCCGATCATCCGGCGCGATTCCACCCAGCCCTATCGCTGGAGCATCGGGCGTACCTCGCTGGAGAGCGTGGCCGACATCGAGCAGGGCATGCCGCGCGAACTGATCACCCCGGACGGTTACGGCATCACCCAGGAGGCGCGCGACTACCTGCGCCCGCTGATCCAGGGCGAGGACCAGCCGCCGTTCGAGCGCGGACTGCCCGCCTATCCGCGCATCCGCGGGGAGCTGCTGCCGAAACGCTGTCCGCCGTTCGACGTGGATCACGACTGAGCCTGGCGGATCGTTCGCGGGGCTTGGCGCGCCCCGTAACGAGCGTAAGATAGGAAGTACGTTTCCCCATCCGAGCCTTCGAGGAGGCCGTCCATGTCGATTCCGAGCGTCTCGCGTTTGCGTCGTACCCCGTCCGTATCCGGCATGCTGGCCGGTTGTTGTGCCCTCGGCCTGGCCCTGCTGCCGGCCACCTCCGTGCTGGCCGAAACGGCCGAGCGCGCGCAGGGGGCATCCGCAAGCGGCGATGACACCGGGCAGATGGTGGGTACCCGCGCCCTGATCGATCAGGCGCAGGCGGAGGACACCCGGGCGCAACTGCTGGAACGTCTGGAAGAGGCGCCCGTACAGGAGCAGCTGATCGCCATGGGCGTGGATCCGGAACAGGCCCGCGAGCGCGTCGCCCGGCTGACCGACGAGGAGCTGGCGGAGCTGGAAGCGCGCATGGACTCCGAACCGGTGGGGGCCGCCGGCGCCCTGGGCGTGGTCGCCATCGTGTTCCTGGTGTTCGTGATCACCGACGCCCTGGGCGTGACCGACATCTTCTCCTTCGTCCAGCCGCCGCGCGACCGGTAGTCACCGCGTGATCCTCCGGGGACTCGCGGCGCTGCTGCTGGCGGCGTTGCTGGCCGGCTGTGCGACCGCGCCGCAGAGCCGCGACCTGGCGGGTGGCCCCGGGGCCCTGCCGGATCTGCCGCCGCGCGTCGAGCTGACCGACACCCCGTTCCACCCGCAGGAGGGGTACCAGTGCGGCCCGGCCGCGCTGGCCACGGTGCTCGAGGGGCGCGGTCTGGACGTGTCGCTGGAAGGGCTGATCGACGAGGTCTACATCCCCGTCCGCGAGGGCACGCTGCAGGCCGAGATGCGTGCGGCGGTGCGCGCGCGCGATCTGGTGGCGTATCGCCTGGAGCCGGATCTGGAAGCGGTCCTGCGCGAGGTCGCGGCCGGTCATCCGGTGGTGGTGTTCCAGAACCTCGGGCTCGCGATGTTCCCGGAATGGCATTTCGCGGTGGTCATCGGCTACGACCTCGACGCCGGCGAGATCATCCTGCGCAGCGGCACCCACGAGCGTCACGTGAACGAGTTCGCCCGCTTCGAGCGGACTTGGGCGCGCGGCGAGCGCTGGGCCTTCATCCCGGTGGCGCCGGACGAGCTGCCGGCCACCGCGGAGCCGCTGAACTGGCTGCGCGCGGTCAACGAGCTGGAGGTCATCGGCGCACTGGAGAGCGCGGCCACGGGTTACCGCACGGCGATCGACCAATGGCCCGATCAGCCGGTGGGCTATGTCGGTCTGGCGAACGTTGCGATGGCGCAGGATGATCCCGAGTCGGCCGAGTCTGCGCTGCGCGAGCTGATCGAGCGTGACTCGGGCGTGGACGCGGCCTGGAACAACCTCGCCCATGTCCTGCTGGCGCGGGACTGTACGGAACCCGCCCGGGCCGCGGCCGCCTGCGCGGTGGCGCTGAGCGGGGGCGAGGACGCATCCCCGTATGCCCCGACCCTGCGGACGCTGGAGCGGGCGGCTCCGTCCGGCGGGGCATGCGACCCCGTCCCGGACTGCCCGGCGGATCCGCGCGCCGACTGATGCGGGCACGCGGCTCGGCGCGGCGTCAGTCCTCGAACAGCGCCTCCACCCGCGCGTGGATGTGCTGGTCGGCATCCGGGCCGATGTGCGTGGTCTCCGGATCGTGGCGGTCGCAGAACGCCCAGGCGAATTTCAGGTCCTTGATCCCCAGCGAGCCGAACAGCCGCGCCTCGGCCGAATGGTCGGTGGCCTCGGGGATCACCGTGGGCCAGCCGTCCTCGCCCGGGGTCAGCGCGGGACCGAAGAAGATCGCCCCCGGCAGATTCTTGATCCGCAGGGCGCAGGTGCCCTCGGTGACGCCGCCCATCGGCAGGAAGTCGATGGTGCGCGACAGCCGCTGCTTGCGGTTGAACGGGGTATCCACGGTGCCGCCGGCGGCGCGGATCGCGGGTGCCTCGGCCTCGTAGGCCAGCACCTCCAGTCCGGCCTCGCGCCAGGCCTCCAGGTCGCGCGCGCCGCGGTGGCTGGGCAGGAACAGCCAGCGCGGCTCGGTGAGCGCGCGCAGTTCCTGCAGCAGGGCATCCGAAAACGGCGGGGCGTTCACCAGGATCCCGCCCATCTCGCGGTCGTCGATCAGCCAGACCGCCGGCTCGTCGTGGCCGACGCGGTGGATGTTGCGTTCGCGCAGTTCGACCAGTGCCGGACCGATCGTTCCGGGGGAAGCGGACATGCGGGCGTCTCCGGGTTCCTCTGGGGTGTAGCCGGGGAGATTGCGGGCTTGCGGCCCCGTGCGCAATTTGGGCCGGACTCCGGCGGGGGATCGCCGGGCCGCCGGATCACAGGATCACTGCTCCCGCGGGGAGGCCTCGTCGCGGGGTTCCAGCTGCGCCATCTCGCTTTCGATCCAGTCCTCGGTCAGCGCCAGCACCTCGGCGGCCGAACGGCCCTGCGTCTCGATCGGCGGCCCCACCGAGACCTCGATGGTCCCGGGATGGCGCAGGATCCCGCGCCGCGGCCAGTACGTACCGGAGTTCAGCGCCACCGGCAGCACCGGGTAGCCGCCGCGCGCGGCCAGCTGCGCGCCGCCCTGACGATAACGGCCCTTTTCCCCGGGATTCACGCGCGTGCCCTCGGGGAACACGATCACCCACAGCCCCTGGTCCAGGCGCTTCTTGCCTTCCCGCAGCAGGCCCTCCAGCGCCTGACGCCCGGCACCGCGGTCGATGGGTACCGGGTTGAGCATGGCCAGGGTCCAGCCGAACAGCGGGATGCGCATCAGCTCGCGCTTGAGCACCCAGGTCTGGCGCGGGAAGATCGACACGAACGCGAGCGTCTCCCACGCCGACTGGTGCTTGGACATCACCACGTGGGGGCGCGAGGTGTCCACGTGTTCCAGGCCGCGTACCCGGTAGCGCACCCCGCAGGTGACCCGCAGCCACCAGATGTTGAAGCGGCCCCACTGGATCAGGATGCGGTAGCGGCGTTCATGGGACAGTGGCCAGATCAGCAACGGCACGATCAGGCCGTAGATCAGCGAAGAGCTGATCAGCCCGACGTGAAACAGCAGTGAGCGCAGATACAGCATGCTTGCCTGCCCTCAGCCGGTGGCCAGCCGCCCGATGTCGGCCACGGTCTCGAAGGCCTGGCGCAGCTCGCGCAGCAGGGCGAGGCGGTTGCGCCGCTCGGCCGGGTCCTCGGCCATCACCATCACCCCGTCGAAGAAGCGGTCCACGCGCTCGCGCAGCCCGGCGAGTTCGCCCAGCGCCAGCACGTAGTCGCCGTCGGCCACCGCGGCATCCACCGCCGGACGCACCGCCAGCAGACCCTGGTGCAGCTGGCGTTCCTCGTCGGCCACCAGGGCGTCGGGCTCCAGCGTGCCGGCGGCCTCGTCGCCGGCCTTGCGCAGCAGGTTGTGGATACGCTTGTTGGCCGCGGCCAGGGCCTCGGCCTCCGGGCGTTCGCGGAACTGCGACACCGCGCGCACCCGCCGGGCGAAATCCAGCGGCTGGTCGGGGGCGACCGCGCCCACGGCCTCGATGGTCTCGTGGGCGTGGCCCTGTTCCAGCAGGTAGCCGCGCAGGCGCTCGACGATGTACTCGCGCACCGGCTCGACCGCCTGGTCGGCCTCGGCCACGCGTTCGCGGATCGGCTCGGCGGCTCCCGCGAGCAGCGGGGTCAGGGCCAGCGGGAGCTCGCGTTCCACCAGGATGCGCACCAGCCCCAGCGCGGCCCGGCGCAGGGCGAACGGGTCCTTGGTGCCGCTGGGCTGCTTGCCGATGGCGAAGATCCCGACCAGGGTGTCGAGGCGGTCGGCCAGCGCGAGGGCCTGGGCCAGCGGACCGTCCGGCAGCTCGGAGCCCGACTGGCGCGGCCAGTAGTGCTGCTCGATCGCATCGGCGACCGCCTCGTCCTCGCGGTCGTGCAGCGCGTAGTAGCGCCCCATGGTGCCCTGCAGTTCGGTGAATTCGAACACCATCCGGGTCAGCAGGTCGCATTTGCACAGCCGCGCGGCGCGGGCGGCCTGGCCGGCATCCAGTCCCATCGGATCCGCCAGACCCTGCATCAGCGTCTCCAGGCGATGCGACTTGTCGCGCAGCGTGCCCAGGCGCTTCTCGAACACCACCGAGCCGAGCTCGTCGAGGCGTTCTTCCAGGCGGTGCTTGCGGTCCTGCTCCCAGAAGAATTCGGCATCCGCGAAGCGCGGGCGCAGCACGCGCTCGTTGCCATCGCGTACTGCTTCGGGATCGCGCGACTCGATGTTGCTGACGACGATGAAATGCGGCTGCAGGCGGCCGGCCTCGTCCACCACCGGGAAGTATTTCTGGTTGTCCTGCATGGTGGAGATCAGCGCCTCCTGCGGGACCTCGAGGAAACGCCGGTCGAAGCTGCCGCCCAGGGCCACCGGCCACTCCACCAGCGCGGTGACCTCGTCCAGCATGTCCGGGTCGACCAGCGCGCGCCCGCCCAGTTCGCGGGCGGTGGCGTGGACCTGCTCCAGGATGCGCTCGCGACGGGCCTCGAACGAAGGCTCCACACGGCCCTCGGCGCGCAGCCTTTCGGCGTAGTCGCCGGGGCCGGCGAGCTCCAGCGGGGCCGGGTGGTGGAAACGGTGGCCGCGCGTGTGGCGGCCGGCATCCTGTTCCAGCACCGTCATCGGCAGGACGTCGGTGCCGTGCAGCACCACCAGCCAGTGCACCGGGCGCACGAATTCCGTGGTGCTCTCGCCCCAGCGCATGCGCTTGGGCGTGGGCAGGTGCTCCAGGGCCCCGGCCAGCATCTCCGGCAGCAGTTCGCCGAGGGCCTGTCCCGGCTGCATGCGGCGGAAGATCAGGTATTCGCCCTTGCCGGTGTCCTCGCGCTCGAGCTGTTCCACCTCCACCCCGCAGGAGGAGGCGAAGCCCTGCGCCGCGCGGGTCGGCCGGCCCTGGTCGTCGAAGGCGGCGGCCACGGCCGGGCCGCGGCGTTCCTGCAGCTGGTCGGGCTGGCGGCTGGGCACTGCGGGGAAGCGCACGGCCAGGCGCCGGGGTGTGGCGAAGGCCTCGGGCTCGCCGGGTTCCATCCCGGCGTCGCGCAGGCGAGTGGTCAGGCCCTCGGCGAAGGCGTCGCGCAGGCGTGCCAGCGCGGCCGGCGGCAGTTCTTCGGTGCCGAGTTCGATCAGAAGTTCGCGGGCTTCGTCCATGTTCGGTCCAGTCGGGTTCCGGTGGGCCCGCGCGCCCGGTCGGGGCGGCGGCGGGCACGGGTTCGGGGTATGCCCCGGTATCGGGTGGCGTCAGGCGGCGTCGGACTTGCCGGTGTCGCCCGGGGCGCACAGCGGAAAGCCCAGCGCCTCGCGCGATTCATAGTATTTCTGCGCGACGTTCCTGGAGAGCTCGCGCACGCGCAGGATGTAGCGCTGGCGCTCGGTGACCGAGATCGCCCCGCGCGCATCCAGCAGGTTGAAGCTGTGCGAGGCGCGCAGCATCTGCTCGTAGGCCGGCAGCGGCAGGCCCAGCTCGATCATGCGGTCGCTCTCCGCCGCATGGTGGTCGAACGCGGCGAACAGGGCATCGCGGTCGGCGTGCTCGAAGTTGTACTTCGACTGTTCCACCTCGTTCTGGTGGTAGACGTCGCCGTAGGTGACCGCGCGCCCGTCCGGGCCGACGGTCCAGACCAGGTCGTAGACGCTCTCCACGCCCTGCAGGTACATCGCCAGACGCTCCAGCCCGTAGGTGATCTCGCCGGAGACGGGGTGGCAGTCGATCCCGCCCACCTGCTGGAAGTAGGTGAACTGGGTCACCTCCATGCCGTTCAGCCAGACCTCCCAGCCCAGCCCCCAGGCGCCCAGCGTCGGCGATTCCCAGTTGTCCTCGACGAAACGGACGTCGTGGGTCAGCGTGTCGAAGCCCAGCGCCTCCAGCGAGCCGAGATACAGGTCCTGGATGTCGGCCGGGGAGGGCTTCAGCAGCACCTGGAACTGATAGTAGTGCTGCAGGCGATTGGGATTGTCGCCGTAGCGGCCGTCGGTCGGGCGCCGGCTGGGCTGCACGTAGGCGGCGCGCCAGGGTTCCGGCCCGATCGAGCGCAGGAAGGTCGCCGGGTGGAAGGTCCCGGCGCCCATCTCCATGTCGTAGGGCTGCATCACCACGCAGCCGTGGTCGTTCCAGTAATCCTGCAGTCGACGGATCAGGTCCTGGAAGGTGGGACTCGCGGTCTCGGTTCGGTCGCTTGCGTTCGCCATGGCTGGGGGTCCGGAGCGGATCAGGGGCGGCAGTATATCGGCCCGTGCCGGGGTGCGGCCACCGCCCGGCCCGGCTGCGGTGGCCGGAGGTCGCGGCGCGGTCCATAATGCCCCGAATCGAGGCATCTCCGGGGGTACGATGGCCGCGGATCACCAGCAGCAGCCGGACAGGGCGCCCGCCGAACCGCCTGACCCGCTCGAGTCGGGCACCGACGACCGGCGCTACCGCGACACGCGCCGGGTCACGCTCACCGGCGCCGCGGTGAACTCCGGGCTGGCCGTGACCCAGCTGCTCAGCGGCTGGCTGCTCAACTCCCAGGCCCTGATCGCCGATGGCGTGCATACCGTCTCCGACCTGGTCACCGATGCCGTGGTCCTGGTCGCGGCAGGGCATGCCGCCGCTTCCCCCGATCGGGATCACCCCTACGGCCACGGCCGCATCGAGACGCTCGCGACGGTGGTCGTGGGCCTGTTCCTCGCGCTGGCGGGGCTGGCCATCGCCTGGGGCGCCGGCGGACGCCTGCTGGAGCTGGACGATGCCACGGGGCCGGCACCGCTGGCGGTCGCCTTCGCCGTGGTGACCCTGGTGGCCAAGGAGGGTCTGTACCAGTACACCCGTCGGGTCGCGCGCCGGCTGGGCTCGCGCATGCTGGAGGCAAACGCCTGGCATCACCGCACCGATGCGATCTCTTCGGTCATCGTGCTGCTGGGGGTGGCCGGTGCGGTCGCCGGCTGGCCGTGGCTGGACGCGCTGGCGGCGCTGCTGGTGGCCCTGTTCATCCTGCATATCGCCGGGCGCCTGATCCGTCGCAGCGTGGCCGAACTGATCGACACCGCGCTGGAACCGGAAAAGGTCGAGCGCATCCACCGCACCATCCTGGACGTGCCCGGAGTTAAGGATGCCCACATGCTGCGCACGCGCCGCTCCGGCGACGACGCCGTGGCCGACGTGCACGTGCAGGTCGCGCCGATGATTTCGGTGTCCGAGGGGCACCGCATCGCCGATGCCGTGCATCGCGCGGTGACCGAGGATGCGGGCGAGGTCAGCGACATCACCGTGCACGTGGATCCGGAGAACGACGAGGAGCAGGCGGCCAGCTCGCGGCTGCCCCTGCGCCCCGAACTGGTGGCCGGCCTGCGCGAGGCCTGGGCCGGCTTCCCCGAGCTGGAGGCCCTGGAGCACCTTTCCCTGCATTATCTCGGCGGGCGGGTGCATGCCACCGTCACTCTGCGGCTGGATCCCGCGCGGACGGGAGCCGCCCTGCAGGAGCGCGCCGATCTGCTGACCCGGCAGCTGCGGGAACACCCCGTTCTGGGGCCGGTACTGGGACAGGTGACCGTGCTCTATCGGCCTTGCACCGAATGAGGGCGCATGCCGCGCGGTGGCACTATAATGGTGCATCATGTGCACTGCGGGTGTGCGGCATTCGGCCGTGGTGGCGCAGAGATGGGCGCAGGGGCGCCCCGAACCGGGGCTTGCAGGCTGGCACGCCACCTGCATGACCAACCGGCAGACGCCGATCGGCCCCAGGCGACCGCACCGGCATCGACCGTCTCAAACTGAAGACCAGAGGAGTCCTCATTATGTCCGCAGCCGAAGTGCTGAAGCAGATCAAGGAACAGGAAGTCCGTTTCGTTGACCTTCGTTTTACCGATTCCAAGGGCAAGGAACAGCATGTCACCCTGCCGGCCCACGACCTCGACGAAGATTCCTTCGAAGAAGGCAAGATGTTCGACGGCTCTTCCATCTCCGGATGGAAGGGCATCAACGAATCCGACATGATCCTGATGCCGGATCCGGAGTCCGCGGCCATCGACCCGTTCTTCGAGGACATGACCATGAACATCCGCTGCGATGTCGTGGAACCGGCCACCATGCAGGGCTACGACCGCTGCCCGCGCTCGCTGGCGCGTCGCGCCGAGGCCTATCTGCAGAGCACCGGCATCGCCGACACCGCGCTGTTCGGTCCGGAGAACGAGTTCTTCGTGTTCGACGACGTGAAGTGGGGCTCCGACCTCTCCGGTTCCTATTGCCGCGTGGATTCCCAGGAGGCCTCCTGGAACTCCGAGCGCGTGTATGACGACGGCAACATTGGCCATCGTCCGGGCGTGAAGGGTGGCTACTTCCCGGTCCCGCCGGTCGACAGCCTGCACGACATCCGCTCCACCATGTGTGAAGTGATGACCGAGATGGGGCTGACCACCGAGGTGCATCACCACGAGGTGGCGACGGCCGGCCAGTGCGAGATCGGCGTCGGCGCGGCGACCCTGACCAAGAAGTCCGACGAAGTGCAGATGCTCAAGTACGTGGTGCAGAACGTTGCCCACATGCACGGCAAGACCGCCACCTTCATGCCCAAGCCGATCGTCGGCGACAACGGCTCCGGCATGCACGTGCACCAGTCGCTGTCGAAGGATGGCAAGAACCTGTTCTCCGGTGACCTGTACGGCGGACTGTCCGAGACCGCGCTGTACTACATCGGCGGCATCATCAAGCATGCCCGCGCGCTGAACGCCTTCACCAACCCGTCCACCAACAGCTACAAGCGCCTGGTGCCGGGTTTCGAGGCGCCGGTGATGCTGGCCTACTCCGCGCGCAACCGCTCGGCGTCCATCCGCATCCCGTTCGTGATGAGCCCGAAGGCCCGCCGCATCGAGCTGCGCTTCCCGGACTCCACCGCCAACCCGTATCTGGCGTTCGCCGCGATGCTGATGGCCGGCATCGACGGGATCCAGAACAAGATCCACCCGGGCGAGGCGATGGACAAGAACCTCTACGACCTGCCGCCGGAAGAAGAGAAGGGCATCCCGCAGGTCGCCCATTCGCTGGATCAGGCCCTGGAGGCGCTGGACGCCGACCGCGCGTTCCTGACCCAGGGCGGGGTGTTCACCGACGACATGATCGATGCCTACATCGATCTGAAGATGGAAGACGTCACGCGCATGCGCATGACCACCCATCCGATCGAGTTCGACATGTACTACAGCCTGTAAGCCCCGCGGGCTTTCCGGCCGTCATCGGGCCCCGGCGTTCGCGCCGGGGCCTTTTTTTGGTTCCGCTCCGGGCGAACCTGCGCGGCCTGCGCGGAGAGCGCGCACAAAAAAGGGCCGCCCGAAGGCGGCCCTCTGCTTCCCGAAGCGCGCCCGGAGGCGCGCCGTGCGGGCAGTCTTACAGCGCGGTCACGTCACCCGCGGCCAGACCCTTGGCGGTTTCCTGAATCTCGAAGGAAACCTTCTGGCCTTCGGCCAGGGTCTTGAAGCCCGAACCGTTGATCGCGGAGAAGTGCACGAACACGTCCTTGCCGCCATCATCGGGGGTGATGAAACCGAAACCCTTGCTCTCGTTGAACCACTTAACAACACCGGTATTCACAACTACTTACCTCATCATGTAACTAAAGAAACGTGATTGCGGAACGCTACCAACAGATCAACGGGAGCACTGGTCCAGAAAACTGGGGACTTCCTTGGAGTTGCTGCTAACCGCGAATCACGTTTCCGACTATACGCTCCTGTGTCGGCAAAAGCCAATGGGGTGCGATGAAGTTTTTCTGTCAGCGCCGGCCGGTCAGGCGCGCATACTCTTCGGGATCGTTGAGTGCACGGATGTCCACGAAGCTTCCGGACGGCTGTTCGCGCAGCCGTGGCAGTACGTCGAGGATGTCGCGTGCCGCGGTTTCCGGTTCCGGCATGGTGCGGGTGCCGCGCGCGGCCTTCAGCCGCTGCAGGGCAGTGAAGGTCTCGCTGTCGGCCTCGTCGCAAAGATAGTCCTGCATCGCGGTGTCGATCAGACCCGGTGCGAGCGAGTGCACGGGCACGCCGGGGAATTCGTGCGAGTAGAGCTGCATCAGCATGTTCAGCGCGGCCTTGGACAGGGAATAGCCGCTCCAGCCGGCATTGCCGAACACCGCCGCCCCCGAGGAGATGGCTACGATCTGGCCGACCGGGATCTCGCGCGTCAGCAGACGATCCAGGATCACCTTGTTGGCGAAGGTGTTCACGTCCATCAGCAGGCGCAGTTCTTCCATCGGCGCGTCCGGCATGCGCTGGATGTGTCCGAGCAGGCCCGCGTTCAGGATCACGAGGTCCAGACGGGTGACGCCCTGCAGCAGCCGGTCCATGGCCTCCGGGATGGCGTCAAAGTCCGCCAGGTCGACCTGTGCGTCGCCGGCGACCCCGTCGTCGGGGCAGCCACGGCGGCTCATGCCGTAGACCGCCGCGCCGTCGGCGGCGAGGACCCGGGTGAGTCCGAGGCCCAGGCCGCTGGAATTGCCGGTAATCAGTGCCGATTGCGGAGTGGTCGATGTCATGTCTGCTCCTCGCTGATTGGTTCCATCCAGGCGTACTCGGCCTCCACCACGTTGCCGCTCCCGAGGTGCCGCATCTGCCGGCACAACCGGTGCACCAGGGTCAGGCCGCGCCCCCACAGCCTTTCGTCGCTCTCGCCCTCGAGAGCCCGCCGCACCCGTTGGTGGTCGAAGCCCGCGCCACTGTCGCGCACACGGATGCGCACGCAGTGCCAGTCGTCCGTGCGGCGGTAGCGCAGGCTGATGCCGATGCGCCCTTCCAGGCGCTCGAGTCCTTCCTGGCGCAGGCGATAGTACTCGGCAAAGCCTTCCGCGGTGGCCTTCATCTCGGAAGACAGGCCCAGCACGCCGTGTTCGAAGGCATTGTTGCAGAGCTCGGCGACCACCGTTTGCAGGGCCTGAACGTGTTCGCCGGGCTCCGGGAACCAGCGCCGGAGCTGCTGCCGGGCCTCTTCCGCGACGTCCACGCGGGCCAGCTCGGCCCCGGCGGCCTCCATGGACCAGCGTCGGTTGCCGGTGGTGTCCGGGGGGGCCGCGACACCGGTTTCCAGCACGACCTCGGGGGCGCAGGTGATCGCGACCGCGGTGATGTCGTCGGCCGGTGACGCATCCCCCATGTGCCGTGACAGGGCATCGCCCAGCCGTGCGATCCGCTCCGGTGGGGGCTCCGGATGGCACAGACAGGCATGCAGGCGTGCCTCGCCGAACGGTTCACCGGCGGTGCCTTCCTCTTCCAGAACCCCGTCGGTGACGATCAGCAGGGTCTCGTCGGCGGCGATGGCGTGACGCCGGGGGCCGCTGTCCAGCTCCAGCCGGGGCAGGATTCCCAGCGGCATCGCCTGCGAGGGCAGGCGGCGCAGTTGTCCGTCGCCGCCGCACAGCAGGGCATCCGGCAGGCCGCCGTTCCAGGCGGTCAGGGTCTGCCCGTCGGGCTCAAAGGTGACCAGCACGGCGCCCATGAACATCGACGGTGGCAGAAAGCCGTGGAGCACGTGGTTGAGCTCGAAGACCAGTTCGGTGTCGCCCACACCCTCGCGCGTCAGTGTATGGAAGGTCTCCGAAACCGGATAGGTGCCGATGGCCGCAGCCAGGCCATGCCCGGTGAAGTCCCCCACCAGTACGCGCAGGCCGCCGTCCGGGGTGAAGTCCGACAGCACCACGTCGCCGCTGAAGGTGGCGGCGGCCCACTGGCGTACGTGCAGCCGTTCGTCGCCCACGTTGCGCCCGGTGATGGCGCGCGAGAGCACGCTCTCCGCGGTCTCTTCCTCCCATGCCTGGCGCCCCCGGGCCCGGTCCAGGGCCTCGTTGCGCTCGCGCAGCCCGTGGTGCAGGTCGCGCAGGCGCTCCATGGCGTGGATCTTGGCGCGCAGCACCGAGAGGTTGATGGGCTTGCTGAGGAAGTCGTCGGCACCGGCGCGGATGCCGCGCAGCAGGGAGTCCTCGTCGTCCAGGGCGGTCAGCATGATTACCGGGATGAAACGATCACCGCACTCGTGCTTGATCTGTCGGGTGGACTCGAAGCCGTCCAGCCCCGGCATCATCACGTCCATCAGGATCAGGTCCGGGAGAGCGTTGCGTGCCTGCTCCACGGCCTGGTGGCCGTCGGTCGCCTCCTCGGTGTCGTAGCCGGCGCCGGTCAGCATCATCTTCAGCAGGCGCCGGTTGTGCTTGTCGTCGTCGACGATCAGCACACGCCCCTCGCCGGACGCCAGCGGCACGCTTTCGGGGAAGGCGCTCACGGACGTCACTCGATGGTGAACAGGCGACCGAAATTGGCGATGTCGAGCACCTTGCGCACCCCGCCGGACGCCCCGACGATGCGCACGTCGGCGCCATCGCCGCCGGCGTGTTCCCGCAACAGCAGCAGCATGCCCAGCGCGGAGCTGTCCATGTACTCCGTCTGCGACAGGTCGATGACGTAGCGCATGCCGGCGCCGCGGGTCTCGCGGTAGGCGCTGCGGAAGTCCTGGTGCTGGTCAAAATCAAAGCGACCGTGGATGGCGATGCGCAGTTCGCTGCCGTCCGTCGATGTCCGGGTCTGGATGCTCATGCGGTCTCCGTCGGGAGTTTTCGGGGGTCAGAAGAGTTCAACGTCGCCGGTGTCCAGGTTTTCCTGATTCACGGCGCGATGATGACGGGTCTGGCGATCCTCGCGCCAGGCGCGCACGCGCTCGGCCATCGCGCGGGCATCGTCGGTGGAGCGTGCCTCGTGGAGGATCCCCTGCAGTTCGTGCAGATGGGCCAGGGCGTCTTCGGCGGTGCCCAGGGACTGACGCGCGATGTCCTCGAACTGCAGCGAGCGAACCGCGGTGGCGACCGCCTGGTTCATGCGATCGGTCAGTTCCGCCTCTTCCCGCAGCCGGTTTTCCATGTCCTCGGTGGCCTCGCGGGCGTATTCGAACAGCGAGCCGACGCGCTCCTTTTCTTCCATGCTGTCGCTCATGTCGCGCGAGGCCATGGCGTGGACCGTGTCGTGCACCTGACGGATGCTGCGGCGCGCCTCCTCGATCTGCTTGCGGATGTCCTCGTGAAAGGTGGCCGAGCGCTTCGACAGGTTGCGGACCTCGTCGGCCACCACCGCGAACCCGCGCCCGGCCTCGCCGGCCCGTGCGGCCTCGATGCTGGCGTTCAGGGCCAGCAGGCTGGTCTGGTCGGCGATCTCGCCGGCACTGTCCAGCAGCTTGAATACCCCGTCCATGTGCTGGTTCATGTCCGCCATGTGGTGCGCGCTCTCCACGCTCTGCCGACTGACCTCCACCAGGGTGTCGATGAACATCTGCAGGGTCTCGTCCGACTGGCGGGTCAGGTCGCGCAGGATCTCCGGCTGGGATCTGCCTTCTTCCCCGGCGCTATTCTGGCTCGCCAGATCGGAGCTCATCAGCTCCTGCTGGCGTTCGGCGATCTGGTGCATGTCGCTGAAGCTGTCGCCCAGTTCCTTCACCGCGTTCTCGATCAGCCCCTTCTGCCGGGTGATCTCCTGATCGATCTGGTCCAGTTCGAAGCGCATCGCCTGGTCGATCTCGTCGGACAGTTCCGCGCCGCCGGCCACCCGCTGGGCAGCCTCCTGTTCGTCGTGGCGGGTGGTGTCCGCGTCCGGGGTGTGCCGCAGGGCGACCACCAGCGCGGCCCCCAGCAGCAGGGGCACCACCAGCAGGCTGGCCGCCGCGGCTGCTCCGGCCAGCCAGACGCCGCCAATGCCGGCCAGCAGGGTGGCTACCAGGGCGATCGCCAGGCCCCGCTGCAGCGGCGGCTGCATCAGACGTTGTTTCCAGTCATTCATGTCGTGTCTCCTCCGTTGGCCCCCGCGTCGGCCTTATTTTGGTGATCCTCCAGAAGTGCCTGGGCGATCTTGCCGAGTGGGAGCACCTGAGCTGCAGCGTCGGCCTTAACTGCCGCGCCGGGCATGCCCCAGACCAGGCTGGTGGCCTCATCCTGCGCGATGGTGTGGGCACCGGCCTCGCGCAGTGCCAGCAGCCCGCGGGCGCCGTCGTCGCCCATGCCCGTCAACAGCGCGGCCACGGTGTTGGAGCCGGAGGACTGTGCGGCGGATTCGAACAGTACGTCGACGCTGGGGCGGTGCCGGTTCACCGCATTCTGGTCATCCAGCCGGCAGACATAGCGGGCCCCGTCCCGGTCGACACGAAGGTGATAGTCGGTCCCGGGAGCGATGAAGACATGTCCCGGCATGATCACATCCCCGTCCTCCGCCTGTTTCACCCGCAGCGCGGTGCTGCGATTCATGCGCTCGGCAAAGGCCTGGCTAAAGCCCGCCGGGATATGTTGGGTGATCACGATCCCGGGTGAGTCCGGGGGCAGTCCCATCAGCACCTCCTTGAGGGCCTCGACGCCGCCGGTCGATGCGCCCAGTGCGATGACGCGGTCAGTGGTGCGAAAGCGCCGGGTGCCCCCGCCGGCGTTCGTCCTTGTGGCCGGTGTCGCGGTTCCGGCCGGCGTGCTGCTGCGCGCCTGTATGCGAATACCCGAGGCCGCGCGGATCTTGTCGATCAAGGTCCCGCTATAGGCTTCGAGAGCATGCGAGACATCGACTCCGGGCTTGGTTACGAAATCCACCGCGCCGATTTCCAGCGCCTGCAACGTTACGTCAGCCCCGGCCTCGGTCAGCGAGGAGACCATGACCACCGGCATGGGGCGCAGGCGCATCAGATTGCGCAGGAACGTGATGCCGTCCATCTTCGGCATCTCCACGTCCAGGGTGAGCACGTCCGGGTCGTGCTGCTTGATCTTCTCGCGGGCGTCGTACGGATCGGCCGCGGTTTCCACCACTTCGATATCCGGCGCCTGATCGAGGATCCGCGCCAGCAGCTTGCGGATCAGGGCCGAGTCGTCGACCACGATCACACGGATGGGGCGGGCCTGCGTTGTGCTCATTCGAACAGCTCCACGTCGCCGGCCAGGTCCTCGCCTTCGAGGCGGCGGCGGTAGTCCTGCTCGCGTTCGAGCAGGGTGTTGTTGTGCAGGGACACGAGCTTTTTCAGCCGGACCCGTCCGGAGGCGGGGAAGAACACCACCTTGCGCGGCCACGGGCCGCCCACGTCCTCGGCCAGAATCTCGAGCCCTTCCTCGCGCGCGTACCGGCGCAGAAACGCGATGTTGCGCGCGCCGACGTCACTCATGCCCGCCATTACGCGCCCGCCCCCGAACATCTTGATGCGCAGGTCGTCGCGCTCGGCGCCGAGCTTGAGCAGCTCGTTCACCAGGAACTCCATCGCGTGGGTGCCGTAACGCGTGGCATTGGAAACCGCCGGGCCCCAGCCGCTGTCGCGTTCGCCTTCCGGGAGCATGAAATGGTTCATGCCACCCACCCCGGCCTCCGGCGACCATACGCAGGCCGACACGCAGGAGCCCAGCACCGTGGTGATCAGCTCGGTCGACGACACCGAAACATAGCATTCCCCGGGCAGCAGCTTGGCCGCCGGGGCATTGTTCATGCGATCCCAGTAGCGGTTGATGTGCGCGAAGGCACCATCATGCAGCTCGGGAATGTCGGGATGGCGGGTCACGGCGAGGTCTTCCGGTAAAGCGTTTTGTCCAGCAGCCGGAAAGTATCCGTTACCTTGTACAGCGATTCCGAATGGCCAATGAACAAATAGCCGCCGGGGCGCAGGATGGTCGCGAAGCGTTCGACCAGCTCTTTCTGTGTCGGCTTGTCGAAATAGATCAGGGTATTGCGGCAGAAGATTGCATCCAGAGGCCCTCGGATGGGCCATTCGTCGAACAGGTTGAGTTTCTGGAATCGGGCCATCGAGCGCAGGTCATCGCGGATCCGGACCTTCCCGTCCTGCGCGCCCTTGCCGCGCAGCAGCCAGCGCCGCTGGCGTTCGCGCGCGATACCGGTGATGCGACTGGCATCGTAGATCCCGGCATCGGCATGCGCGACCACGCGCGAGTCCACGTCGGTCGCGAGGATCCGTGCCGCATCTGTCGAGCCGGCGGCATCGGCCAGGGTCATTGCGATGGACCACGGTTCCTCACCGGTGGAACAGCCGGCTGACCAGATCTTCAGCGGTCCGTCCGGATTGGCCCGGCGCATCTCCTCGAGCACCGATCCCTCCAGCATTTCGAAGTGATGGGGCTCGCGGAAGAATGCCGTGAGGTTCGTTGTGAGTGCATTGACGAATTCCTCCAGTTCCGCGTCATCTCCCTGTTCCAGCCGGTCCAGATAGACGTCGAACCGGTTCAGACTCAGAGCACGCAGCCGCCTCGAAAGCCGTCCGTAGACCAGCTCCCGCTTGCTCTCGTTGAGCATGATTCCGGTGCGTTCGCCGATCAGACGGGCGACGCGTCGGAAATCGCGGTCGCTCAGACTCTCGAAACCGGCCATTCAACAACCGTCTCCCTCAGCCATCAGAACTCTTCCCATTCTTCGTTGCGGTCGTTCTTTGCGCCGGCCTGTGTGCGAGAGGTGGTGGCCGGTTTCTTTTCCGGCGCCGGGGTCTTGCGGCGGCCTGCGGAGGCGGATTGGCGTGCCGGCCGCGCACTTTCCTTGTGAGCGGGTTCGCGGGCCTGATGAGCATCCGCCTCGCTGTGGGAGCTGTTGAAGAAAGCCATGAGCTCCTGCAGTTCGTTGGCCTGATTGTCGAGGGACTCGGAGGAGGAGGCGGCCTCTTCGACCAGGGCGGCGTTCTGCTGGGTGACCTCGTCGAGCTGCGAGATGGCTTTGTTGATTTCCTGGAGGATGGAGCTGGATTCGGTCGGCTTCGAGGCCGCGCGTGCGGGCGCCCCGCCCGCGCCGTCCTCACCGCCGGGGGGCGTGGATTCCGCGCCGGAGCCGTCCGGGGCCGGGTCCGCCGGGGGGTGTGCTTCGGTGCTGTCGCCGGCGGTTTCAAGCGGTTCGATCGTCAGGTCGCATTCGTCCTCGACCCATTCGAAGACTTCCTCGACGTCGGCACGCTCCGCGTCGCCGCGCAGCTCCAGGGTCCAGGCGAGGTAGCTGGCCTCCGGGTCGTAGCCTTCGAGCGTCGCGGGCAGGCCCTCTGCGTCGCAGTGCACCGTCAGCTCGCCCAGCTCCTCAAGTACTTCGAACATGCGCAGCGGGTCGTTGCCGGTGCGCAGCAGGTCGGCATGCGGGCGGAAGTGGATGCGCCAGCCACCCGATGTGCCGTCGTCGCCCCCGTCGGCGTTGCCGGAGTCCGCGTCATCGCTGCCCCCTCCGGTCGCCGGTGCCGGGGTGTCATCGCCCAGCGTGGCCTCGATCAGGGCACGGACCTCGGCCGCCTCGGCCGGGTCGGCTTCGCCACCATCGCGAGCCGCCTGCAGCTGGCCGCGCAGTACGTCCACCGCGCGCAGCAACAGATTCACGATCTCCGGAGTGGTCTCCTGCTGACCGTTACGCATGCGGTCGAGCAGGGTCTCCATGCCATGGGTGAATTCGGAGATCGCGCTGAACCCGAACGTCCCGGCGCCGCCCTTGATCGAGTGGGCCGCACGGAAGATCGTGTGCAGGGTTTCCTCGTCGCCGGCGTTGAGCGCCAGCAACTCGGTCTCCATGTGTTCCAGCCCCTCGAAGCTTTCTTCGAGGAAGGCCTCGGTGAACTGGGACATGTCCATGGACATGGCTAGCGCAGGACCTTGTTGACGGTGCTCATCAGCTTTTCCGGATCAAACGGCTTGACCAGCCAGCCGGTGGCGCCGGCGGCCTTGCCCTCCTGCTTCTTCTCCGGGCCGGCCTCGGTGGTCAGCACCAGGATGGGCGTGAACTTGTAGTCGGGCAGCTTGCGCAGCTCGCGGGTCAGCTCCAGGCCGTCCTTGCCGGGCATGTTCACGTCGGTGATGACCAGATCGGCCTTCAGCCCCTGTGCCTTGCTCAGGCCGTCGTTGCCATCCCGGCCCTCGGTCACGTCGTGACCGGCCTGCTTGAGCGCGAAGCTCACCATCTGTCGCATCGAGGACGAGTCGTCCACCACCAGCACCTTGGCCATTGCGTGCCCCTGTTATCTGATTGTCTTGTTGATGCGGGCGACCCCGGGTTCGGCCGTATGATCTGCCAGCAAGCGGTGTGCCAGGGTCGCCGTCGCATTCTCCGAAAAACCTGTACAAGGACTGTACAGCAAACTCGGGGTCCGTCACAGAATTTAACGGGCCCCGGAGGAAAAACTGAGCCGAGCGGTTCCGCTCCGCGGAAAAACGAAAAATCTTGACCATTCCTGTACAGCCGGAAAGGCTTTGTGTCGTGCTGTCGTCAGGATCCCTGCGGGTTCGCGGAGTCCTGCACGTGGCCCTCCAGCCCCAGGCGCTGCAGGCCGCTTTCCAGGGCGGGGCTGACGGGATCGAGTGCCATGGGCTGGCCGCGGCGGTCGGCTTCCCGGCGCAGCATCGCCAGCAGTTTCAGACCGGCGGTGTCGGTGTCCCGGACGCTGCCACCGTCCAGCCGCAGACGCTGGCCCTGGTCCAGGGTCTGGCGCGCGGTTTCGGTCAGCGCCTCGACGGCGTCAATGCGCAGGCGTTCCGGCAGTTCGGTGGCGGGCTGTTCGTTGGTATTCATGCGGGCTCCTGGTTCATGCTGCGAGATGTCGCGTGAGGGGCGTTCCTGTCTGTGTCGGCATCGGGACGCAGGTTTTGAGGTTTGTCACGTTTTCACAAGTTCCGTTTCTTTTTTCCGGGGGCAGTCGCGATGGTCCGTTCCGGTCCGCCGCATCGACGCATCATCGCCTTGCCGGGGCGGCCGGAGGTCTGCGAGTGCGCGGGCGAATGGCTGCGGCAACAGGCCGGTGGCCACGACGTCCTGTGGGTGGGCCGCAGCGCGCCCCCGGATCTACCCTCGGTGCGTCCGGCCCAGGCCGGAGACTGGCTGGGCCGCGAGCGCGACGTGGTGGTATTCGAGGCGCAGTCCGGTGTCCCCGCCGATGCCCTGGTGATCGTCAGCGGCATCCTGCGCGGGGGTGGGGTGCTGGTGCTGCTCACGGATGCCGGTGGCGCCACGCCGTTCGGCGAGCGCTGGCGACAGGCGCTGGCGGAAGCGGTGGTGGAGCATCCCGACCCTGGACGGCCGGCGAACTGGCCGCGCCCCGCTGGCGCCGTGCCCGGCGAGGGCTGGACCGACGACCAGCAGCGGGTGCTGGAGCGGCTGCGCGACCCGGGCGAACCGGACGCCCCGGGCGAGCGGCGCTGCGACGTGGTGATCGCCCCGCGCGGGCGCGGCAAGTCCACCGTGCTCGGGCAGTGGCTGGGTGAACACCTGCGGCTGTCGGACGCTCCGGACGGGGAGATTGCCGTGACCGCGCCGGCCCCGTCCGCAGCCGAGCGGCTGCTGGCGCAGGCTGCGGAAGGCTCGCCCGTCGTGGATCCCGCGACGCTGTATTGCGCACCGGCGGTCCTGCTGGATACCCCGGCACGGCCCGACCTGCTGACCGTGGACGAGGCCGCGGCCATCCCGGTGGAGCGCCTGCTGGAACTGACCCGGCGCGCCCGGCGGGTGGTGCTGGCGACCACCACCGGAGGATTCGAGGGCAGCGGTCAGGGGTTCCGCCTGCGGGTGCTGCCGGCACTGGAACGGGCCGGCCTGTCGCCGCGGATCCTGCGCCTGCGCGAGCCCGTGCGCTGGGCCGCGGGCGACCCGCTGGAAGACTGGATCAACCGGCTGTTCCTGCTGGAGGCGGCCAGCCACGAGCCGTCGCCCCAGGCCGTGCGTCTGGCGTGGCGCTCGCCGGCCGACCTCGCGGGCGACGCCGCCCGCCTGCAGGCGCTGACCGGCCTGCTGGCCGACGCCCATTACCGCACCCGGCCCTCCGATCTGCAGCGCTGGCTGGACGATCCGGACGTGCATGTCCTGTTGCTGGAAGGGGCACGTGATGGCGCCCTGTTCGGGGCGGTGCTGGTGCAGGCCGAGCCGGGGCTGGAGCCCGAGCTGGCGGACGCGGTGTGGGCCGGCGAGCGGCGGCCGCCGGGACGCTTCCTGCCGTGCACCCTGGCCGCAGTAGGTTCCTTTTCACTAGCGGGCCAGACCGCCTGGCGGATCCACCGGATCGCGGTGCATCCCGCCTGGCAGGGGCGCGGGCTGGGCACGCGCCTGCTGCGCGCCGTGGCCGAACGTGCCGCGCGCGACGGGGTGGGGCTCCTGGGCGCGGCGTTCGGGGTGACCCCGGGCATGCTGCACTTCTGGCGGCGCGAGGGCTTCGCGCCGGTGCGCCTGGGCGTGCGCCCGGATCCGGCCAGCGGGCAGGTCACGCTGATCGTGATGCGTGCGCTGGCCGAGTCCGGCGAGGCGGGGCCGGCGCTGGCGGCGGTGCAGGGAGCGTTCGCCCGCGACTGGCCGTTATGGCGCACGCTGGCCGCGGAGCAGCTGGACAGTGCTACTACCCGTGCCATCGAGCAGAGCCTGCCGGCGCCGGACGAGCATGGTGAAGTCGATGCGGACGATCGCGCCTCGATCGAGGCGTTTGCCCATCGCAGCCGCAGCTTCGAGTGGGCCCTGCCGGCCCTGCGCCGGGCCCTGGCGGCCGAGGCCGTGCGGGATCGCGAGCTGGATCTGAACCCGGGCCAGGACTCGGGCCAGGACTCGGGCCGGGCCCTGCTGCATGCCGCCTGTGTGCAGCAGCAGGACTGGGCGGCCCTGCAAGCGCTGGCCGGGGTCTCCGGCCGGCGCGGGGTCATCCGCCGCCTGCGCGAGGCGGCGGCCCGGTGGCTGGCCGGGAGCCGGCCCGAGATCCGCTAGTCCACCCGCACCAGGCGCGAGCTGACCAGCTCGCCGTGGCGCAGCATCGCGTCGTACAGGGCCTCGCTGCGTTCGGCCAGTTCGGCGTCGTCGTCCCAGGCCCCGGGGCGGTCGAATGCGTCGCCGGCGCGGTACCCGTTGCCTACGGCCTGCACGAAGGCCGCGGCGGCGCGGGTGGTGACGGTCGGGTCGCTGACCGAGCCGTCGCCATGGTCCAGGCGGGCCGGCACGTAGTCGCCGTCGAGCTGGTATTCGAGCGCGCCGAGGAACATGCGGTCCAGCGCCCGGCCCACTTTCTGCTCCAGTTCGGGGTGGCGTTCACCCATCAGGCCGGACGTGCCGTCGCGCTCGCGCAGGATGGAAAACCCGCCGGTGACCTGATGCACGAAGCGCCACTGGCCGCCGACATCCACCTCGTCCGACGCGGCCATGGCCCGGCCGTCGACGAATTCCAGGCGCGCGGGCAGGCCCCAGTCACGCAGCGGCCCGTGTCCGTCCAGCACGGCCGTGGTGATGGCCGCGGCGCGATCCGCCAGGGTTTCCGCCCGTTCCTGGTCGTCATCGTCTCCGTACAGCGCCAGCATCTCGTACAAGCCCTTGTGCCCGCGCAGCATGGCACCGAGCTGATCGACGGACCACTCGGCACCCTCGTCCAGCACGTAGATTCCGGCGTCCGCGTCCCAGGCCTCATCGGCCCGGTCCGCAACCGCACGGGCGACCGCGAGCAGGTCGTCACGCGAATGGCCCAGCCAGCCGGCCAGCGCATCCAGGTCGAGCTGGCCCATGTCATCGGCGCCACCCGGCTTGTCCTGGCGGACCCAGGCATAGGCCGAGGCGTGCAGCGCATCCATGCCGTAGGCGAAGGCCTCGGCATCGCTGGCGTCGGCGCCGTGGATTCGGCCGTCTTCGTGGCGCGTGTTGACCAGATGGTTCTCCAGCTGCGAGATCATAGGACTGGGCTTATGGGTGAGGTCGTCGTACAGCCCGAGGTCCTCGAACCGGCCCGCGCTGTGGTGCATGTGATAGAGATAACTGGCCTCGGCATAGGCGGCCGGGCCGGCCTCGTCTTCCCCACCGACGTGCGCCCGCAGGCGGCCCTGGTCGAGGAACGCCCCCTGGGCGTAGTCCAGCAGGTCCAGCCAGCGTTCGCCGACCGCCTGCATCGGGTCTCCGGCCAGTTCCGGGCGATAGCCTTCATGGCCCATCTCGCTGTCGCGCATCAGCCGGCCCTTGACCGTCAGGGCCCCGAGGGCGGCGAAGGTGTCCTCCGCCCGTGCGCCGTCGACGGAGACCAGCGGCTGGCCGTTGCGGTCCAGGGTCTGGGCGACCGTGCCGGTGCCGGTGTCCGCATGCGCGGCGCCTCCCGCGAGGCTCAGCGCCGCGATCAGGGTGCCGCCGAATCGAGTCGTTGCAGTCATCATGAAACCTCCAGGATCATCCTTTGTGGTGTTCGAAGCCGGGCGGCAGGTGCTCGCGCATCGCGTCGCTGAGCGGGACATCGTGCACCACCATCACCGGCAGACTGGCGTGGCGCACCAGCCACTCGGTGGCCGAGCCCGACAGCATGCTGGCGAGCTGGCTGCGCCCGCGGGTGCCCATCACGATCAGTTCGCCATCCCACTCCTCGGCCAGGCGGGAGATTTCCTCGGGTGCACTGCCCACGGCCACCGCGCATTCCTCGTCGTCCCGCGCCCATTCCTTCAGCCGCGCATGGGCCTGATCCTCCGCCGACTGGCGCATGTCTTTCGAATGCAGCGGCGAGGAGCCGGCCCCGGCCATCGCCCCGGCCGCGCTGCCGCGGGCGACATCTGCGGGTTTCATCACGTGCAGCAGGCGGCGCGTGGCACCGGGGCAATGGTGCCGGGCGATGGCCAGGGCCGCGGCCGAGGCGGAAGAAAAATCGATGGCGACGATGACGCGTTGCAGCATGCGGAAATCCTGATTTTCGAGCGTGCGTGGCGGGGGCGACCCCGTTGGACTTTGAGGCTGGCACTTCAGAAAACGCTGATGAGGTGTTAGACTCTCGCGCCTTTCTCACGGGCGGTTCCTGTGACCTGCTCCTCGTCCGTGATCCAGCGCCGTAACTGGTGGCCACGGGATGCCTAGCAGTACCCCACTGACCGGTGCCCGTCAATCCCACCCGTCTTATCACTGCAGTCGCGGTCTGCACCGTGCTCAGGGCCGGCGCGTCAAACCTCTGATCCGGGAGATTTGCCGTGCAGCAGACGCTAAAGGCCTTCTGGCAACGCCAGCGTGACATCTGGTTCTTCAACGTTCGTGGCGACCTTATCGCGGGGATCGTGGTCGCCCTCGCCCTCATTCCCGAGGCGATCGCCTTCTCCATCATCGCCGGGGTGGACCCGTCGGTGGGGCTGTACGCCTCGTTCTCCATGGCGGTGGTGATCGCGTTCACCGGTGGCCGCCCGGGCATGATCTCCGCCGCCACCGGGGCCATGGCCCTGCTGATGGTCACCCTGGTGGCGGAGCACGGGTTGCAGTACCTGCTGGCCGCGACCCTGCTGACCGGGGTGATCCAGCTGCTGTTCGCCTGGGCGAAGCTGGGGCGTTACATGATGTTCATCCCGCGTACCGTGATGGTCGGGTTCGTGAACGCGCTGGCGATCCTGATCTTCATGTCGCAGGTGCCGTATCTGGTGGACGGTGACACCACCATGTGGGTGCTGGTCTCCGTCGGCCTGCTGATCCTCTACGGCCTGCCGCTGATCCCGGGTTATCCCAGACTGCTGCCGCCCCCGCTGGTGGCCATCGTGGTCCTGACCATCGTGGTCTACTACATGGGCCTGCCCACCATGGAAGTAGGCGACATGGGCGAGCTGCCCGACGGCCTGCCGGTGTTCCTGTTCCCCGACATCCCGTGGAACCTGGAGACCCTGCAGATCATCTTCCCCACCGCGTTCTCGCTGGCCGTGGTCGGGCTGCTGGAATCGCTGATGACCGCGCAGGTGGTGGACGACCTGACCGACACCCCCTCGGGCAAGAACCGCGAAGCCCAGGGGCAGGGCATCGCCAACATCGTGACCGGGTTCTTCGGCGGCATGGCCAGCTGCGCGATGATCGGGCAGTCGGTCATCAACATCAAATCCGGCGGTCTGGGACGGCTGTCTACCCTGTCGGCGGGTCTGTACCTGCTGTTCTTCATCCTTGTGCTGGGGGATCTGGTGTCGATCATCCCCATGGCCGCACTGGTGGCCGTGATGATCATGGTCTCCATCGCCACCTTCGACTGGAGCTCGCTGACCACTCTGCACAAGCTCCCGCGCACCGATGCCACCGTGCTCATCGTGACCGTGGGCGTGACCGTGGTGACCCACGACCTCTCGCTGGGCGTGTTCGCCGGCGTGCTGCTCAGCGCGGTGTTCTTCGCGCGCAAGATGGTCAACGCCGTCCATGTGGAAAGCGAACGACCGGAAGGAAGCAGGACCCGCACGTACAAGGTCCGCGGGCAGCTGTTCTTCGTGGCCGTGGACAAGTTCATCGACAGCTTCGACTACCGCGAGCGCATTCATCACGTGGTCATCGACCTCAGCGAGGCCTCGCTGTGGGACAGCTCCGCGGTGGCCGCCATCGACAAGGTGGTGGCCAAGTTCCGCCGCAATGGCATGGAAGTGGAAGTGAAGGCCCCGCCCGGCCAGAGCGGCGAGCTCCACGACAAGCTCGCGCAGCACGACAAGGAAGGTGGCGCCAGCGAACCCGGGGGGCACTGATCCCTGCCCCGGGGCGTGACCGTGCGCCCCGGGCGTTTCGCTATTGTCCGGCGCCCGCGTTCAGGGCTGCGTCCAGGTGTTCGGTGATGTGGTCGGCTATGCGGGTGTCCAGCCAGTAACGGGGGCGCCCGGGCACGTCTCCGGCCACAAAGCCCACATGCCCGCCGCTCGCCTGCAGTTCCAGCCGGACCCCGGGGCCCAGTTCGCGGGCGGCGGGGATGCTGGTGGCCGGGACGAACGGGTCGTCCGCCGCATGCAGGATGAGGGTCGGCTGGCGGATGGCACCCAGGCGCGGGCGGCAGCTGGCGCGGGTGTAGTAGTCGGCACTATCGCGAAAGCCGTGCAGCGAGGCGGTGATGCGCTCGTCGAACTCGCGCAGCCGGCGCATGCGGTGCAGTTCCGCCAGTGGCAGCGGGGCATCGTCGCGCGCCGCGAACTTGCGCAGCGTCACCCGGCGCAGACCGCGCATCAGATGCCACTGGTAGACCCGCGCGAAGCCGCGCTCCAGGGCATCGGCGCTGGCAGCCAGATCGAACGGCACCGACACCGCCACCGCCGTGGCCAATGGCGTGTCGCCGCGTTCCCCCAGCCACGACAGCAGCATGGAACCGCTCAGGGAAAACCCGCAGACCGCCATCGGCCGGGCGGGATCGCGCCGTTGCAGGGTCTCCACCACGTGGTTGAGGTCGTCCCATGCCGCCGCGTGATAGCTGCGGCGCAGGCGGTTGGGGTGCGAGCCGGCCCCGCGCGAGATCAGCACCGCGCTGCCGATCCCGCGCCGCGCCAGTGCCGCCACCACCCCCAGCGCATAGCCCGAGGTCTCGTCGCCGCCCAGACCGTGGCCCACCAGCACCAGACCGCGTCCCGGCGGCCCCCAGGCCAGCTCGAGGAAATCCCCGTCCGGCAGTTCCAGGCGTTCGCGCTCCAGCCGCACCGGTGGCGGCGCGCGAAACAGTGCCGGAAAGACCGTTTGCGCATGGCGTCCCGGCAGCCACCAGGCCGGCCGGAACGCCTGATCCGTTTTATCCTCGGGCGGGTCGCTCAACCTCTGGTCTCCAGGATCGCCACCGCGATGGGTTCGCGGACAGCGAGCAGGCCATGAAGTGCCCCGAGCGCGCTCGAACCGGGCCACGGCGCCAAAGACGTGGGAAACGATCTTGCCTCCGGATGTCCTGGTGTCGATCGTTTTCGAGACTCCCCGCTCATGGATCGCAGGGATGGACTCGGGGCCGGATGCCGCGCTAACTTAGCACAAGGTAATACTCAGTAATACGAGGTCCACCATGGCAACGTCCCTGAAAATCGATGACGCACTGAAAGCCCGCCTCCAGGATCTCGCCGCCCAACGCCGACGGTCGCCCCACTGGATCATGCTCGAAGCCATCCGCCAATACGTTGACCGCGAGGAAGCCCGAGAGAGTTTCAGGCAGGAAGCCCTGGCGTCCTGGTCGGCCTATCGGGAAACCGGCCAGCACCTGACCGGGCAGGAAGCCCGCGACTGGTTGAGAACATGGGGCACTGACGATGAAGGAGCCGTGCCCGAGTGCCACGAGTAATCGTCACCGCAGGCGCCGCAGAAGTTTTGGAGCGATGCCGGCGCGCTCTCGCCACTAAAGCTCCGGATGCGGCCAGGCGCGCGGGTCAGGTGATCGAGCGGCAATTCCTGCTGCTGGAAACGGCCCCCGATATTGGGCGACCGGACCCTGAAATCCCCGAACTGCGTGAGCTGGTGATTGCCTTCGGCGACTCCGGATTCGTGGCCCTCTACCGTCACGAACCGGCCGACGACGCCGTGTACGTCCTCGCCTTCCGGCACCAGAAAGAGGCGGGTTACTGAATGCGGAGCCCGAGCTTCAATCGCTTGTGCCGTGCATCGGTCACGAACAGCGGAATCCGTAACCGCGCCTTACAGGTTCGGGGCCGGAATTTTCAGATCGTCCGGCGTGAGGCGGTCCGGCAGGAGCGCCTGAACGGCGTCGGGTGCGGCCACTGGACGGCGGGGCGCGCTTACTGGCCCGGCGTCCGTCGACGGTAGACCCCCAGCTCCAGGCGCTCCCACGGATCTTCGCTGTCGCGCTTGTCGATGATGCGGGCCACCAGCTCCTCGTCGCGGTCCAGCAGCTCCGCCGCCATGTCGTTCTCCTCGCGCGGCAGATACCCCAGCTGGTGATCCAGCCAGCACACCGCCACTGCGTTCGGATCGACCGGATTCAGCCGTTCGCGCTGCACCGTCAGCCCCTGCCCGCGGCGCAGATGCGGCCACAGCCGCGGCGCCTCGTGATGCCGATACCCCGCCAGCGGGATCCGCTGCAGGAGCTCCTCCGTGGTCGCCGTGTTCTGAATCCGGTCGCGCCGCGCATAATAACCGCGCAGCACCGGAACGGGACGGGCCTGATCGGGAAAACGGGAACCGTTGCGTTGCATGGGAACCTCCGGGTTCGTGTGGCAGTACCCGTATCCCACCACAGGCGGTGGCTCACACAGTGAGCCACCCCGCACGGGGGTGGTGTGGCGAGGGAGGTTCAGGTGTAACGGGTGGCGGCCTCGCGCAGGGTGTCGGCGACGCGCTGGCGCAGGGATTCGGGGGCGATGACTTCCACGCCGGGGCCGTGGCGCAGGATTTCCTGGATCAGTTCGGTGGGGTCGGAGTAGGGGATCTGCAGTTCCCAGGTGTCGCCGCGGTACTGGCCGATCTGGTCGGGGTGCCAGGTTTCGTCGGCGACCCAGCGGGCGTGTTCGGGGGTGAAGCGCAGTACGGCCCATTCGCGTGCGGGGCCGGTGAAGATGCCGAAGGCGGCGCCGATGTGGCGGTCGAGGTCGGCATCGGCTTCTTCGCGCAGGGGGGTGTCCTGCACGGGGGTGGCGGCGCGGATGCGTTCCAGGGCGAAGGTGCGCAGGGCTTGGGCGTTTTCGCACCAGGCGATCAGGTACCAGTTGTCGCGGTAGTAGAGCAGGCGCTGCGGGTGGATGCGGCGCCGGGTGGCGCTGTCGCGGGCGCGGCCGTGGTAGTCGATGTCCAGCGGGTGGCCGGCGAGGGTGGCTTCGGCGGCGACGCGGAAGGTGTCGGCAGCGCTGGTGCGATGGGCCTGGGGCTGGATCTGGATGCGCCGGCGGAGTTCGGTGGAGTCCTGGCCGCCGGTCTCCAGCAGGCGGCGGATGCGGGTCTTCATCGGGCCGATGACGGGGGCGAGCAGGCCCGGCTGCATGTCTTCCAGAAGCTGTTCCATGGTCAGCAGGGCGAGCAGCTCGGATTCGTTGAACCACAGCCCGGGCAGTTCGAAGGCCGGGGCGTCGGGGTCGTAGCGGTAGCCGTTGGCCTGCGCGTCGTACTCGATGGGCGCCTGCATGAAGTCGCGCATGTATTCGATGTCGCGCTTGAGGGTGGCGCGCGACACCCCGAGCTGCTCCACCAGCTGCGCCAGCGAGGGCGGCTGGCGGCTTTCCTTGAGCCGGCGGTGCAGGTGGAAGATGCGTTCGGCGCGGTTCATGGGGCGGATCGGGCGGCGGATCAGTGCAGCCGACGGCTGACGCGGATGATCTCGTCGTCGGAGGTGAGGATCTCGCGCTGGAAGCCGTGGCGGCGGGCGAGGGCGAGCATGCCGTCGTTGTGGCGCAGGACCTCGCCGAACAGTTCGCGCAGGCCGTTGCGGCGGGCGGAGTCGACGATGGCCTCCATCAGCAGGGAGCCCACGCCGCGGTCCTGCCAGGCGTCGCTGACGACCACGGCGAATTCGGCGCTCTCGCCGTCGGGCTCGGTGGTATAGCGGGCCACACCCACCTGGACTTCCTGACCGTCGGCGTGGTCCACGGCGATGAAGGCCATCTCGCGGTCGTAGTCGATCTGGGTGAAGCGCACCAGCATTTTGGGCGTGAGTTCCTCCAGCGAGCGCATGAACCGCAGGTAGCGGGTCTTTTCCGACAGGCTGCGCACGAAGGCCTGCTCGATGGCGGCGTCTTCGGGGCGGATGGGCCGCAGTTCCAGCTCGTGGCCGTCGCGGGTGGTGACGGTGTGCGCCACGTGTCCGGGATACGGGTGGATGGCCATGTGGGCGTAGTGGCGGGTGTCGTGCCCGGGCTCGGCGAGCTCGATGCGGGCGTCCACGGCCATCACGCCGTGCTCGCCGGCCTGCAGCGGGTTGATGTCCAGCGAGGCCAGCTCGGGCAGTTCGCAGGCCATCTCCGAGACCCGCAGCAGCACCTGCTCGACAGCCTCGCGCGGTACCGGCGGGGCGCCACGGAACTCGCCCAGGGTGCGCGCGGCGCGGGTCTGGTCCACCAGGCGTTCGGTCAGTGACTGGTTCAGCGGCGGCAGGGCGATGGCCTGGTCGCCGATGACTTCCACCGCGGTGCCGCCCAGGCCAAAGGCGATCACCGGGCCGAACACCGGGTCACGCGAGATCCCGACGAGGAGTTCGCGGGCGTGGCCGACCTCGGACATGCGTTCCACGGTGACGCCTTCGACATCGGCGTCGGGGAAGTGCTCGCGGATCTGGTCCAGCATCTCCTGGGTCTGCTGGCGCACGGTCTGCACGCTGCGCAGGTTGAGGCGTACGCCGCCGAAGTCGCTCTTGTGGCTGATCCCGGTTGCGCTGATCTTGAGCGCCACCGGAAAGCCCAGGGTCTCGGCGGCCAGCATCGCGTCGGCCGGATCGCGCGCGAGGATGCTGGGGTTGGTGGGGATGTGGAAGGCGGCCAGCACGGCCTTGGACTCGCGGATGCTGAGGACCTTGCGGCCGTCGTTGCGGGCGTTCTGCAGGATCAGGCGGGCGCCCTCGACGTCCGACGGGGTCTCGTCGCACAGCGGGCCGGGGGTCTGCAGCAGCATGCGCTGGTTGCGGCGGTGTTCGATCAGCCAGGCGAAGGTCTCGATCGCCGCTTCGGGCGTGCGGTACTGCGGGATCCCGGCCTCGTCGAAGCGCCGGCGCGCGCTGGCCACCAGCGGGTCGCCCATCCAGCAGGCCAGCACCGGCTTGCGGCTGTTGCGCGCCTGTTCGATCACGGCCTCGGCGCAGGCGTCCGGGTCGGTCATGGCCTGCGGGGTCAGCAGTACCACCGCCATATCTACGCCGGGGTCGGCCAGCGTGATGCGCAGCGCCTCGCCGTAGCGTTCGGCGGTGGCGTCGCCGAGGATGTCGATCGGGTTGCCGTGCGACCAGTGGCCGGGGAGCAGGTCGTTCAGCGCGTCCATGCTCTTGTCCGCCAGGCTGGCCAGTTCCAGGCCGAGGTCGGCGGCACGGTCCACGGCCATCACCCCGGGCCCGCCGCCGTTGGTCAGGATCGCCAGGTTCTCGCCGCGCAGGCGCATGCCCTGCGCCAGGATGTGCGCCGCGGAGAACCACTGCGAGACGCGCTCCACGCGGACCACGCCGGCGCGTTCCAGCGCGGCATCGAAGACTGCGTCGGAGCCCATCATCGCGCCGGTGTGGGTGGCCGCGGCCTGGGCGGTGGCGGCGTGGCGCGCCGACTTGAGCACCACCACGGGTTTCATGCGGGCGGCTGCACGCAGGCCGGAGAGGAAACGCCGGGTGTGGCGGATGCCCTCGACGTACAGCAGGATGCCCTGGGTCTCGGGGTCGACCGCGAGGTAGTCCAGCAGCTCGCCGAAGTCGACGTCGGCGGCGTCGCCGGTGGAGGCCACCCCGGAAAAGCCAATGCCGGTGGACTGTGCCCAGTCCAGCACCGCGGTGACCAGCGCGCCCGAGCTGGAGACCAGCCCCAGCTTTCCGGGCAGCGCCTGGTTGTGGCTGAAGGTCGCGTTGAGCCCGATCCGCGGGCGCATGATGCCGAGGCAGTTGGGGCCGATCAGGCGCATGCGGTAGCGCTGCGCGATTTCCACGCATTCCTGCTGCAGGCGCTGGCCCTCGCGCCCGGCCTCGCCGAAGCCGGCCGACAGGATCACCGCGCCGCGCAGACCGGCCTCGCCGCAGTTGCGCAGGATGGCGGGCACGGCCCGCGCGGGCGTCGCGATCAGCGCCAGGTCCACGCGGTGCTCGCCGGGGCGCAGTTCGGGCACGCAGGGCAGCCCCTGCACCGTGTCATGCTTGGGATTGACCGGGACCAGCATGCCTTCGTAGCCGGCGGTCAGCAGGTTGGCCAGGACAGTCTGGCCCACGGCCCCCTCGCGCTCGGTGGCGCCGAACACGGCGACGCCGCGGGGATTGAAGATCTTGTCGAGGATATGGGTGCCCATGCATGCTTCCTGCGGTGGTGGATCCGATGAATTGGTGCTGCCCGGAGGGGCCTTCATAACATGAATCTTGCCTTTTTATCTCCCGATGCCGGGCTGGAACACGACAACGGGCCCGGGCATCCGGAGTGTCCCGAGCGGCTGACCGCGATCCGCGACCAGCTGGTGGCCGGCGGGCTGGACCCGTGGATCCTGCATCGCGAGGCGCTGCCGGCCGGACGCGCCGACCTGCTGCGGGTTCATACCGAGGCCCACGTGGCACAGGTGCTGCGGCATGTGCCGGCGGGCGAGCGGGTCATGCTCGACGGCGACACCGCGCTGTCCCCCGGCAGCCACGAAGCGGCCCTGCTGGCGGCAGGCGCGGGCATGACCGCGGTGGACTGGGTGATGGGCGCGCAGGGCCGGCGCGCGTTCTGCGCCGTGCGTCCGCCCGGGCACCATGCGCGCGCCGACCGCGCCGCGGGGTTCTGCCTGTTCAACAACGTGGTGATCGCCGCGCGGCACGCGCAGGCCCGCCACGGTATCCGGCGCATCGCCATCGTGGACTTCGACGTGCATCACGGCGACGGCACCGAGGCGCTGGTGGCCGGGGATCCGTCCATCCTGTTCGCGTCGTCGTTCGAACATCCCGCCTACCCCGGGTCGGGCGTAACGCCACTGGGCGACAACTGCCTCAACGTGCCCGTGCCCGGCGGCTCGTCCGGCGGACAGTGGCGCGAGGCGGTGGCCGCGGCCTGGTTCGAGCAGTGGGATGCGTTCGCCCCGGAGCTGGTGCTGGTGTCGGCCGGTTTCGACGCCCACCGCGAGGATGAACTCTCGCGCCTGGCCCTGAGCGAGGACGACTACGCCTGGATCAGCGCGCGCATCGTGGAGCTGGCCGAGCGGCACGCACAGGGGCGGGTGGTCTCCATGCTGGAAGGCGGTTACGCCCTGCACGCGCTGGGGCGCAGTGCGGTGGCCCACATGCGCGAGCTCGGAGGGCTGTAACCCCCGGCGCTATTCGTGCGCGGCCACGCGGTTGCGGCCGCGACGCTTGGCCTCGTACAGGGCCTCATCGGCGCGCTTGAAGGTGTCCTTCAGCGGTTCCCCTGGCTGGTGCTCCGATACCCCGATGCTGACGGTGACATGGCCGGGGCCCGGGAAGACTGCCTTCCCGACCCGCGAGCGCAGGGTTTCGGCGACCTTGCGCGCACGGGGCAGTTCGGTGGCCGGCAGCAGGATCATGAATTCCTCGCCGCCCCAGCGGCCCACTACATCGGACTTGCGCAGGCGTTCCTGAAGGACCCGCACCAGGGTCTGCAGCACCTCGTCGCCAACGTCGTGGCCGAAGGTGTCGTTCACGTCCTTGAACCGGTCCAGATCGAGCAGCAGGATCGAGAACGCATCGCCGTGGCGGTCGGTGCGGTTGGCCTCCTGTTCCAGCAGGCTTTCCAGGTGGCGCCGGTTGGCCACGCTGGTCAGGCGGTCGTGCAGGGCCTGGCGTTCCAGCTCCGCCTCCAGGTGCTTCTGCCGCGAGATGTCGTGGAACACCGCCACGTAGTGTTCCACCGGTCCGTCGTCCCCGGATCGCAGCGCGGTGATGGACATGTACAGGGGGATCCGCGTCCCGTCCTTGCGCCGGTCCCAGGCCTCGCCTTCCCAGTGGCCCTGCTCGTCGAGGCGGCCGAACAGGTCGGAATAGAAAGACCGGTCGTGCTCGCCCGATTTCAGCAGTTCCCGCGGGTTGGCGCCGATCGCCTCCGCCGCGCTGTAACCGGTGATCTCCTCGAACGCCGGGTTGGCCCGCAGGATCCGCCCGTCGGCGTCGGTGATGAAGATCGCATGGCTGGCGCGGAAGGTCGCCGCCAGCAGTTCCAGTTCTTCCTCCAGCTCGCGGCGTTCGGTGATGTCGACCAGGTAGCCGTGATAGTGATCAACCGCCCCGAATTCATCGCGTTCGATGGTGGTGAAGTCGAGCATCCAGCGCCACCCGCCGTCACGGTGGCGCATGCGGTAGGGGCTGTGCTGGAAGTTGGCGCTGCGATCATCGGTATGCGCCTGCACTTCCCGGTCCAGGCGTTCGCGATCGTCGGGATGCACCAGATCGTTATGCGGCGTGCGTTCGCCGGCCAGTTCCTGCGGGTCGTAGCCCAGGATCTCGCGTACGTTGGGCGAGACATACTGGATGGGCCAGCCCGGGCCATTGTCCCGGGCAAAGATCAGCGTCGGGCCGGCCATGAACAGGTTGCGCTCGCGTTCCAGCGCCAGGCGCTGTTCGCGCCGGGTCAGTTCATGTCCGATCCACTGCGCCATCAGGTTGATCAGGTCGCGCTCGAAGGGCACGAAGGCTTCGCGCGGTCGCCGCGCGACAAAGCTCAGCACCGCGCGCAGTTCGCCGTTCACGTGCACCGGCATGCCGAAGCACGCACTGGCCCCCGGTGTCTCCGAGATGCTGCAGCCATCCACCCGGGACTCCGGGTGGTGGTAGCCGACCGGGCCCGGGTCCTGCAGGGCGTTGTCACAGAACGGGGCCCCGGTGTCGCCGGGACGCCCCGGGGCCTCGGGCCACTCGCCGGCGGCCTCCAGGATGCGCCGGCTGCCGTCGTCCACCCGCACCAGGCGGCCGTGGTCCATGGCGAATTCGCGCAGGCCGAGTTCCAGCAGCGCGCGCAGCTTGCCGGCGTCTTCGGTGTCCGCAGTGCTGGTGATCCGGTGCAGCTCCTGCAGGGCGTTCTGCCGGCGCTGCTCCAGGGCCTCGCGCGTCTTCTCCGGGCGGATGTCGCGGATGATGGTGGAGTAGTACTCGGGCTCGCCGTCGCCATCGAAGTGCGCAATGATCCTCTGCGACACGGGTATCTCGTGTCCGCCGGCATCCAGCAGTGCGGACTCGCCTTCCCAGAAACCGGTGCGGCGGGCGGTCGGGAGCCCTTCCCGCTGCAGTCGGCGCGTGGCCCATTCGGGGTGAAGCCACTCGCCGGCGCGCTCTCCGGAGAAGTAATCGCGATCCTGCTCCGGGGCCGCGCCACCTTCCGCGCCCGGCAGGCCCAGCATCTCCTTGCCGCCGCGGTTCACGTAGTGGATGCTGCCGTCGGCATCGGCCATGGAGACGAAGTCCGGCGTAGCCTCGAGGATCTGGATCAGGCGTTCGCGGCCGCGCTCGGCCTCGCGCTGCTCGGTCACGTCGATCCCCACCCCCTGGAACCAGGCGGCCCGCCCGTCCGCGTCGAAGAACGCCCGGTTGCTCCACATGATGGTGCGCAGCTCGCCGTCGGCCCGCGGCAGGGTGTTCTCGAAATGTCCCACCGGCCGTTCCGGGGTGAAGCTGTCCAGATGCGCGCGGACCCGAGCGACGTCCGCCTCCGGGGTCCAGTCCAGCCAGCGCTGGCCCAGCACCTCCTCCGACGTGCGTCCCTGGAATTCCAGCATCGCGCGGTTGGCATGCAGCAGCGTGGTGTCCGGGAGGTAGCGGGTGACCAGATGCGGGTGGTCGTCCACCAGGCTGCGGTACAGCGCCTCCTGCTGCGCCAGTTCGCGGCGTGCGCGGTGACGGGTCACGGCGTAGACCAGGCTGCGCTGGAGCAGGTCTTCGCCCAGCCGGTTCTTGCTGAGGAAATCCTCGGCCCCCGCCTCGATGGCGTGCGCCCCGGTGGCCGCATGGTCGTCGCCGGTGAGGACCACCACGGGGAGCTCGCGGGTCGTCGACAGCACCCGCTGCAGGGTCTCGTCCGGGGCCGAATCGGGCAGGTTCAGGTCCAGCAGGATCGCGTCGAATGCGGCGGCGTCGCGTGCCAGGTGCTCCCGGGCCTCCTGCAGCCGGCGGCAGTGTGTGGTGTCGAACCGCGTGGTCCCGTTCGGGATGGCGAGCAGATCCCGCACCAGGACCGCATCATCCATGTTGTCCTCGATCAGCAGAACGCTGAGGCGAGGGGAGTCCTCGGGGCGGGGGGGCTCGGACGCGCGGGGCGGCATCGGTTCCTTCCGTGCATGGTTCACGGTCTGCAGGATAACCGCTGCCTGTCGGCGAATACAGCGACGGTGCCCGGGCTCAGGCCGGGGCGGGTACGGCCGACCACTCCGGCGGGGGCGTCCAGTGTTCCAGCCAGCCCTCCAGCG
Organism: Thioalkalivibrio sp. ALE20; assembly: GCF_000381405.1. Lineage (NCBI taxonomy): Bacteria > Pseudomonadati > Pseudomonadota > Gammaproteobacteria > Chromatiales > Ectothiorhodospiraceae > Thioalkalivibrio > Thioalkalivibrio sp. ALE20. Next base: position 183,306 of record NZ_KB906472.1, read on the forward strand.
CGTCCGGCGGCAGCGGGCGGGCGATGGCATAACCCTGGCCGTTCTCGCAGCCCATGCCGATCAGGATGCGCCCCTGTTCGACCGTTTCCACGCCCTCGGCCAGGACCAGGCGGTCGAATGCCCGGGCCAGGCCCACCACCGCCTCGATGATCGCCCGGTCATCGGCGTCCTCCAGCATGTCGCGGACATAGCTGCGGTCCATCTTCAGCGCGTTGGCGGGCACGCGCTTGATGTAGGTCAGCGACGAGTAGCCGGTGCCGAAGTCGTCGATGCTCATGGACACGCCCAGTTCGCGGACCGCACGCATGTTCGCCTCCGCCGCCGCGGCGTTGTCGAACGCGGTGCTTTCCAGCACCTCGATCTCGAGATCGGCCCGCGGGATGTCCGGATGGCGATCCAGGATGTTTTCCAGGCGTCGTGGCAGGTCGCCGCTCTCCAGCTGCAGGGCGCCGATATTGACGCTGACCGGCAGATGACGGCCGGCCGCGCGCCAGGCCTCCATCTGGCGCATCGCCTCCTCCAGCATGTACTCGCCGAGCTCGATGGAGACCGGGTCGTTTTCAATGGTCGGGAGGAACTCGCCCGGCGTCAGCAGGCCGTGATCCGGATGCCGCCAGCGCACCAGGGCCTCAACGCCCAGGATGGTGCCGGTGCGCATGTTCACCTTGGGCTGGTATTCCACGCTCAGTTCGTTGCGATGCATCGCCTGGCGGAAGGCGCTGATGGTGCGATGCCGGCTGGCCACCCGCTGGTACTGGCCGTGGTCGAAATATTCCCAGGCCCGGTCGCGGCGCAGCTTGGACTCGTACAGCGCATGGTCGGCCTGGCGCAGGACCGTTTCCGGGTCGAGGCCGCTGCGTGGCGGGCGGATCGAGATCCCGGCGCTGACCGAGACGTTCTCGCTGGCGCCGGCGGGTCCCTTGTCCGACACCGGCAGTTCGTTACCGGCTTCGATCACCGAACACATCACCTCCTCCAGGCGTTCGATCGCCACGGAGCTGCGCAGCACCAGGATGAACTCGTCGCCGCCGCGGCGTCCGAGCAGGGCATCGTCGTTCAGACGTTCGCGCCAGCGGCGGCTCAGTTCGGCCAGGATCCGGTCCCCGGCCGCCGTGCCTAGGCGGTTGTTGAGAGCACCAAAGTCGTCCACGTCGATGGATATCAGGGCCAGGGCCGTATCGTCGTGCTCGGTGGTGACCTGCTCCAGCGCCTGCATGATCCCGGCCCGGTTGGGCAGGCCCGTCAGCGGATCATTGAACGAACGCCATTCCAGTTCGCGGCGGTGTTCCAGCTCGCGGGTCATGTTCTCGTAGAAGGCGACGCGCAGCCTGCGGCCGTGATCGCGGAGTTCGCCGCCGCGGGTGATGCGGACCGGGACGTCGCGCTGCGTGGCGGTGCGCACCCGGCTGTACAGCGGCGGACTGTCGTGTCCGGCGGGGGCCTCGGGCGGTGCCGTCAGGTGCGCGGCAATCCGCTCGCGCTCGTCGTCCGGGTGCAGATCGGTGATGGGCCGCTGCTTCAGCTCGTCCTCCGCGTGGCCGGTCATCCTGCAGGCGGCGGGGTTGGCGTCGAGTATGCTGCCGTCTTCGGCATCCAGGATCAGCAGGGGGTGAATGAAGCAGTCGAACAGGGTGCGAAAGCGGTTCTCGGCCTCTTCCTGTCCGCGCGAGGCGAGATGCCTGGCGAACTGCGAGACCTGGCGCTCGATATGTACGTAGGTGTTGAGCAGGGATTCCAGGCTTGCCGATGACTGTTCGCGGAAATGCCGCGCAGCCCGTTCGCGCGCCTCGGCCACCCCGACCCCGGCTTCCAGTGCGTTGATGGCGGCGGCCATCTGCTTGTCGCTGCGCAGGATGTGCAGGGTCAGCCAGCGGACCAGGAACTCCAGCAGGGGCTGCAGGCGATATTCGTCGGGGCCCTCCAGGGCGGCGATGCGGTCCAGTTCGTCGATGAACCCCGCGTGGGCCTGGCAGTGGCGGGCGAACCATTCGTCGTCGCGGAAGGCCCGTGCCCAGATGCCTTCCTCGGTCTCGAAGTGGTAACGCGCGTAGTCGCGCAGTTCCGCGACGATCCCGTCGGCCGTGGCCTCGTCGGTGCCCTCCAGCACCGTGCGGGCCAGGCGGTTGATGAGGTCCACCAGGTAATGATGCTGGCGGTCCACCTCGGGGATGCGGGTCAGGAATTCATCGCCCCAGGGGAAGATCTCGAATTCGTCCGTGTTCATGGTGCTGCTCCATTTCCCGCTGCCCCTTCTGCATAGAGTGTACGCACCGGAGGGCGGGTTTTCCCAGCGGCCGCTTGTGGCAGTCCGGGGAACCCCCGACGGGAGCCGCGGTGCGGCGGGCCACGGTCAGGTCCCCGAGACAGGATTCCAGCAGCAGCTCACGGATGATCTCGTGTTCGGGATCGGCACCGGGGCGCCCGCGGCAGTCTTCCGGGCACAGTCGTCCGGATTCCATGAGATCGGCGAGCTCCCGGCCCTGCCATTCGGCGACCACCCGGCGCGAGTCACGGTCGAGGATGCGGACGCGGGGGGACGGGCATTCCAGCCAGGCATCGAGGGTCAGCATGTGGAGCTCCTTCTTGCAGTAAATGCGAATCGTTCGCATTTAATAGTCGTCGTTCCGGCGGCTGCCGTCAAGTGACGGATGTCTCGTCTTCCCGGGGCCGGCGTTTCCTTCAGGCGTCCAGCCGCAGGACGAGCCGCGGGTCGCCCGCGGCCGGCTGCGGGGAACGGTGCACCGCGGCCTGTCCGGCGCCGCCGGGAAAGCGTTCGCCCTTCATCAGGATCACGTGCCCGCGGGCGATCCGCAGGGGGTCATGGCCGGTGAGCACGCCGTCGTTGTCGCCGCAGCCCAGGCGGCTGCGGTCGACGTGGCGGTCGTCCACGTATTCGGTGCCGGGGCCGGTATAGCTGCACAGCATGCGCAGCTCCAGCTGGTCCACGTGGAACAGCGGGCAGGGTCGGGCCTCCAGCACTTCCAGCTGGGCGCGCAGGATCACGCGCCGGGTGACCACCGCGAAGTTGCGGGCCAGGTGTTCGATGTCGAGGGCCAGGTGATGGATGTCGAACGGCCGCGTTCCCGCCGCCTCCAGCAGGCCGGTGCGGATCTGGTCCGGCCGGCCCCGGGGCTCGAGTTTCAGTCCGGGGCTCTGCTCCGCCAGGGTCTGTGCCTGAAGCCGCAGCTCCTCCGTTTCCGGACGACGCCAGATCAGGGCGTTGACGTCCTCGCGCCGGATCCCGTGCAGCTCGGCGGCCCGGTCAATGAAACGATGCCGGGACGCTGCGGTCGCGCGGGTGCGGGGACGGGTGCTCACGAGATCACCTCGGTTTCTTCTTCGGTCTCTTCCGCGCCGTTCTGCAGCCGCCACTCGGGGAACGGGTCGCGATACTCGCGCCAGGCGTCGGCTCCCGCGGCCAGCTCGTCGTCGTCCAGCAGGCAGGCGTCCAGGCGCTGGCGGATGGTGTCGGGATCCATGTCGATGCCGATCACCACGATCTCCTGGCGGCGGTCGCCGTAGCGCTCGTCCCAGTGGGGCGCGACGTGGCTCTGCCACCAGTCGGCGTCCACCGGCCGGCGTTCCGGAGGCACCGAGGCCCACCAGAAGCCGGCGGCGTGATGGGTCAGCGCGCCGCCGGCCTGCGACAGCGTGCCCACCCAGTCCGGTCGCGACGCCAGCCAGAACCAGCCCTTGCTGCGGATCACGCCGGGCCACTCCCGGTGCAGGAGGTCGAAGAAACGCCCGGGGTGGAACGGCCGGGTCGCCCGATAGACGAAGCTGTGGATCCCGTACTCCTCGGTTTCGGGAGTGTGGTTGCCCATCAGTTCCTGCGCCCAGCCGGGGGCCTGGGCCGCGCGGTCGAAATCGAAGCGTCCGGTGCCGAGGAGTTCGCGCGGCTGCACTCGTCCATGGTCGATCTCGATTACGTGTGCATTACGGTTCAGGGCCCGCACTACGCGATGCGCCTGGCGGCGCTGTTCGTCGGTGGCGCGGTCGATCTTGTTCAGCAGGATGACGTCGGCGAACTCGATCTGGTCGACCAGCAGGTCGACGACGGTGCGTTCGTCGTCCTCGCCCAGCGACTCGCCGCGGTCGCTCAGGTCGTCGGGGGAGGCGTAGTCCTGCAGCAGGGAGGCGGTGTCCACCACCGTGACCATGGTGTCGAGGCGCGCGACGTCATCCAGCGAGGCATCGTTCTCGTCGCGGAAGGCGAAGGTGCTGGCCACCGGCATTGGTTCGGAGATGCCCGTGGACTCGATCAGCAGGTAATCGTACTGGCCGGATTCGGCCAGGCGGCGTACCTCCACCAGCAGGTCGTCGCGCAGGGTGCAGCAGATGCAACCGTTGCTCATCTCCACGGTGCGGGCGTCGGTGCGCGAGACGCCGCCCTGATCACCGTGGTCGACGTGGTCGCCTCGCACCAGCGCGCCGTCGATGTTGATCTCGCTCATGTCGTTGACGATCACGGCGATCTTGAGCCCCTCCTGATTGTGCAGCAGATGGTTGAGGACGGTGGTCTTGCCGGCGCCGAGGAATCCGGAAAGGACGGTGACGGGCAGACGTTCGGTCATGGCGGGCTCCCGGGGATTGTGTTGGATGTCACTCATGGAACAGATGTTCGGTCGCTTCCATGCGCTCCTTGGCCTCCACGCTCAGCGTGGCGGTGGGGCGGGCCAGGAGTCGGGGCAGGCCGATGGGGTCCCCGGTCTGCTCGCAGAAGCCGTAATCGCCGGTCTCGATGCGATAGAGGGCTTCGTCGATCTTTCTCAGCAGCCGGTTCTCGCGTCCCCGAATCCGCAGTTCGAGCTGGCGGTTTTCCTCTTCGCTGGCGCGGTCCAGTTCGTCCGCGGCCTGACTGCTCTGGCGCAGATCGCTGCGCACCTGCTCGATATCGTCGAGGACCTGTTCACGCATGGCCTGCAGGCGTGCGCGGAAGAACTCGAGCTGCTGCGGGTTCATGTAAGCCTCCTCGGGCATCGCGAGGAGCTCGTCTTCGGTGCGTGGGATGTTATGGATCGTCTCGCTCATGGCGTTACACTATAACGTTACTGATGCACGGTCACAACGGCCCCGCGCCGGTGACCCGACCCTTGCGGGAGACACCATGGATTCAGCCAGCGAACACTGGAGCACAGACCTGCCGGACGTGGCGACCGGGACGTCGCGTCGCGCCTCGACCCTGGACTGGGTGGGCATGGAGCGCATCGCACTGCCCCTGCAGGTGGCCGGGCAGCCGGTCGCCGCGCGCGCCGATGCCGGGGTCAGCCTGGACGATCCGAAGGCCCGCGGCATCCACATGTCGCGGCTCTACCTGGCCCTGCGCATGCTGATCCACCGCGAGCTGGACTGCGCGCGGCTGGACCACGTGCTGGATGCGTTCCTCGAGTCGCACGAAGATCTGTCGGGGCGCGCCGCGCTCTCGCTGGAGGGCGAGGCACTGCTGGAACGGCCGGCCATGGTCAGCCCCCTGGCGGGCTGGAAGGCGTATCCGTTTCGCGTGGATACGGAAAAGGACGACCGCGGTACGCAGATCCGCCTCGGGATCGAGATCGGGTATTCCTCGACCTGTCCCTGCTCGGCGGCACTCGCCCGCCAGGCCATCCAGGAACGCTATGATCAGGACTTCGGGACGGCGCCGCCGGATCCGGACCGGCTGCGTGAATGGCTGGGCAGCGAGGCGGGCATCATGGCGACACCGCACAGCCAGCGCAGCCGGGCGTGGGTGGAGGTGGGCCTGCGGCCGGATGCCGAGACCTTTCCGTTCCGCTTTCTGGTCGATCGGGTCGAGCAGGCGCTGGGCACCGCGCTGCAGACCGCGGTCAAGCGCGCCGACGAGCAGGCGTTTGCGGTGGCCAACGGTGCGAACCCGATGTTCTGCGAGGATGCCGCGCGGCGTCTCGACGAGGCCCTGGAGGCCCCGTTCGGGGCGCGCGGTTACCGCATCCACGTGCGCCACGAGGAGAGCCTGCATGCGCACGATGCGGTGGCGCGGGTCGAGCGGCCGCCGCGCGGGGCCTGAGGCCGGGCAGCAGGGCTATTCCTGTTCTCCGGCCTGTTCTCCGGCCTGACCGTAGAAGCGCTGCAGCGGGTCCTCGAAGCTGCGGTGACGGTCGGCCATGGGCTCCGCCGAGATCAGATAGTCGGCACCGTACTTGAGCCCTTCCTTCTGCCGGGCCATGGGCAGGGCACGGGCGCGTAGCTGCTCGATGTAGCCGCGCATGGACTCGGCGGTGTCCGGATCGGTGAACTGATCCAGCTGGCGCAGCGCGAGGTCGAGCTGCCCGTTCACGAAGCGTTCGCGGTAGCGGATCGGGAAGTAGCGCGTCTCCATCACCCGGAAGCCCGCCTGGCCCAGCTGGCGAAGCACCCAGGGGGAGGGATACTCGCGGTACGGCATGCTGCCGCTCAGCAGCAGGCAGGCGTCGCGGACGCGGCCGATCTCGCGCACCAGGCGTCCGGCCTCGGTGTCGGGATCGCTGGGCACGTAGGGTTCCACGCCGATGATGTACAGCCGCTGGCCGACATGCGGACGGATACGGTGCAGGGCCTGCTCCTGCCAGTAGGGAGAGAAGCCCTCGATGGCACCGATGAAATAGTCCAGCAGGACGGTGTCGAAGCGCTCGCCGTACAGCAGGTGTTCGGAGTGCCAGTTGCCCACCAGCACGCGGTCCTGTGGCCGGCGCCGGTCGCCCGCGGCCTCCTGCACCGTGCGCGCCATGTTCTGCGAGGCGGTGATGGCGGTCCAGCGTTCGGTGCCGAGTTCGGTGATCCACTCGATGGACTTGCGGCCGGTCCCGGCATCGAGAAAGCTGCCCCAGGGCAGCGATCCCTGCATCTGCTCGATGGCCTGAAAGATCGGCGAGCTCGTACCCGAGCCCTGCGGGTTTTCACTCATGGTTGCATTCCTTGGTTGCAGAGGGAGATCGGAGAATCAGTGTGTGCGCCGCAGGGCGGCGCCCGCCCGGGCCAGCAGAGCCAGAAGCAGCAGCACGACCACCAGCACCGGTGCAAAGGGTTGATCCAGTGGCAGGCTGATGGTCCAGGCGACCAGGAAGCCTGCGATCGCCAGGCCCTGGGTCCACAGCAGCGCCCCGGTCAGGCCGCGGGCCAGAAAGGCCGCCCCCCAGGCCGGCAGCAGCAGGGTGGCCAGCGCCGCGGGCATGCCCAGCACCATGCTCCCGAGTACGATCACGGCGACCAGCCATGCGGTCTCCAGCCAGCGCGCGACCGTCGGGGGTGCCGGCGCGGCGGAAACGTCCGGGGCGAGCTGGGCATGCAGCCAGACCCGGCGCAGCCACGGCCACAGCACTGCGCTGGCCACCCCGGCGACGACCACCGCGACCAGCTCGCCCGGGCCGGCGAAATACAGCTGCCCCTCGGCCCACGCGGCCGCTGCGATGCTTGCCTGCGAGAAATTGGCCGCCAGCAGGGTGACCGCGGCCAGTCCGCCCAGGAACAGCGCCAGCGGCAGGCGTTCGGCATCGCGGACCCTTTGCAGCAGGGCCATCACCCCGGCCCCCAGGGCCAGCGCGACCGGCAGCACCGGCCAGTGCAGGACCGAGGCCAGCACCCCACCGGCGGCGGCCCACTGGCCCAGCGCCAGCGCCTGCCAGACCGAGCCGCGCAGGAACAGGCCGCTGCCCGCCAGCGCCAGCACCAGCGTGATCAGGAATCCCGCCACGAAAGGCGTCAGCAGCAGATCAGTCATGGGCGTCGAGGTAGTCCTGCAGGGGGTGGCGTTCGACGCCGAGGGCGCCCAGCAGTTCGTCGTCGTGGCTGGTCATGACCAGAGTGGCGCTGGCGGGCAGGGCGGTGATGAGTTCCACCGCGTCGGCGCGGACCTCGGCATCCAGGTGGTTGGCGGGCTCGTCCAGCAGCACCAGGTGGGGGCGGCCGGTGTCGCGGTCGGCGGCCTCAACGGGTGCCAGTACGGAGGCCAGACGCAGGAGCTGCCACTGGCCGCCGCTGAGGTGGTCCAGACGCCGGCGCAGCAGCGCCCGGATGCGAGGGTGTTCGGGCACGCGCGTACCCATGGCCCGGAACCAGTCGTGTCCGGAAAGGGGCCATGGGTACGGGCGCGGATGATCCTGGGCCAGCAGGCTGATGCGGGTGCCGGGAGCGGTAGTGAGCCGCCCCCCGTGCACCCGCGCCTGCCCCGTCAGGCACTTGAGCAACAGCGACTTGCCGGACCCGTTGGGGCCGGTGAGCGCCCAGCGTGCCCCGCCCGGGACCGCAAGACTGAGCGGCCCGAGGACGGGGCGGTCAAAGCCCGGGCGCGCGGCCCGGGCCTCGATGACGGGGGAGTCGGACATCCGCGCAGCCTAGCGGGTGCGGAAGGTGGATGCCCAGGTTTCCATCAGCTCGAGGTAGCCGTCCAGGCCGGCGTCCTGGGGCGGATCCAGCGGTACGGCGTGGCTGTCCCAGCCGAGTTCGCGCTCGAGGAATTCGGCCCCGCGCGGCGGCTGGAACTCGGCGTACAGCACGTGACCGTCCATGCCTTCCAGCTCGCCGACCAGGCTCTGCAGGTGGCGACCGGTGGGCGGGATACCCGGTGCCGGTTCGAGGTAGCCGACGACAGTGGCGGGCAGCCACTCCTCGAGATAGTCGAGGTCTTCGTGATAGACCACGATGTTCTGGTCGGGGGCCAGTTCGCCGGCGAGGTCTTCGGCATGCTCGCGCAGCCGCTGCGCGGTCTCTTCAGCGCGTTCGCGATAGACGTCCGCATTGGCGGAGTCGAGCTCCGCGAGCCGCTCGCCCAGGGCCAGGCCGACTTCCGCCATGCGCAGGGGGTCGACATTGAAATGCGGATTGCCCTCTTCATGGACGTGGCCCATGTTGGGCCCGTCCTGGGTGATGGAGCGGCGCAGATCGACCTTGCCGGCGGCATAGAAATGGCCGGGCTGCCCCTCGTTGATGGCCGGGTTGGACGCACCGCGGGTGGCGGCCGGCAGCCAGCCTTCTTCCAGCCCGGCGCCCAGTTCCAGCAGCAGGTCGGCGTTGCGCAGGGCGGCCATGAAGCTGGGCCGGGCATCCAGATAGTGGGCGTCTCGGTCGGGCGCCGCCAGGACACGCACGCGGGTTTCGTCGCCGCCGATTTCACGCGCAAGCGCTCCCAGGCTGGAGGTCGTGGCGACCACGTTGAGCTCGTCCGCGGAGGCCTGCGCGGGCAGGAACAGTGCGGTGGCGAGTGCGGCGCCGGTCAGGGCGGAGAGCCCGATGGCCGGACGTTGCTGCGGGGTCTTGCGGTTTTTCATGGGTACTCCTTGAAAAATGCAGGCTTTGCGCGAGGCCCGTGGCGGGGCCTCGCGCTCCGTGAGGGGTCGATCAGAAGCGGTGCGCGCCGTGGGCGCCCAGCGCCACGTTCACCTGGAACATGAATTCGAGGCCGCGATCGCGGTCGCCATGATCGTCGACGAAGTCGTTCTGCGTGAGCTGCGCGCGCAGGAACACCGGCTCCACCGGACGGAAGGTGACCTGGGCCGAATGGCGGTACGAGGTGTCCATCGATTCGATCGTGAAGTATTCGTCCCCGTGGTGATGGCTGCCCTCGACCGCGTCGTTGGTCAGACCGAGGGCTTCGGTCCGCAGACCGGCCTGCCAGCGGGGAGCGAAGCCGTAGATGCCCTCGACATAGAGACCGTCCTGCTTCTCGGTCAGGCTGTCCGTCCCTTCCCAGTGCATATGGGTGTGGTGGCCATGGCCGTGTTCGTGGCCGTCAAACTGATCCAGGCTGCGGCGGACGTAGAAATATTCGCCCTTCACGTTCCAGTCGCCGTGGCCGTAGGCACGGCCGGAGTCGTATTTGTAGACCGCGTCCAGGCCGGCGAACCAGGCATCGCCTTCAAGGGCGTGGCCATGGTCACCATGGATTTCGGTCACCCCGGTCTGGGTGACATAGCCGCCGGAGACGCCGAACCGGGCGGCATGATCGGGGCCGAAATCGGGCCCGACCCTGGCGAAAGCGGTGGCGATGCGCGGCCCGCTCTTCTCCGAGACCGGGCCGTCATCGAACGCGGCGATGCCGCCGTCCTGATCCCCCTGCAGGAGCTCCACGCCCAGCTGGGTGTAGGTCTCGGTCGGTGCGACCCAGGTCCCCTGCACGCCGATTTCCTGCAGGCCGTGGTCGCCGAACAGGTATTCGTTCACCAGCGGGCGGTCGACGAAATCCCAGTCGTGGACGTGGCGGCTGTTGATGTAGCCGATGTCCGACAGGAATTTGCCCGCCTTCAGCTGGAGACCGGCCGGCAGTGAGCGGGTGGTCAGATAGGCCTCCTCGACCTCGATGTCGCTGTCGTCGAAGCCGATCATCAGGGTGCCGTCCAGCAGGCCGCCCAGGTCGGCCTCGAACACCAGTTCGTTGTGGCCGAGGTTGAAGCCGTCGTCGAAGGAATGGTCGTGGTCGTGATCATGGCCGTGGTCATGCCCGTCGTCGAAGCCGGCGGGCTCGTGAACCCCTTCGCTCATCTCGTTGTAGTAGACCCCTTCCAGGATCAGCGAGATGTCCATGCCCCAGTCCGAACCCGAGTCGTCCGGGGCCTGGGCGGCGGCCAGGGCCGGCGTGGCGCAGGCCAGAACGGTCAGGCCCGTCAGGGCGTTGCGATGGTGTCGCGCGTTCAGCATGTCTTTTCTCCCCTTGTGAAAACTGGTTGCCTCCGTACATCGCTATTCAGACGTTATAGCGTAACGAAATAGCGTAAGAACGATATAATGTAACAATAGAGCCATACAAGGGGCCGTCACCCCGGTGGGGGCAATGCCGGGAGGGAGAACGGGAAAAAGGAGCCGCCCGTTACAGCGGGCGGCCAAGCGTAGCGGAGGTTGGAGAGACAGGGGAGCGAAGAGGCCCCGGTCCCGGCGACACGCCAGAGTCCGACAACAATCGCGCATCTAAGTGAGAATTATATGCATCCGCGTTTGGGTGTCAACGTGGCCGATTCCAATGGCGCGGTTCATCGACCCGATGGGGCGGCGGGTTGCCGGGGCTCAGGGCGCCGGGGCGCCCAGCCCGGCCTCGCGGAAGGCCTCGGCCCAGCGTTCAAGCTTGGCCTCGAGACCCAGTCGGGCATTGGCCGGGCTGGTGGAGGGGAGGCGCACCGCGGTCACGCCCAGCGCCCGGGTCTCGCGGATGCGGCGGGCGCTCTCCGCGCCGTTGTGGACGATCAGCCGCAGGCCGGGGGCCTCGCGTGTCAGCCGACCGAGATCGTTGGGCTGCGGGTTGCGGATGGCGCTGTCCAGACTGCCCTCGCGTGCGCAGGCGCCGTAGATGTCCCACAGCCCGACCCCGCAGTCGAGCAGCCGGGCGTAGCGCTCGGGCCAGGGCAGTTCCGGGAACGGCGGTCCGAGGATGCGCGCCATGATCGGCCAGAACTGGTTGCGCGGATGGGCGTAATAGGCGGCCGCCTCCAGCGAGGCGACCCCGGGGAAACTGCCCAGCACCACGGCCCGGGTATCCGCGCGCAGCACGGGCTCGAACGCCCGCAACTCCGGACTGGAAAGCGGCACGGTCATCCCCGGAGCACTTCGGGCCGAAAGGTCAGGTCGACTGACAGTCGCGGCACAGGCCGTGAAGTTCCACCGTGCGGGTTTCGATGGCGAAGCCGGTCTCGGCCGAGGCGGCCTCCAGGGCATGGCTGGCGGTGTCCGGGGTGTGGAACTCGATGATCTGGCCGCAGCCGTCGCAGATCATCAGCGCGGATTCGTGGCGTTCCCCGGGGTGGCTGCAGGCGACGAAGCCGTTAAGGCTTTCGATGCGGTGGATCAGGCCCTGCTCCAGCAGGAAGGCGAGGGTACGGTAGACCGTCGGCGGCTTGATGCTGCGGTCCTCGGACGACAGCGCGTGGATCAGGTCGTAGGCCTTGATCACGCCGTCGGTGCGCAGGATCTGTTCGAGGATGCGGCGGCGCTGCTCGGTCAGGCGCGCGCCGCGCCGGGTGCAGACCCGCTCGGCCTCGTCCAGGGCCTGCTGGATCGCGGCGTCGTCGGTGGTGTGCTGGCGGGTGGCCGTGGTCATGCCGCCAAGCTTAATCCATATGCACGCGCGGGGGCGAACACGGTCCGGACCGCTTACTGCAGCAGCGACAGCGGCGGGGCCTCGGCGTCGGCGTCTTCCCCGGGGGCGCGATGATGATAGACCACGCTGTTGCGGCCGACGTGCTTGGCATCATAGAGCGCGTTGTCCAGCCGCTTGAGCAGGGTATCGGCATCGTCGTCCGGGTGGATGACGGTGACCCCGAGGCTGACGGTCACGTGCCCCGCCCCCTCGAACGCTGTGGCGGCCACTTCGCGGCGCAGCCGCTCCGCCATCCGCCGGGCGCCGTCGGGGCCGGTTTCCGGCAGCAGCACGACGAACTCCTCGCCGCCCCAGCGGGCAAGGAAATCGGTCCGGCGCAGGGCGTCGGTCGTCCGGCGCGACAGCTCGACCAGTACGCGGTCGCCGGCGTCGTGGCCGCAGGTATCGTTGAGACGCTTGAAATGGTCGATGTCGAACAGGATGGCGCCCGCGTCGTTTCCGTAGCGCCGGGTGCGGGCGAGGGCGCGCTCCAGCTCGGCATCGAAACGCTGGCGGTTGAACAGGCCGGTCAGGCGGTCAGTCGTCGCCTCCCGTTCCAGTTCCGCCTCCAGGCGCTTCTGCTCCGAGATGTCGTGGAACACCGCAACGTAGTATTCGAGCTGGCCGGCCTCGTTGTGCACCGCGCTGATGGTCTCCCACTGGGGATACACCGTCCCGTCGCGCCGGCGGTTCCAGATTTCACCTTCCCATTGCCCGCGGGTCTGCAGCTCCTTCCACATGCGGTGGTAGAACTCCAGGTCCTGATGACCGGACTGCAGGATGCGCGGGTTTTCGCCCAGGACCTCCTCCTCGGCGTATCCGGTAATGCGGGTAAAGGCCGGGTTGGTGCGCAGGATCCGGCCGTCGGGGCCGGTGACCAGGATCGCCTGGGCGCTGTCGAAGGCGGCGGCCATCAGGCGCAGTTCGCGCTGGCTGCGGTAGCGCTCCATGGCATAGCGCAGGGCGCGCGACAGCAGGTCGGGCTGCAGCTCGTCCTTGGGCAGGAAATCCTGAGCCCCCAGACGGATCGCCCCGGTGCCGGTGCCGCGCTCCTGGTGGCCGGTCATGACCACCACCGGCACGCCGGCGCTCGCCTTCAGCAGCAGGCGCAGGGTGTCCAGGCCCTGGGAGTCGGGCAGTCCCAGGTCCAGCAGGGCAACGCTGAAGGGGCGCTCCTTCAGCAGCTGCAGGGCCTGATCCAGGCGGCCGGCGCGTTCCACCGTGTACCCCGGGTCGGCGACTTCCTCCAGCAGGTCCTCGACCAGGTCGGCGTCGGCCGGGTTGTCCTCGACCAGCAGGAGCCGATGCCGGGTCATGGGCACATCCGGGACGGGTCCGACGGGGGCAGGCCCGCGCGCGAAGGCAGGCAGACGGTGTCGATCCAGAAAACGCCCAGGTTACCGATCAGTTCGAGGAACTCGTCGAAATCCACCGGTTTGGTCAGGAACGCATTGGCCCGATGGGTGTACGAGTGCACGACGTCGTCCGGTGCCGAGGAGGTGGTCAGGACTACGATCGGCAGGGTCTGCAGCTGCGGATCGTTCTTGACGGCGGCCAGCACCTGACGGCCGTCCATGCGGGGCATGTTGAGATCCAGCAGCAGCAGGTCGGCCCGGGGTGCGTCGGCGTACGGACCTTCGCCGCGCAGATAGGCCATGGCCTCCACCCCGTCGCGTACCGGGCGCAGGTCGGCCGAGAATTGATGGTGCTCGAAGGCTTCCTGCAGGAGCTCGACGTCTTCCGGCGAGTCTTCGGCCAGGAGGATGGTGACGGGTTTCATCGGTTACGGTCCGGTGCTGGCAATTCTGAAGTTGACGGTAGTCTATCGATTGCCCTGTGGCCAATGCGATTGTCCCGTCGCTCCGCGCTGGAGTTCACTCGGGGGCAGCCGCACCCACTGGTTGCCGCGGGAGGGTGAAGCAGAACGTCGTGCCGTGCCCCTCGCCTTCGGACTCGGCCCGGATCTGCCCGCCGTGGCGCTCGACGATTCGCCGGGCGAGCGCCAGCCCGGCGCCGGTGCCCTCGTACTCGCCACGGCCATGCAGGCGCTGGAAGACCTGGAAGATGCGTCCGATCTGTTCCGGATCGATGCCGATGCCGTTATCGGTGACGCGGATCTCCCAGTGATCGCCCCGGTCCGTGCAGCCCACGTGGATCTCCGGGGTGGTTTCGGGGGCGCGGTACTTGATGGCGTTGGACAGCAGGTTCTGGAGCAGCCGCATCAGCTGGCCGGCGTCCCCCTGCACCGTGGGCAGCGCCTCGCGGGTGATGCGGGCCCCGCTGTCCGCAATCGCGGCCTGCAGGTTGTCGCTGGCGTCGTCCAGCGCGCGGTCCAGCGCCACCGGCGCGAAGGCCTCGCCCATGCGCTGAACACGGGAGTACTCCAGCAGGTCCTGGATCATCTGCCGCATGCGCGCGGCCGCGTCGGTGGCGGTGTCGATGTAGCGCCGGGCCTTGTCGTCCAGTGCCTCGGCATGGCGCCGCTCCAGCAGCCCGAGGTAGCTGTTGATGATGCGCAGCGGCTCCTGCAGGTCGTGCGAGACCGCGTAGGCGAACTGCTCCAGCTCGGCATTGGAGCGTTCCAGCTCCATCTCGATGCGCTTGCGCTCGGTGATGTCGCGGATGATCGTCGAGGTCTGGGCGATCGCACCATCCGCGTCGCGATGGATCAGCACCACCTGCGACGCCGGTCGTTCGCGGCCCTCGCCATCCAGCAGCGCGGTCTCGCCCTGCCACAGGCCGTGTTCCATCGCGGCCGGCAGGGCCTCCTCGCGGACGCGCTCCAGCGCCCAGGGCGGATGCACGCGCTCGATGGTGCCTTCCACGGTGTCCATCTCGCCCGGCAGCCCGGCGCGGTTCCAGCCGGTCTCGGGGTCCCAGTGGTCGGCGAGCTCGGGCTCCGGCAGGCCCATCAGCCGGCGGCCGGCGGCATTGAGGTAGAGCATCGCCCCGTCCGGGCCGTGCATCGAGACCACGTCCGGGGTGCTGTCGAGGATCGAGACCAGACGCCGCAGGCTGTCCTCCAGCTGGCGCTGTTCGGTGATGTCCTGCACCGTGCCCAGCATGCGGATCGGCTGGCCGGTGTCGTCGAACTCGGTGTGGCCGCGCTCGCGCACGGTACGGACCTCGCCGTCCGACCGGACCACGCGGTGCACGATGTCGTAGGGTTCGCCGGCGAACGAGGCCTCCAGCGCCGCCTGTACTGCCGCGCGGTCATGTGGATGGACCGTCTCCATGAAGGTCTCGTGGGTCACCGGGCCGTCTTCCGGCTGGCGGCCGAAGATGCGGTAGATCTCGTCCGACCAGCGGATCTCGTTCACGCGGAAATCCGAGACCCAGCTGCCCATGCGCGCGATCCGCTGCGCCTGGTTGAGCTCCGCCTCGCGCTGACGCAGCGCCTGCTCGGCCGCGACCCGGGTGGTGATGTCCACCAGCACCCCGTTCCAGACCGTGCTGCCGTCGTCCTGGCGTTCCGGGGTGGCCCGGCCGTCCAGCCATACCTCGCCCCGTTGCGGGTGTCGCACACGGAAGTGCTGCTGCCAGGGTTCGAGGGTCTCCCGCGAACGGACCGCGCTGGCGCGGAGCGCCTCCAGGTCCTCCGCGGGAATGCGCGAGAACAGACGTGCGGCATCCCCGGTAGCCTCCGAGGGCAGGAGGCCGGTGAGCTGCTCCAGGCCTTCGCCAAAATACGGGAATCCGGGGGTGCCGTCGGCATCCTCGCGGTATTGATACAGGGCGCCCGGCAGGTGACGGGCGATGGTGCGCAGGCGGGTTTCGCTCTCCACGCGGTCGCTGACGTCCTGGAATGCGCCCACCAGTTCCTTGACCCGACCCTGCCCGTCGCGCAGCGCGACCAGCTGGTCCTCGATGTGCATCCAGTGACCATCACCGTGGCGCTGGCGGTACTGGAGGCGACAGGTGCCACGCGCCCCCGCGGCCAGCCAGGCCCCCACGGCTTCAATGTTGGCGGCATGGTCATCGGGATGGATGTGGTGCTCCAGCCAGCGCGGGTTGCCGGTCACCTCCTCCGGCCGCCAGCCGATCACGGCCTCGGCGTTGTTACTGAGGTAGGTCATGGTGGCGAACCCGGCGGGATCCATGGTGTAGATCACCGCCGGACTGGTCTGCAGCAGGGTCTCCATGCGCTGGCGCGCGGCCTTGCGCTCGCTGATGTCCTGGAAGGACACCACCGCCCCGGTCGGTTCACCTTCTGAACCGTGCAGGGGGGCGGCGTAGACCAGCACCGGGAAGGCATGCCCGTCGGGGCGCCAGAAGACGTCCTCCCAGGCCTCCAGCGGCTTGCCGGTCTGCAGCACGCGGTAGATCGGGCAGTCTTCCAGCGGGTAGGGGCTGCCGTCGGCGTGGCTGTGACGGGAGGTCTCGTGGGATGCCAGACCCAGGGCATCGGCCTCCCGTTCGTATCCCAGCAGGCGGCAGGCCGCCGGGTTGAGGAAGGTGTAACGGCCTTCACGGTCCAGGCCGAACACCCCTTCGGCGAGGCTTTCCAGCAGCTGGTTGCGGAAGGCCTCGGCGGCGCGGATCGCAGAGATGTCGTGGAGGATGGTGGAGTAGCGATGCACCGCCCCCGTGTCGTCGCGATGCGCCACGATGGTCTGGGACACCGGGAGCGATTTGCCGTCCGCCGTGCGCAGTTCCGTCTCGCCCCGCCACACACCATCGCGTGCCGCGGTCGGCAGGGCCTCTTCCTTTACTCGCCGGCGTACGGGCTCGGGATGGAAATCGTCGATGGCGCGTTCGCCCGGCGTCGCCCGTCCGGTCAGGCCCAGGGCGCGGTCGAATGCAGGATTCTGGTACAGGATGCGGCCATCGGGGTCGGCCATGCCGATGAAATCGGGCGCGGCTTCCAGGATCTGCAGCAGCTCCCGTTGTTCGCGTTCGGCCCGATGGTGTTCGGTGACATCGTGGATGATGGAGTGCAGATAGCGCTTGCCGCGCAGCCACACCGGGCCGGAATAGACCTCCACGTCGCGGATCTCACCGCTCGCGACGCGGTGGCGAAAGCGGAAGTACAGCCGCTCCTCCTCAGCGGCCCGTTCCATCTCGGTCCGCACCTCCTCCGCGGAGAGGGTGTTGATCGCCTGGATGGGGCGGTTTTTCAGCTCTTCGATCGACCAGCCGTAGAAGGTTTCCGCGGCGGGATTGGCGTCGACGATGCGGCCGTCGTCCGGGTCGATCAGCAGCTTGACCGCGACATTGTTGGTGAACGTCTGCTGGTAGAAATGTTCGAGTTCGTCGCGCTCGGCCTCGCTGGCCTTGCGTGCGTCGATGTCGGTGGCGGTCAGGGCCAGGCGCGCGGCGCCATCGTCGGCGTCGGGCAGGCGGCTCAGCGCCAGTTCCACCCACAGCGGCGGGCCCTGCCGGGGGAGCAGGCGGCATTCGTCGCGCCACTCGCCGGTGTCGTCGTGAATGAGCGAATGGATCGCGGCTGCCACCCGGTCGGCCTCGGCGAAGGCCAACCACACCGTCAGCGTCTGCCCGACGAGGACGTCCGCTTCCCGGTCCAGCAGCCCGGACAGGCGCCGGTTGGCGGCGCGCAGACACCCGTCGGCGTCCACCACTGCCATGCCGACCGGGGCGTGTTCGAAGAAGGCGGAATGCGTGTTCTCGGGATCCATGGCGTGTTGCCCGCCGAAGATCGGGCGGCGGTCGGGAGACAGGGCCGCCAATTCTGCCACGCAGCGTCTGCCCGCACGAGGCGGGGGGCAGCGTCAGTCGGCGTGGCGTTCGTGCGGTACGGCGCCGAAGCCGGCGGGGCGGCAGCCGAAACGGGCGGCGGCCCAGGCCGCACGTGCCGCCTGGGGTTCTTCGGCGGTCTTGCGAATGTGTTCGTCGACCGCGCGCAGGCGGGGGCGAAGGCCTTCGCCATTGGCGATCTGGATCGCCAGCCCCGGCCGGGCGTTGAGCTCCAGAATCAGCGGGCCGTGGCGGCGGTCGATGACCACGTCGACGCCCAGATAGCCGAGGCCGCTGAGTTCGTAGCAGCCCGCGGCGAGTTCCATGAGTTTGTCCCACCCCGGGATCGCCAGGTCCACCAGGCTGGCCTCGGTGTCCGGGTGGACCCATACGGGCTGGTTGTGCTGCACGCCGCCCAGGGTGTGTCCGCTTGCGAGGTCGATGCCGGTGCCCACCGCCCCCTGGTGGAGGTTGGCCTTGCCGTCCGATTCCTGCGTCGGCAGGCGCAGCATGGCCATTACCGGGTATCCGCGATAGACCACCGTGCGGATGTCCGGAACGCCGGTATGGGTCACCTCGGCGAAGACCTCGGAGAACTCCACGCGTTCCTCGATCAGTGCCACGTCCGGACGCCCGCCGAGGCTGTACATCCCGGACAGGATCCCGGACACATGGTCCTGCAGCTCGCTGATCTCGAGCATGCGCCCGCCGGCCCGGCGGAGCCGCTCACCGCGCCAGCCGGAGATCACCATGATCCCGTCGCCGGCCGCGCCATGGGCCGGTTTGATGACGAAACCGTTCGCATATTCGCGCAGTTGCCGTTCCAGGCCGCGCAGCTGGTGGTGACTGTGAATGACACCGATGAGCTCCGGCACGGCCAGGCCGGCGGCGCTGGCCAGCTGCTTGGTCATCCGCTTGTCGTCCACGCGCGGATAGTGGCGCCGTGCGTTGTATTCGGCGATGTACAGGCCGTTGCGTGCATTCATGCCGAGGATGCCCTGCCGGCGCAGGGTCGACGGGCGCACGAAACGGGGCCACCAGCCGCCCATCAGTCGGGTTTCCTCAGGGCGTCCTGCATCTTCCCGAAGCGGAACAGCTCGGTCACGCGGTAGCCGGTGTAACGCCCGAGCAGCAGGGTCACGGCGAGGATGACCAGCAGGAGTTCGGGGAACACGAACAGCAGGTGCTCGAGCTGGCGACTGGCCATCAGGCCATAGGCCGCGGCCGCCACGATCAGGCTGCCGACCCCCTGGGAGATCGCGTCCGCCGGGCCGTGTTCCTCCCACACCACCGACATGCGCTCGATAGTCATCGCCAGGATCACCATCGGGAACAGCGACAGGGCCAGCGCGCGTTCCAGTCCCAGGTGGTGGGCCAGGATCGAGAGCGCCAGCATCAGCATGATCACCACGCTGACCACGGCGGCCAGGCGGGGTACCAGCAGGAGCCGCAGGTGTTCCAGGTAGAAACGCACCGCCAGTCCGAGCGAGACGATCAGGGTGAACAGGATGACTCCGGCCAGCAGCTGGGTCTCGCGAAAGGACAGGGCGATCAGCACCGGCATGAACGTGCCGAAGGTCTGGATGCCGATCACGTTGCGCAGCAGCACGATGATCATCGCTCCCAGGGGGACCATCAGCAGCACGCGATAGGTGTTCTGCGTGCCCAGCGGCAGTTCCAGCGGCGAGAAATCGAGGATGCGGGTGTCCAGGGTCTCCCCCAGACGCTGAGCGGTGCCCAGCGCGTCCTGCACGCTGCGGGTCACCGCGAAGCGAAGTTCTTCTCCGGTGCCGTTACGGACCTCGAGGATCGGCGCGTCGCCATGACTCCAGACCACCACGTCGTCGGGGTAGTCGATGTTGCCGTTCAGCGGATGCACCGGAACCCAGCGTTCGGTGTTGTGCACCTCCAGCCAGGTCTCCGGCTCGATATTGCGATGCCCGTCGCGCAGCGGGATGACCGTGACCGCGCGGGCGGGGATGCGGGCGACGGAGAGCAGGTCGATCAGGGTCTGCGTGCGCAGTTCGCGGTCGCCGTCATCCATCACGAACAGCGACGCGCTGCCGTCCGCTCCCGCGCCTCCCAGGTCCCGGACCAGCACCGTGGCAAAGCTCTGGATGCCGGAGGAGCGTTCGCGCACGCTCTGGATCAGGGCTTCGGCGGCCGAATCGAAGGGTTCGTCCCATTCGCGGGGTGCCACCGGTCCGGGGTACTCCGCATGGGGGCCGGCGCTGGCGTCGCGATAGAGCGTGGTGCGGTAATAGAGCGTCTGCTCTCCGCGCGGGTCGCGCGAGGTCCACTGCGCGACGCGGTCATCCGTGCCGTGCGAGGTGGTCAGGCCGTAGCCCCGGGATATGAAGTTCTCGTCCAGCCGGGCGAAGTTTGGGAGCCGTTCGGGGATGCGCAGCCGGACTTCGGCCGCCCCGCCGGTTGGCTGGAAGCGGATGCGCGATTCCACCACCCAGGTGTCGGCCGTCGCACCCGGCTGCAGGGGCATGTCGAGCAGGGTGGCCTTGTAGAGAAAGATGCCGAACCCCGCCCCCAGCAGGAGCAGGATCAGCAGGGGCAGATGGAACCGTTTCATTCGACGGCGTCAGTGCTGTCTTCGTCCGTCGGGCAGTCCGGTGGCAGCAGGTGTTCGTTGCCGGAGTCCACCAGGATGTGCCCGGCCATGTGGCTGCGGCCCACCAGCAGCTGGTAGGTGAGTTCCGTGCGGTCCACCAGGGTGGTGTCGGCTTCGATCTTCCGGTCGCCGAGGCACAGTTCGAGGCGCACGACGTGCCGTTCATCGAGTTCGCCGCTATGCTGACGGATGCGGGCACTGCGCTCGATCGGGCGTTCCAGGGTGATGCGTGCGTCCGCGTCCTCCGGATCGACGATCTCGAAACGGATCCACTTCTCGTCATCGCGCTCGAAGGTTTCCTGCTGCAGCGCGTTGAGGGACGAAGACGTGGCGCCGGTATCCAGGCGCGCTTCCAGGGTGATGTCCTCCTGGAGGATGCCGGCGTTCTCGACCGTGCCGAGGATGGTCAGGGAAGAGGGCGTTCCGGCGGTCGCGGGGAGCCACGCCACGGGCGCCAGCAGGGCCACAAAAACCGTGGCCGTTTTGAGTACACTGATGGGCAGATGCATACCGTCCGCAAGGGTGCAGGGAAGAGTCCTCGAGGATACGGTATGTCCGCCTGCGCCGCCCCGACCCGATTCACACAATCAAGGAGCCGGCCATGAGCTGGGTGATCGACCTCGCCGACCTGACCATGAACGATGTTGCCGAGACCGGTGGCAAGAACGCCTCGCTGGGCGAGCTGCTGGGGCAGCTGGGGGCCGCCGGGGTGCGGGTGCCGGGCGGTTTCGCCACCACTGCCTCGGCGTTTCGCACGTTCCTGGCGCGCGACGGGCTGGATGCCCGCATCCAGGAGCGGCTGGCCGGGCTGGACATCAACGACATCGAGGCCCTGCGCGCCGCCGGCCGCGAGGTGCGCGGCTGGATCGAGGCCTCCCCGCTGCCCGCGGAGCTGGAAGACGCGATCCGCGAGCATTACGCGAAGCTGGGCGAGGACGTGCCGGTGGCGGTGCGCTCGTCGGCCACTGCCGAGGATCTGCCCGAGGCTTCGTTCGCCGGGCAGCAGGAGACCTTTCTCAACGTGCGCGGCATCGAGGCCCTGCTGCAGCGGGTGCGCGAGTGCTTTGCCAGCCTGTACAACGACCGTGCCATCGCCTACCGCGTGCACAACGGCTTTGCCCACGACGAGGTGGCGCTGTCCGCCGGGGTACAGCGCATGGTGCGCTCGGACATCGGCGCCTCCGGGGTCATCTTTACCCTCGACACCGAAACCGGCTTCCGTGACGCGGTGTTCATCACCGGCGCCTGGGGCCTGGGCGAGACCGTGGTGCAGGGCTCGGTGAACCCCGACGAATATCAGGTGTACAAGCCGGCGCTGGCCGCCGGCAAGCGCGCGGTGATCGGGCGCACGCTGGGCACCAAGGCGATCCGCATGGTGCTCACCGAGGACGGCACGCAGACCGAGGATACCCCGGAGGAGCTGCGCCGGCGTTTCTGCCTGTCGGATGCCGACGCGGAGCAGCTGGGCCGTTTTGCGGTGGCGATCGAGCAGCACTACGGCCGGCCGATGGACATCGAGTGGGCGCAGGACGGCGAGACCGGCGAGCTGTTCATCGTGCAGGCGCGCCCGGAGACGGTGGAGAGCCGGGTGGAGGTCGGCGGTGGCGAGACCTACCGGCTGGGCGAGCATGACGTCGAGCCGCTGGTGACCGGGCGCGCGATCGGTTCGCGCATCGGCAGCGGCGTGGTGCGGGTGCTGGAGTCGCCCGACGAGATGCACCGCATGGAAGAGGGCGACATCCTGGTGGCGGACATGACCGACCCCGACTGGGAGCCGATCATGAAACGCGCCGCGGCCATCGTGACCAACCGCGGCGGGCGTACCTGCCACGCGGCGATCATCGCGCGCGAGATGGGCGTGCCGGCGGTGGTCGGCTGCGGCGATGCCACCGAAAAGCTGAGCGACGGCTTCGAGGCCACGGTGTCCTGCGCCGAGGGCGACGACGGTTACGTGTACCCGGGCCACATCCCCTTCGAGGTGGAGCAGGCCAGCCCGGAGGAGCTGCCGGAGCTGCCGCTCAAGCTGATGCTCAACGTCGCCAACCCCGGGCGCGCCTACGCCTTCTCGCAGCTGCCGCATGCGGGCATCGGCCTGGCGCGGCTGGAGTTCATCATCAACGGCACCATCGGCGTGCATCCGCTGGCACTGCTGGACTATGCCGAGGATCCGCAGCGCCTCGAGCCGGCGGTGCGCGAACGGATCGCCGAGCGCCTGCACGGCTTCGATGACGGCCCGCGCGAGTTCTTCGTGCGCAAGCTGTCGGAAGGCCTGGCGACCCTGGCGGCGGCCTTCGCGCCGGAGCCGGTGATCGTGCGGCTGTCGGACTTCAAGTCCAATGAATATGCCCACCTGATCGGCGGGGCCGGCCACGAGCCGGAGGAAGAGAACCCGATGCTGGGGTTCCGCGGCGCCTCGCGCTACCGCGCCTCGGTGTTCCGCCCGGCGTTCGCGATGGAATGCGAGGCGCTGCGCCGGGTACGCGACGAGATGGGCCTGGACAACGTGCAGATCATGGTGCCCTTCGTGCGCACCCTGAAGGAGGCCGACGACGTCCTGCAGGTGCTGGAGGAGGAAGGCCTGAAGCGCGGCGAGAACGGCCTGAAGGTCGTGATGATGTGCGAAATCCCGTCCAACGCCCTGCTGGCGGATGCCTTCCTCGAGCGTTTCGACGGGTTCTCCATCGGCTCCAACGACCTGACCCAGCTGACGCTGGGCGTGGACCGCGACTCCGGGCTGGTGGCGGACTCCTTTGACGAGCGCGACGAGGCCGTGAAGCAGCTGCTGGCGCTGGCCATCCAGGCGGCGCGGCGCAAGGGCAAGTACGTGGGGATCTGCGGCCAGGCGCCGTCGGACTACCCCGAGCTGGCCGGCTGGCTGATGGAACAGGGTATCGACTCGCTGTCGCTCAACCCGGATGCGCTGATCTCCACCTGGAAGAGCCTGGCGCAGCTGCGTCAGGCGGGCGGCCGGGGGTAACGGGCATGGCGGGCGGCGACCCGGCTGCTTCGGGCGAACCGCGCTGCCCGCAGGTGTACCTGGTATCCGACGGCACCGGGATCACTGCGGAAACCCTGGCGCGCTCGCTGTTCACCCAGTTCCCGGCGCTGGCGCCGGACTGGCACCGTCTTCCGTTCGTGCAGTCACCCGGGCGTCTGTCGTCGGCGTTCGCGCGCATCGAGCAGGGGCCGCAACCGGCGCTGGTGGTGGCGACCCTGGCCGATGGGCAGCTGCGGGCGCAGCTGGAGAACTGCCCGGTGCCGGTGATCGACGTGCTCGGGGAACATCTGGGACGCCTGGAGGCGATCCTGGGGGCGCAGGCCGAAGCGATGCCGGGGCGGGCCCACGGGCGCGGCGATGCCGAACGTTACGACCGCCGGATCGATGCCCTCAACTACACCCTGGCGCACGACGACGGCCTGGCCAGTACCGATCTGGCGGTGGCCGACGTGGTGCTGCTGGGGGCATCGCGGTCGGGCAAGACCCCCACCAGCCTGTATCTGGCGATGCACTACGGCCTGTTCGCGGCCAATTACCCGCTGGTGCCGGAGGACCTGGATCACGGGGGGACGCCGCACATGCCGCAGCCCCTGCGCGGGCTGGAAGGGCGCATGGTCGGGCTGACCATTCATCCGCAGCGTCTGGCCCAGATCCGCGAGGCGCGGCGCCCGGGCAGCCGTTACGCCAGTCTGGAGCAGTGCCGCTCCGAGACCCGCGCGATCGCGACCTTCCTTGAGGTCTGGGAGATCCCGCAGCTGGACGTGACCGAGCGCTCGGTGGAGGAGATCTCCACCCGGGTGCGCGACCTGCTGGACCCGCCGGCGCGCTGAGCGCGCTTTACGCGGCGTCGGGCAGTCCGAGGCGGGCGAGCCAGTCGGCGGGGTCGCCGTTGCAGACCAGGAATTCGGGGTTCAGCAGGCTGTCGCGGGTGTTGTAGCGCAGGTCGTTGCCGTCGAGGTCGGTGACGCGGCCGCCGGCCGCGCGCACCACGGCGTGGGCGGCGGCGGTATCCCACTCCGAGGTCGGTCCCAGGCGCGGGTAGATGTCGGCGCTGCCTTCGGCGACCAGGCACAGCTTCATCGAGCTGCCGAGGCTGACCAGCTCGTGCGGGCCGAGGCGTTCCAGTACCGCGTTCAGGCGTTCGGCGCCGTGCGAGCGGCTGCCGGCCACCCGGACCGTTTCTTCCGGGGAGCGCGGCCGGTCCACGCGGATGGGCGTCCGCGGCCCGTCGGCGTCACGGCGAAAGGCCTCGCCGTCGGCCTGTCCGGCGTACAGGCGCTGCAGCACCGGGCACCAGACCACGCCCAGCACCGGTTCGTGGTTGTGGATCAGCGCGATGTTGACGGTGAACTCGCCGCTGCGCTTGACGAACTCGCGGGTGCCGTCCAGCGGGTCGATCAGCCAGTAGGTGCCCCAGGTGCGGCGGGTCGCGAACGGGATGTCCTGGCCTTCCTCCGACAGCACCGGCCACTGCGGGGCGATCTCGCGCAGGCCGTCGCTGATCACCCGATGCGCGGCCAGGTCGGCCTCGGTCAGCGGCGAGCGGTCGTCCTTCTCGGTGACGGCAAAGCGGGTCTCGTAGACCTCGAGGATCGCCCGGCCGGCGTCCTCGGCCACGGCGCTGACTTCATTGAGCAGGGCGGACAGGGCCGCGTCTTCGGGCACGGCAACGGATGCATTGTCGGTCAAGATCGATTCCTCAGATGTTCGCGAATCATGTACAGGGCGGCGATGGAACGGGCTTCGGTGCAGTCCTCGCGCTGCACCAGTTCCTCCAGGGCATCCAGGGGCCAGGGTACGACCTCGATCGCTTCGGGTTCGTCACCTTCGGCACGCTGCTCGTAGAGATCCTCGGCCAGGACCAGGTGGGTCTGATGGCTCATGTAGCCGGGGGCCACGGTCAGACTGCCCATCGCCGTCAGCCGACGGCCGGCATAACCGACCTCCTCCATGATCTCGCGATTGGCCGCGGTGACGATCTCCTCCCCGTATTCCATGCGCCCCTTGGGCAGGCCGAGCTCGTAGCGGTGGGTCCCGGCCGCGTATTCGCGGATCAGGAGCACCTGGCCGTCGTCGCGGACCGGGGCGATGATCACGGCCCCGTTGCCGCGGCTGACCAGGCGCTCGAAACAGGCATGGGCCCCGTTGCTGAATTCCAGGTTAAGCTCCTCCACTTCGAACAGGCGGCTGCGGGCCACCGTGCGGCGTTCGTGGACGGCGGGCTTGTCGCGGCTCATTGCGGGTCCATTGGTCGGGGCATCCGGGGGCAGGCGCCCCCCGGACGCGGGTCACTCGTCGTGGCTCAGGCGGATCCGGGTCTCCAGCTCGCCTTCGAAGGTGGTGTCCAGGATCATGCCGTGTTCGAAACTCCGGACGTCCACACCGGGTTGCCGTTCGGGGGTGGTCTCTTCCAGTGCCAGGTCCAGATCGCCCCAGGACAGCGTCAGGGTGACGCGCATGGGAAAATAGCCATCCAGGAAACGGCGCATGAACGGGCCGTTCTCCAGCACGTACTCCCCGTTGCCCACATTTTCCACCACTCGCATCTCGGCCTCGACACACAGCTCCGAGGCCTCGGTGACGCCGATGACGACGACCCGGTCGTCCTCGGCCCAGGCATCTTCGACCTCGCCGGCGCTGGCCACCCGCAGGCCCCGGATGTTCGGCTCATTGTACACGATGGACATGCGGCTGATCTCGGCCAGGCCGCTATGGCACTGGCGCAGCCGCACCCATCCGTCGTTCAGGCTGTCTTCGTCGAGGGTCAGGTGGTTGTCGTGGTGATGCAGCGGTGTGTCGCGCTCTTCCGGCGGCTCGGCGTAGATCCGCAGTTCCGGGCTGGTGGTCTGGGCGTCCTCGGGATCCACCTGACCGGGGCCCGGGGGGCCGTCCTCCCACAGGCTGTCGTCCTCCAGCGGGTCGTAGTCCGGGTCATCCGGATCCATGGCCATGGCGGGTGCCGTCGCCAGGGCACCGCCCAGGGCCAGGATCAGCCCCGTCGCAATCGCGCCGGGTCCGCGTGCCGTTCGTGTTTCGGTTATTCTGTGCATCGTCAATCCCGTCGTTGCTTCCCCACATCCCATGGACTCGCAGACCCGCGCGAAAAATCCCGAGACGCCCGCCACGCCGGTGGACTGGTCGCGGGTGGATACCGTGCTGTTCGACATGGACGGCACGCTGCTGGACCTGCACTTCGACAACCGGTTCTGGGGGGAGCTGATCCCGCAGGAATACATGCGCTGCCAGCCCGATGACCCGGAATGCGCCCGGCGGCGGCTGGAAGACGAGATGCAGCGGGTGCGCGGGCGCCTGGAGTGGTACTGCGTCGACCACTGGACGCATTTCACCGGTCTCGATGTGCTCGCGCTCAAGCGCGAGCTGGCCCACCACGTCGCGATCAAGCCGCGCGCCGTCGAGGTCCTGGACCGGATCGCGGCCAGCGGGCGCGAGCGCGTGCTGGTGACCAACGCGCATCCCGAGGTGTATGCCTTCAAGCACCGCCTGACCGGGATCGGGGACCATCTCGACCGCATTGTCTCCGCCCATGACCTGTTCTGTGCCAAGGAGGACGCGACCTTCTGGGAGCGCCTGCAGGCGGTGGCACCCCACGACCCTGCGCGCACCCTGCTGGTCGACGACAACCTGCATGCGCTTGCCAGCGCGCACCGGGCGGGCATCGCCCAGCTGCGCGGCATGCGCTACCCGGACGAGAGCGGCACCCCGATGACAAGCGATGACCGGGTGCTGCTGGAGGACCTGTCGGATCTGCTGGACGGGCTCACTTGACCGGCGTGGGCATGTTGCGGATCCGGTCCAGGCGGATGTGCACGGTCTCGTCCTCGCAGGTGCCTTCCAGCCAGTGATGCCCGTGGTCGTCCGCGGTGACCTCGCGCGGGGTCACGCGGCCCATCCAGGCGCGCCCGGCATCGGGCCCGTCATCGGGTCCGGCCCAGTGCAGCTGCAGGGTCTCGCCGGTCAGGATGGCGATTTCCAGGCGTTCGAGGATGTGGCGCGGGGTTTCTTCGGTCATGGTGTCCGTGGTCCGGGTGGCTGGCGGTAGTCGGTCGGGTCGGGGACGCCGGCGGCGGTGAAGGCGGCCTGGCGGGCGTGGCACTGGGGGCAGCGGCCGCAATGGCGTTCCTGACCCAGCAGGCAGCTCCAGGTCAGGCCCCACGGCACCCCGTCCTCTGCGCCCCGACGGATGATATCGGCCTTGCCGAGTTCCTGCAGCGGGGCGGCCACCGACAGGCCGGGAACCAGCCGGGCGGCCAGCGAGCCGAAGTCCTGCAGGAAGGCCGCGCGGCTACCCGGACCGTGCCCGGCGTCCTCGCGGTTGAGCGCGAGCAGGATGCGTCCGGCCCCGTGGTGCTGGGCCAGGTTGACCGCCAGGGCCAGGATCAGCAGATTGCGCTGCGGCAGCGGGACATGCCCGACCCAGTCGGAACGCCGGGTGAACGCCTCGCGCAGGGCCCCGGTTTCCACGGTCTCCAGCCGCACGCCCTCGGCTTCGGCCAGGGCGCGCACGGCAGCCCGCTCACGCGCGGCATTGCGCTGGCCATAGTCGGCCCAGGCGGCGATGACGGGGCGGTTGTCGGCGCACCATCGGCGCAGCAGGGCGGCGCTTTCGATGCCGCCGGAGAGCAGGAGCAGGTCGGGTTCCGGGTTCATGGCTACAAATTATGGGCCGTGCGGGAACGCCGCCAGAGACCGGGCCGCGGCCGGGGTGGTCGCCGCGGAACCCGGGGGTATGGTCATGGCCCAACGATGGGTCTTCACCGGGAGCAGACAGACGATGATCGAGCAGTTGCGGGCGCGCTGGCAGCAGCTGATGCGCGCCGAACGCAGTGACAGCGAGACCGGCGACGAACAGGAACGGCTGCAGCGCGCGGCAGCGGCGTTGATGATGGAGGTGTGCCGCGCCGACTTCCAGCTCGTGGACGCGGAGCTGGAGACCGTGCGCGCCAACCTGATCGAGATGTTCGGACTGGACGACGAGGCGGCCGATGCGCTGCTGGACATCGCACGGGAAAAGAGCGATGCGCTGGTCTCCCTGCATCCGGTGGTGCGCGAGGTGAACGCTGCCTTCGATGCCGATCAGAAGGCGGCGATCATGAAGGCCCTGTGGCGCTCGGCGCTGGCCAACGACGAGCTGCACAAGCGCCAGGAGGCGGTGATCCGGCGGCTGGCGGACCTGCTGTACGTGCCGCACGCCACGTTCATCCGCACCAAGCTGGCGGTGCTGGAGGAGCGCGGCGAGGCACCGGAAGAACAGGGCGGCCGGGAATGACGGTCGCACGACATCATGGCTGATCCGGGTACGCTGCTGGCGGCCGCCGCGGTGGGCATCCTCGGCGGGGTGCACTGCCTCGGGATGTGCGGCGGGATCGTGGGGGCCATTTCCATGGGGCATGCCGGGCGCCGTGGCCCGGTGTGGCCGCTGCTGCTGGGTTACAACATCGGCCGCATGGCCAGCTATGTCATCGCCGGGGCGCTGGCGGGGTGGCTGGGTGCCACGCTGCTCGGGGGGCTGCCCGCGGGGCAGACCATCCTGCAGGTGGTGGCCGCGATCTTCCTGATACTGCTGGGACTCTACATTGCCGGGTGGTGGCCGGTGCTGGCGCGCCTGGAGCAGGTGGGCGGGGTGCTGTGGCGGCGCATCGAGCCGCTGGGTCGGCGCTTTCTGCCGGTGCGCAATCCGGGCCAGGCGCTGGTGGTTGGCGGATTGTGGGGCTGGCTGCCCTGCGGTCTGGTCTACAGCGTGCTGGCCTGGTCGCTGAGTGCCGGCGGCGCGCTGGAGGGCGCGGCGCTGATGGCGGCCTTCGCGCTGGGGACGCTGCCCAACCTGTTGCTGATGGGGGTGTTCGCGGCGAAGCTGGCGGGTTTCGTGCGCAAGCCCCGGGTGCGCCAGTTCGCGGGCGCGGCGATCGTCCTCTATGGCGCGGGGATGCTGGTGGCGCTGTTGCTGTAGCTGTAGCGGCGGGCGCGGGTCGAAGCCGGGGCGGAGACCGCCCCGGCGGCAGGCGGGATGGCCGGGGTCGAGGCCGCGTCAGTCGACGTAGAACTTCTGCTCGAACTCGATCGGCAGGACCACGTCCGACCCCGCCGGCGTGATCTCCAGATTGAAGGTCATTTCTTCGCCCGCGCGCACCGTCATTTCCGAGAGGTGGTAGATCGCGTCGCCGTCCTCGATCTCGCGAAAGCGCAGGCTGCGCGACTGCTGGTTCATGTTGACCGCGTTGCCGCTGACATCGGCGGAAACGGCCTGCAGACCGTCATCGGTGCGTTCCATGACGGTGACGTTGATCATTGCACGGTTGCTGCTGCGACGGACGTCATAGGCACGCGCAACTTCGGGCGACAGGAAGGTGGTGTTGATGACGTTGTAATAGACCACGTGATCGTCGAACCCGGTCTCGTTCGCGTTCGCCACCGAACTGCCGAGGGCGAGGGCGGCCACGATCGAGACGACGCCACCGAGAACACGCTGCACTCTTGTCATATCGGACTCCTCATTCGCTTGAACCATGCCCCGGGATCCATACCGGAGCCGGGCGGCGGGTTCCGCCCCTGATTCCAGTCTAGTCCGTCTGACGTGATTTGCGCAGCCGGATCTCAGAAGATGCCGCGTACGATGATGGTCAGGATATACAGCCCGACCAGTGCGATCATCGGCGAGAAGTCGATGGCCCCGGTGGACGGGAGCATGCGCCGCAGCGGGCCCAGGATCGGGCGGTTCACGTCGGCCGCCAGCCGCGCGATGGGGTTGTAGCCGCCCCCGCCGCCGGCCTGTACCCAGCTCATCACGACTTCGACGATCAGGGCGATGATGAACACCCAGATCGCGGTGATCAGGAGTTCGCGGACAGCCACCAGCAGCAGGACCACCGGGTCGGCTTGCATGCCCAGTACGGCGACGCGCAGCCACAGTTCCAGGAATTTGAGGACGACCATCAACACGATGGCTGCCGTGTCGACGCGCCCGATGGAGGGGATGATCGGCCGCAGCAGGTTCAGCGGCGGCGTGGTCAGCATCAGGATGGTCTGCGAGATCGGGTTGCGGTAGTCGGCCCGCACCAGCCCGAAGATGACCCGCAGCATCAGCAGGATGATGGCGATGCCGAAGGCAACGCCGATGAGGAAGTTAAGGATCTCCTGGCCGGTGGTCATGGCTCCGGGGTTCATGCTGGCTCCTGGCGGTCTGCGCGGCGCGAATGAAGACGCGTATTTTCCTCCAGGGTTGTCGGGAAGCCAAGGGACATGGCCGGGGCGATCCCGTCAGCCCCGGCCGAGTTCCTCGCTGCGCGCCGCCGCCGCCTGCATGGCACGCTTCATGAGGCCGCGCAGATCGCCTTGCTCGAGCGCGTTGACGGCCTGTTCGGTGGTGCCCCCGGGCGAGGTGACGCGCCGGCGCAGCTCCGCGGCATCCTCGGGGCTGTTGGCCGCCAGCCGGGTGGCCCCGGCCAGGGTGCCCAGGGTCAGTTCGCGCGCCGTCTCCGCCGGCAGCCCCAGTTCTTCGGCGGCGGCCTGCATGGCCTCGATGATCAGGAAGACATAGGCCGGACCGCTGCCGGAAGTCGCGGTCACGGCGTGCATCAGTTCTTCGTCTTCCACCCACAGGGCGCGGCCGACGGCCTCCATCAGGGCCGTTGCAGCCCGGCGGTCTTCCTCGCCCACGCCGGGCCCGGCGAACAGGCCGGTGACACCGGCGCCAACCAGCGCGGGCGTGTTGGGCATGGCCCGTACGATGCGCGCCTGCGGTCCCAGCCATTCGCCCAGCCGGGCGGTGGTGACCCCGGCGGCCACGGAGACCACCAGCGGGTCGCCGCTGGCTACTGCGTCGCGCAGCGTCGGCGCGACCTCGGGCAGGGTCTGCGGCTTGACCGCCAGCACCAGGATGGCGCTGTCGCCGGCGAGTTCTTCCGCCGCGCCGGCCCCCAGCCCGGGAAAACGCTGCTGCAGGGCGTCGATGCGCTCGGGACGGCTGTCGGCGATGGCCAGGCTGGACGGTTCACGGCCGCTGTCGACCAGCCCCTGGATCAGGGCCTCGCCCATATTGCCGGCACCGATGAAGGCGACTGCGCGGGAATGCGTGGACATGCGGGCTCCGGGCTCGGGTGGTGGATTCAGGCGGGTGGTGTCGGGCGCGGGCCGAACAGGTCGGTACCGATGCGGACCAGAGTGGCCCCCTCGAGGATGGCGGCCTCCAGGTCGCCCGACATCCCCATGGACAGGGTATCGAGTTCGTGGCCGCGACGGCAGAGGTCGTCGCGCAATTCGCGCAGGCGGGCGAACGGGATGCGCTGGCGTTCCGGGTCGGTTTCGGCCGCCGGCAGGGTCATCAGGCCGCGCAGATGCAGGTGCGGCAGGGCGGCGATCGCGTCCGCCAGCGCCGCGAGTGCGTCCGGCTCCACGCCCGCCTTCTGCCGTTCGCCGGAGACATTGACCTGGATGCAGACCTGCAGTGGACCGAGGTGTTCGGGACGCTGCTCGCTCAGGCGTCGCGCGATCTTCTCGCGTTCCAGGGTGTGGACCCAGGCGGCGCGTTCGGCCACCGCGCGGGTCTTGTTGCTCTGCAGCGGGCCGATGAAGTGCCATTCGATCCCGGCCGGTTCCGGGGGAGCCTCCAGGGCGTCGTGCTTCTCGATGAACTCCTGCACGTAGTTCTCCCCGAAAGCCGTCTGGCCGAGGCGGTGCAGGGCCCGGATTTCCGCGACATCGCGGGTCTTGGAGACCGCCAGCAGGTGGACGGAATCCCGCGGACGGCCGGCATGGTGGCAGGCCTGCGTGATGCGGGCGTGAACTCGTTCGAGGGCGGCTTCTGGCGTGGTCATTGGCCTATGATATAGTCCTGAAGACATGATCAGAAGTGGTGTCTTTATCGGCGCCATCCACGGTCGCCACGGACGGAGCGCGCGGCGGCCCGGAACAACGGGGGATTGAATGGATATCACGCAGCTGCTGGCGTTTTCGGTCAAGAACGGGGCCTCGGACCTGCACATCTCCGCGGGCATGCCGCCGATGGTGCGCATCGATGGCGACATGCGCCGGGTGAATGTCCCGGTGATGGAGCACAAGGAAGTGCAGGGCCTGATCTACGACATCATGAACGACCGTCAGCGCAAGGACTACGAAGAGTTCCTGGAGACGGACTTCTCGTTCGAGGTTTCGGGGCTGGCGCGCTTCCGTGTCAACGCCTTCAATCAGGACCGCGGCGCGGCGGCGGTGTTCCGGACCATCCCCTCCAAGGTCCTGACCCTGGAGGACCTGGCCACCCCCAAGATCTTCGAGGACATCTCCAACTACCCGCGCGGGCTGGTGCTGGTGACCGGCCCCACCGGTTCGGGTAAGTCCACCACGCTGGCGGCGATGGTCAACCACCGCAACGAGAACGACTACGGGCACATCCTCACCATCGAGGACCCGATCGAATTCGTGCACGAGTCGAAGAAGTCGCTGATGAACCAGCGCGAGGTGCATCGCGATACCCACGGTTTCTCCGAGGCCCTGCGCTCGGCCCTGCGCGAGGACCCCGACACCATCCTGGTCGGCGAGCTGCGCGACCTGGAGACCATCCGTCTGGCGCTGACCGCGGCCGAGACCGGGCACCTGGTGTTCGGCACGCTGCACACCAGTTCGGCGCCCAAGACCATCGACCGCATCATCGACGTCTTCCCGGCTGCGGAAAAGGACATGGTGCGCGCGATGCTGTCGGAATCCATGCGTGCGGTGATCTCGCAGACCCTGATGAAGAAGATCGGGGGCGGACGCATCGCGGCCCACGAGATCATGCTGGGGACCCCGGCGATCCGGAACCTGATCCGCGAAAACAAGATCGCGCAGATGTACTCCACCATCCAGACCAGCGCCGGCACCGGCATGCAGACCCTCGACCAGTGCCTGAAGGATCTGCTGGCCCAGGGCCAGGTGAGTCGCGAGGACGCCCGCCGCAAGGCCGTGAACCCCGACGCGCTGTAATCTCGAGCTATCGCCATGGTCGCCCGGCGGGGCGGCCACGCCAATCGGAGGATGCCCATGGATCGTGACAAGGCGATCAAGTACATGCACGACCTGATGAAGGCCCTGGTGGACCGGGGCGGGTCGGACCTGTTCATTACGGTGGGCATGCCGCCGGCGGCCAAGATCGACGGTCGCGTGGTACCGCTGACGGAGCAGAAACTGACCCCGTCGCATACCCAGGCACTGGCGCGCGCGATGATGAACGACAAGCAGTCGGCCGAATTCGAGCGTAATCAGGAATGCAACTTTGCCGTCGGTCTGGCGAGCATCTCGCGCTTCCGCGTGAACGTCTTCACCCAGCGTGGCAGCGCGGGGATGGTCATGCGCGTGATCAATTCGGAGATCCCGCGCTTCGAGGACATCCGCATGCCGCCGCAGCTGGAAGAGATCACCATGGAGAAGCGCGGCCTGGTGATCTTTGTCGGGGGTACGGGCTCGGGCAAGTCGACCTCGCTGGCGGCGATGATCGGTCATCGCAACCGGTCATCGTCGGATCACATCGTGACCATCGAGGATCCGATCGAATTCGTGCATCAGCACGGCAAGAGCATCGTGACCCAGCGTGAGGTCGGGGTGGATACCCAGGACTACCAGATCGCGCTGAAGAATACGCTGCGTCAGGCGCCGGACGTGATCCTGATCGGCGAGATTCGCGACCGCGAGACCATGGACTACGCGGTGGCCTTCGCCGAGACCGGTCATCTGTGCCTGTCCACGCTGCACGCGAACAGCACCAACCAGGCGCTGGATCGCATCATCAACTTCTTTCCCGAGGACCGGCGCGAACAGCTGCTGATGGATCTTTCGCTGAACCTCAAGGCGGTGGTTTCGCAGCGTCTGGTGCGCCGCGAGGACGACCAGGGGCGTGTGCCGGCGGTGGAGATCCTGATTAACACCCCCCTGATGGCGGATCTGATGCTCAAGGGTGCGGTGCACGACATGAAGGAGCTGATCTCGCGCTCGCGCGAGCAGGGCATGCAGACCTTCGACCAGGCGCTGTTCGACCTCTACGAGAGCGGCGAGATCAGTTACGACGAGGCCCTGCGCAACGCCGACTCGGTGAACGACCTGCGCCTGCGCATCAAGCTCGACAGCGAGCGCGCGCGGCGCGACGGTGCCCCGGCAGTGGCCGATACCGGCGGAGGGATTGCGGTGGAAGACGATCCGGAGGATTTCCGTGTCCGCTGAAGCACAGAACACCGGTTCGGACGGGGCGGCTGCCGGGGAGCCCGCGAAGCGCCAGCTGCAGATCGAGCCCTATCTCAAGCTGATGGCGCAGAAATCGGCCTCGGACCTGTTCTTCCTCACCGGGGCGCCGGCGTCGATCAAGGTGGATGGCGTGCTGCAGCCCATCGCGCGACGGGCCCTGGCGCCGGGGCAGACCGAGGGCATTGCCCGCGAGATGATGAACGACCATCAGGCGCGCATCTTCGACGAGGAGACCGCGGTCAATTTCGGCCTCACCCGCCAGGGGCTGGGCCGCTTCCGCGTGAACGTCTATCGCCAGCGCGGCGAGGTGGCGATGGTCATCCGCTACATCCGCAGCGCCATCCCCACCATCGAGCAGCTGGGCCTGCCGCCGGTGCTGAAGGATTTCATGAACTACCGTGACGGCCTGATCCTGGTCGTGGGTTCCACCGGGACCGGGAAGTCCACGACCCTGGCGGCGATGATCGACCACCGCCTGACCATCGATACCGGGCATATACTTACCGTCGAGGACCCGATCGAGTTCCTGTTCCGGCACAAGCGGGCGATCGTCGGCCAGCGCGAGGTGGGGATCGACACGCCCAGTTACGAGCACGCCCTGCAGGAGGGCATGCGCGAGGCGCCGGACGTGATCATGGTGGGGGAGGTGCGTAACCGCGAGACCATGCGCGCCGCACTCAACTACGCCGACACCGGGCATCTGGTGCTGTCGACCCTGCATGCCACCAACGCCTCGCAGGCGCTGGACCGCATCATCAACCTGTTCCCCGAGGATCACCGTTCGCAGATCTTGTCGGACCTGTCCCTGAACCTGCGGGCGATCATCGGCCAGCGCCTGCTGCAGAAGAAGGATGGCTCGCGGGTGGCGGCGCTGGAGGTCCTTGTGAACACGCCCTACATCTCCGAGCTGATCCACAAGGAAGAGATCGGGGAGATCAAGGAGGTCATGGCGAAGTCAGCCTCGGTCGGCATGCAGACCTTCGACCAGGCGATCGTGAAGCTCTTCAAGTCGGGTGACGTGATGCTCAACGAGGCGCTGAGCAAGGCCGATTCGCGCGCCAACCTCGAGTGGAAGCTCAACTTCGGCGGCGGCGTGGGGGCCGCCGAGGAAGGCGGCGAGGAAGAGCTCAAGCCGCCGGAATAGCCCGTTACGGGGCCGGTTCGGGGAAGACGTCGGCGGAGGCGAAGACCGGTCCGTCGACACAGACCCGTTTCATCGCCACGCCTGCGCCGGTGCGCACCGGTACGGTACAGCCGGCACAGCCGCCCACCGCGCAGGCCATGAATTCCTCCAGCGACACCTGGCAGGGCAGGTCGAATTCCGCGGCCAGTTCGGCGCAGGCCTCCAGCATCGGGTGCGGCCCGCAGGCAAAGATCTCCACCTCCCCGCGTTCGGCGGGGGGCAGTCCGCCCAGCCAGGCGCGTGCGAGGTCGGTGACGAAGCCGTCGAACGCCCCGGGGATCTCGGCCTTCGAGGTGAGGCGGCAGGAGATGCCCCAGTCCTCCAGCAGCGGCAGCGTGCCGATGGCGCCCTCCGGCAGCCCCGGCCACAGCATCTGCGACGGCCGCGGGCGAAACGGGAACGGGACCTCGGATCCCAGGATCGCGCGGGTGGTGCCCGCCTCGCCCTGCTGGCGCAGACGGTCGGCGAGGAAGATCATCGGCGGGATGCCGACGCCGCCACCCAGCAGCAGGCGCCGCGGCCGCTCCGGGTGCAGCGTGAACGGCCGGCCGATCGGTCCCAGCACCTGCAGGCTGCGGCCCACGGGCTGTTCCGCCAGCGCGCGGGTGCCGTCGCCCACCGTCTTGTACAGGAATTCCACCCAGCCGGCGTCGGGGTCGACGCGCTGGATCGACAGCGGCCGCCGCATCGGCAGGCGCGGCGAGCACTGGATGTGGGCGAACTGCCCGGGCTGCGCGCGTCGCGCGCATTCCGGGGCCTCGACCCGCAGGATCCACTGGCCACTGCCCGCATCTTCATGCGCCAGGATACGGGCGGACTCTTCGAACAGGGTGCCGCGATGCGGCGGGTGCTGCGGGCTCATGCGTCGTCCTCGCCGGGGCGGGTCCAGGTGGGGCGTCCGGCGACCCAGGTCTCGCGGACCTCGCCGCCGAACGTCCAGTCGAAAAACGGGGTGTTGTGCCCGGCGCTGAGCCACTGATCCCGCCGGAGGTCGTGGATCGCGCCCGGGTCGAACAGCACGAAATCGGCCCGCGCGCCGGGCGTCAGGCGGCCATGTTCCAGTCCCAGCACCTCCGCGGGGCCGGTGGTGATCCGCGACAGGGCCTGCTCCAGGGTCAGCAGTCCGTCTTCGACCAGGCGCAGTGTCAGGGGCAGCAGGGTCTCCAGCGCGGCGATGCCGGGCAGGGTGTCGGCGAACGGCCCCAGCTTGCTGTCGGCTTCATGCGGCTGGTGATCGGAGCAGATGGCGGTGATGCTGCCGTCGGACACGGCCGCCCGCAGCCCGTCGCGGTCGCGCTGGCTGCGCAGCGGCGGGATCACGTGGCAGTCCGGATTGAATTCGGCCACGTCCACTTCGGTGAGGAACAGCTGGTGGGCGGCAACGTCGGCGCTGATCGGGAGGCCGTCGGAGCGTGCCTTGGCGATCATCTCCGCGCCCCGCCGGGTGGACAGCCGCGCGACATGCACCCGCGCCCCGGTCTGTTCCACCAGCGCCAGGATCGCACCCAGTGCGGCGGTCTCCGCGGCCTCCGGGATGCCCGAGAGCCCGAGGCGGGTGGACACCGGGCCCTCGTGCACGCAGCCGGAGCCGGTCAGCGCCGGATCCTGGGCCGACAGCACGGTGGTCAGATCGAAGGTGCTGGCATATTCCAGCGCGCGGCGCAGCACCAGCAGGCTGGCCAGCGGACGCTGCCCGTTGCTGACCCCGGGGGCGCCGGCGCGCACCAGCGCGGCCATCTCCGCCAGCTGCTGGCCTTCCAGCCCGTGGGTCAGGGCGCCCAGGGCGTACACCCGCACGCCACAGGCCTCGCGCGCGCGGCGCGTGATCAGCTCGCTCACCGCCGGCGAGTCCACCGGCGGATGGGTATCCGGCGGCATGACCAGGGTGGTGACACCGCCGCGCGCCGCGGCGCGCGTTTCCGAGGCGATGGTCGCCTTGTGCTCCTCGCCCGGTTCGCGGGTACGGGCGGCCAGATCGACCAGCCCCGGAAACACCCACAGGCCGCTGCCGTCGATGCGACGGCGTGGCTCGAAGCCCTCCGGGGTGCTGCCACGGGCCAGGATCTCTTCGCCCTGGACGCACAGGTCCCCCACCGCATCGAACCCGTCGGCGGGGTCGAGGATGCGGACGTTTTCGATGACCACGCTCATGACTGATGGGCCCCCATCACCATGGACATCACGGCCATGCGCACCGAGATCCCGTAGGTCACCTGTTCCAGGATCACCGAGTGGGGGCCGTCAGCGACCGCGGATTCAATCTCCACGCCGCGGTTGGCCGGGCCGGGGTGCATCACCAGACAGGTGGGTGAAGCCAGCTGCAGGCGCCGGGCGGTGAGGCCAAAGCGCTGGAAATACTCGTGCTCGGACGGCAGATGGGCGTGCTCCATGCGTTCGCGCTGCAGGCGCAGCATGATGACCACGTCGACGTCCTGCAGCCCGCTGTCCAGATCATGGTGGACATGCACGCCCAGCTGCTCGACATCCGCCGGCAGCAGGGAGCGCGGCGCAACTACGCGCACCTCGCCGGTCTGCAGGATGTTGAGGGCGTGGATCTGCGAGCGCGCCACCCGCGAATGCAGGATGTCGCCGACGATCGCGACCTTCAGTTTGGTGAAGTCGCCCTTGTGCCGCCGGATGGTGAACATGTCCAGCAGGGCCTGGGTGGGATGGGCGTGGCGCCCGTCGCCGGCGTTGAGCACGCTGATTCCCGGGGCCGCGTGGCGGGCGATGAAATGCGCGGTCCCGCTCTCTTCGTGGCGCACCACGAACATGTCCACGTTCATCGCCTCGAGATTGCGCAGGGTGTCCAGCAGGCTCTCGCCCTTCACCGCCGACGAGGTGCTGACATTGATGTTGAGCACGTCGGCGGACAGCCGCTTGGCGGCCAGCTCGAAGGTGGTGCGCGTGCGCGTGCTGGCCTCGAAGAACAGGTTCACGATGGTCTTGCCGCGCAGCAGCGGGACCTTCTTTACCGCCTTCTCGTTCATGTTGGCGAACGATTCGGCGGTATCCAGGATCTCGGTCAGCAGCGTGCGGTTCAGCCCCTCGATCGTGAGCATGTGCCGCAACTGGCCCTCGTCGGTCAGCTGCAGGCGGTTGGGGAGCGGACCGGGCTGGGGCAGGCGGCTGGTGTGCGCGGCAGGCAGCTCCGTCATCCGTCAGTGCCCTCCGGGGGCTCCACCGCCACGCGTTCGAGGCTCAGCGGCTCGGGACCGCGCAGCTTGATCTGCTCGGCCAGGCCCAGCTCCATGTGGGCGCCCGCCACCGCGGCACACACCGGCAGTTCGCGGCCGTCACGCTCGACCAGGACGACCAGCGAGACCGAGGCCGGGCGGCCCCAGTCGAACAACTCGTTCAGGGCGGCGCGGATGGTGCGGCCGGTGTACAGGACATCGTCCACCAGCAGCACGTGTTCGCCGTCCAGGTCCTCCGGGAGTTCCGAGGGGCGCACCTGCGGATGCATGCCGATGCGCGAGAAATCATCGCGGTAAAAACTGATGTCCAGCTTGCCCAGCGGACGCTGGATGCCCAGGCGCTCGCGCAGATGTTCGGCGATCCATACGCCGCCGGAATGGATGCCGACCACGATCGGGGACTCGATCCCGCGGGCTTCGAGGAGCTCGCGGGTCCGCGCGGCCATGTCGTCGAGCAGGGTGGGGACTTCAGGCGTCATGGGCATTCTCCAGAAACCAGCCTTCGAGGATGACGGCCGCGGCATGGGCATCCAGCCCCGGGTCGTTGCGGCCCGACCGGCTGCGGTCGCGGGCCAGGTGCGAGCTCAGCCGCTCGTCCGACCAGTATACCGGCTTGCCGAAGCGCGCTTCGAGCGCCGCGCCGAATTCGCGGATGGCCGGGCCCAGCGGAGTCGCCTGGCCATCCGCCTGGGTGGGCCAGCCGACCACGAACCCCTCCGGGCGCCATTCCGTGACCAGTGCGTCGATGCGTGGCCACGGCGGCGGCGACCCGCCGGCCAGCGTGACCAGACCGCGCGCCGAACCGGTCAGCGGCTCGCCCACCGCCACGCCGATGCGGCGGCGCCCGTAGTCGAACGCCAGAAAGGCCACGGGTTCAGGCGTGCCCGGAGGCGGAGCTGATCAGGTTGACGTCGATGCCGATGAGTTCGGCCGCGCGCGACCAGCGCTCCGCCGGCGGCGTCTCGAACAGGATCCCCGTATCCGAAGGGGCGGTCAGCCAGGCGTTCTCGCCCAGCTCGCTCTCCAGCTGCCCGGGGCCCCAGCCGGCATGCCCCAGGGTGATCAGTACCCGTTGCGGACCCTCGCCGGCATTGATGGCCTCGAGGATGTCACGCGAGGTGGTCAGACTGACCTGAGCGGTCAGCGGCTGGGTCGCGCGCCACTGCTGCTCCGAGGAATGCAGCACGAACCCGTGCTCCGGCTGTACCGGCCCGCCGCGGAACACCGGCAGCTCCGGCAGGTCGTCCCTCGGCTCCAGCTCCACGTGCTGCAGCAGGTCGCGCAGCGTGAGCTCCGTTGGCTGGTTGATCACCAGCCCCAGCGCGCCCTCCGCGTCGTGTTCGCACACGTAGGCCACGGCGTGGCTGAACAGCCCGTCGTTGAGGGACGGCATGGCGATCAGGAACTGATCGCGCAGGCTCGATTCCAGAGTGCCTGAGCTTGCGGTATCCATGGGTTCCAGTATCGGCTTGTGCTGGTCTGCGATCAATCGCCGTGTCGGACTTTGGGGTGCGCCGGTGCTCAGCGCACCTGCCGGACTTCGTCGCGGCGGAAGGCCCAGGTACGGGTGATGACCAGTTCGTTATATTCCTCGCGCATGGCTTCGGTGAACGGGGCGTAGGGGGCGCCCAGTTCCACGATGCGGATGGCGGCTTCGTCGAGCACGGGTTCGCCGGAACTGCGCGCGACCTGGATATCGATCAGTTCACCTTCGGGGTTCAGGCGCACGGACAGGACCAGGCTGCCGGAAAGCCCCTGACGCCGGGCCTCGTCCGGGTAGTTGAGGTTGCCGACGCGTTCGACCTTGTCGATCCAGGCCTGGAGATAGGCCGCCTCCGGTGCGCTGCGCGCCGACAGGCTGTCGAGATAGCGGGTGCGCTGGCCGCGTGCGGCGAAGCTCCGGCGTTCCTCCGCCGGGGCCGCGCGGGCGCTCTCCAGTCCGCGGTTCATCAGGGTGGCGGCATCCGGGCGCGGCTCGGCCTCGGGGGTCTCGATCGGTTCCGGTTCGGCGACCTCGGGCGGGGCCGGTTCCGGCGATTCCTCGGCTTCGGGCCTCTCCGGCTGCGGTTCGGGTTCGGGGGGCGACGGTTGCGCCACCAGCGGACCGGGTTCCGGCAGCGGGGCCTCCACGCCTTCGGGGCCGGGTTCGCCGGTGCCTTCGTCTGCGGCCTCGGGGGCGGTGGCTTCCTGGTCTTCGGGGTCTTCGGCGCTCGCCTCCTGGTCGATTTCGGCGATGCGCTCGACTTCCTCGGGGGGGGGCGCGGCGGCCTCGGGATCCGCAACCCGGGTAACGTCCAGCGGCTCGCGCGGGCTGGGGTCGGGCAGCTCCACGGTGAAGCCGATGCCCAGGATCACGAGCCCGTGGGCCAGCACCGCCAGGAAGACCATCGTGGCGAGATGGTTCGGACGTGCGGCGGCTTGTTCCGACGGGGGCGTCGGCACCGGGCGCTCAGGCTGGTCCTGGGGGGCGGGCATGGCGGATATGGCGCTGGATCCGGGGATCGGAAAGTACGTGGGCGGTCAGTATACCGGTGGTGGCGCCGGCGATCAGCGCGGTCAGCCACAGGGGTGGCAGAAGCAGCGGCAGGCCGGGGTGCGGGATGATCACCAGCCAGGCGAGCAGGAACTGCCCGGTGACATGCGCCATGGCGGCCGCGATGGCCAGCCCCGTGGCGCCGACATGTCGCGGGGCGAACGGCGCCAGCAGGGCCAGCGTAGCGAGAGCGGCCAGGGCGCCGGTCAGCGAGAGCCAGAAGGCGGGGCTGAGCAGGGTGCCCAGCAGCAGGCTGCTGCCCACGACCCGCAGCAGGGTTACGGCGACTGCCGCACGCCAGCCAAGGGTGAGCAGCGTGACCAGCGTCACGATGTTGGCCAGCCCCGGTTTGATCCCCGGCACGGGGCCGGGGATCGCGGCTTCGAGGATCTGAATGCCGATCGCGATGGCGGCGAGGGCAGCGATCTGGCGATCGCGGCGGGAGGCGGGGCGGTCGGCGTTCACGGTCAGTAGTGGATGCTGTCCCAGGCGGGTTCGGCGCCCTCTACCCGGAGGGTCAGGCGGTTGGGCAGGCTGATGGCCATGTCGCCGCGGGTGGAGAGCCAGCCGGCCCCCTCGCAGATGTTCTGCGTGCCGGGGGATTCCGCACAGCGCGCGCGCCCGGTCTCGATCTCCACCCGGGTGGTCCCGGCGGGGCCTTGCAGGCGCAGTTCGCGCGGGCCTTCCAGGGGCTCCCGGCGCGCGGGCTCGCCGGCCTGGGTGATGACCAGGCTCCGGGCCTCGGTCCCCGCGTCGGGGTTCCAGGCGAGGATGAAGGCGGTCACGACCAGTCCGGCCCCGGTTGCGGCGATGACCGCGTCCCCCCAGCGCAGGTCCGGAATCCTCACGGTGTGGAGCCGGCCTCCGGCTGTTCGCGGACCTCCGGCTCGGGGTGAGTCTCCCCGATCTCGACGCGCGCGGCCATCGCCGGTGTGGCCTCGATGCGACCGTCCGCGAGCACCACCAGGGCGTGGTCAATCCCCAGCCGGGCGGCGTATTCCGGCCAGTGTTCGGGGCCGGCGATCATCAAGGTGGTGGCCGCCGCATCGGCCAGGCCGCCGTCCCCATGCAGCACGGTCGCGGAGCGCACGCCCTCGGTCGGGCGGCCGGTGCGCGGGTCGATCACGTGGTGGATGCGTTCGCCCTCGTGTTCGTAACCGCGCTCATAGTCCCCGGAGGTGAACAGGCCCTCGCCTCCGCCCAGTTCGATGCCGCCGAGGGTGCCCCCGTCCGGGTGGCGGATACCGATGCGCCAGTCGCGGCCGGCGGGCCGGCCCAGCGTCATCAGGTCGCCGCCGGCGTTGACGATGGCCGCCTCCACGCCCAGGTCGGCCAGCAGGTCACGCGCGCGCTCCACGGCCGCGCCCTTG
Organism: Thioalkalivibrio sp. ALE20; assembly: GCF_000381405.1. Taxonomy (NCBI): domain Bacteria; kingdom Pseudomonadati; phylum Pseudomonadota; class Gammaproteobacteria; order Chromatiales; family Ectothiorhodospiraceae; genus Thioalkalivibrio; species Thioalkalivibrio sp. ALE20. The sequence continues at coordinate 226,182 of NZ_KB906472.1, forward strand.
GCCAGTCCGCCGAAGTCCAGCTGCAGGTCCGGGTGGTGCCCGGTCAGGCGGACCCCGTTGCGTTCGATGTCCCCCATCGACGGCGGGTCCTCCAGCAGCTCGGCGAGCGTGTCGGCATCCGGGGGCGGGCCGGCGGGTTCATCCTGATGGAAGCCCCAGGCCGCGATCAGCTGTCCCAGCGCCGGGTTGAACAGGCCGTCGGTGGCTTCTTCCACCGCCTGGCCCTGTTCGATCAGGGGCAGCACCGAGGGCGGGGCGCTGAATTCGCGTTGCAGCGGCAGCAGCTGGTTGGTGCGTCCGAGCGAACCTTCTTCCCAGGCGTGCCAGGAGGCATGCAGGATGTCGAGCTCCGCCTGCAGCTCGCGTTCGATCTCGGCGAGGTCATATTCCCCGGCCGGGGCGACCGCGACCTCGACCAGGGTGCCGAAGGCCCGGAACTGCAGTTGCTCGGTTTCCGGCTTGCGTTCGCAGGCCACCAGCAGCATCGCGGTCAGTGCTGCGAGGACAGGGAGAAGCAAGGTGCGGCGCGGATTCATGCGGTTTCCCCCGTCACGAAATCGATGTAGCGGCCGGCGAGGTCTGCGTCGCAGGCCGTGTCCAGCTCGCGCACGCCGGTCGGGGAGGTGACGTTGATTTCGGTCAGGGATTCCCCGATGACGTCCAGTCCGGCGAAATGGATGCCGCGCCGCCGCAGCTCCGGCCCGACGCGTTCGCAGATCTCGCGGTCGCGCGCGGTCAGTGGCACGGCTTCTCCCCGTCCCCCGGCCGCCAGGTTGGCGCGCGATTCACCGGGTGCCGGAATCCGTGCCAGGGCATGCTCGAAGGGTTCGCCGTGGATCATGATGATGCGCTTGTCGCCGGCCGTGAACTCCGGCAGAAAGCGCTGCGCGATGACCGTGCGCCGATCGAACCGGGTCATGGTCTCGAGGATCACCGAGGTGTTCGGATCGCCCTCGCGGATGCGAAAGATCGAACTCCCGCCCATGCCGTCCATCGGCTTGACCACGATATCGCCGTGCTGCTCGAGGAATGCGCGGATGCGGGCGCGGTCACGGGTGATCAGCGTCGGCGGGGTGCAGTCCGGAAACAGCGCCGTGAACGCCTTCTCATTGATGTCGCGCAGCCCCTGTGGTCGGTTCGATACACATACTCCCGCATGTTCCGCCAGCTCGAGCGTGTAGGTGGCGTACAGGTATTCGGCATCCGCCGGTGGATCCTTGCGCATCAGGATGACATCGAAGCGATCCAGCGGGCCGGTGGTTTCCGTCCCCAGTTCGTGGAACGCTTCGGCCCGGTCCCGAACCTCGATCGGGCGGCTGCGGCCCATGGCGCGGCCGTCTTCCACCCACAGATCGTTCATTTCGAGATAGTGCACGGCGTGACCCCGGGCCCGGGCGGCGAGCATCATGGCGAAGGTCGTGTCCTTGGCCGGCTTGATCCCCGTGACGGGGTCCATGATGATGGCGATGTTGTGGGGCACGATAACGGGCCTTCTTCGTGATCCGTGTCAGTCGAGTATGCCACGCGGAGCAATATTACCGCTCGATGTTTGTGTATCCCGCGGGACTTCGTTAGATTCGATCCTGCATATAGCCTTAGGGGGGGTAAGGTGTCTGACGCGCCAGCGGAAGCCGACTCGGCCACCGAGTTTCAGGGAGTGAAGGTCATGGTGATCGACGACAGCAAGACGATCCGGCGCACCGCCGAATCCTTGCTGCAGAAGCACGGTGCCGCGGTGGAAACCGCGGTGGACGGCTTCGAGGCCCTCTCGAGGGTGGCCGATTCCCGCCCCGACATCATCTTCATCGACGTCATGATGCCCCGTCTGGACGGGTATCAGACCTGCGCCCTGATCAAGAACAACAAACAGTTCAGGGAGACCCCCGTCATCATGCTGTCCAGCAAGGACAGCGTGTTCGACAAGGCCAAGGGGCGTGTCGTGGGGTCGGAGGACTATCTCACCAAGCCCTTCACGCGGGACGACCTCCTGGATGCCATGCGCAAGTATGCGCACCAGGGCACCCCGGAATGAATCCATCGCGAGTGAATCGCGTGCACCAACCCAGGAAAGAAGAACGCCATGGCCCGTATCCTGATCATTGACGACTCCCCCACCGAGATCCACGTCCTGCGCACGATGCTCGAGAAGAACGGGTATTCGGTATCCACGGCGGCCAGCGGGGAGGAAGGTGTCGAGACCGCGCGGGCCCAGGTGCCCGACCTGGTCCTGATGGACGTCGTGATGCCCGGTCTGAACGGATTTCAGGCCACGCGCGAACTCTCCAGGCAGGAAGAGACCGCCAACGTCCCCGTGGTGGTGGTCAGCACCAAGGACCAGGCGACCGACCGCGTCTGGGCCATGCGCCAGGGGGCGCGGGACTACATCACCAAGCCGGTCACCGAGGACACCCTGCTGCAGACGATCGAGAAATATCTGTCGGCATGAAGGTCGATACTTCCACGCCGTTTGCGCTGCTCGCGAGCCTGGATCGCGAGAGCCGGCGAGTAAACCGGGAGTACCAGCGCGATTCTTCATCCGGCTGGCGCGGCGTGCTCCTGGCCGTGGGCGAGTTTCGCTTCCTGGTGGACATGGAAGCGATCTCGGAAGTGACCGATCCCATGTCCCTGACCCATGTCCCGCTGGCCGATCCCATGGTGCTGGGGGTCGGCAATCTGCGTGGCCTGGTGCTCCCGGTGTTCGACCTGGGGCGGCTGCTGCTGGGCGAACCCCTCGCCGGTGACAGCTCGCGCCAGCGCATCGTGGTGGCTCCGCAGGGGCAGGGCATGGCCGGGCTGCTGGTGAGCCGGGTAGAGGGCATGCGCAACTGTGCCCCGCATCAGCGGCGCCTGGAAGTGGACGTGCCCGAGGCGGCACGTCCGTTTGTTACGGGGGGATTCGATCTGGGCCACCGGCTCCACCCCGTGCTGGATCTCAATCGGCTACTGAACGATACCGGGCGGTTCGCGGGGCTCGAGACGGCGGAACCGGCCGAAGGTCAACAGCAGGCGGTCGCCTCCTGACGGGGCGGCATCACTGTCACAGGGAGTCAACGCTTTATGGGATTGAGTCGTCGTATGCGCAACCTGCTGCTCGGGGGGCTGCTGGTAGTCTCTCTGATCGGGACGGGCGTCGCGTTCACCCTGCATGAATACGAGCAGAGCCAGTACCGCGACCGGATCGCGCTGGCGAACGACATGCGTCTGCTGTCCCAGCGGCTGGCCACCGGCTCGCTGGAGGCCGCAGCCGGTTCCGAGCGTGCCTTCGAACAGATCGGCGAACTCCGCGATGCGTTCGACCGCAACCTCGAGGAACTTCGCGACGGTCGCGAAGGCCTGGGGCCGCTGCCGGACGACCTGCAAGCCGACCTGGAACAGGTTCAGGGCGAGTGGAGCGGTTATCGCGACAACGTGAACACGATCCTCCATGGGCGTGATGCCATCGAGGAAGTCACCGAATTCTCCGAAGCCGTGAACGAGTTCTCCCCCGAGCTGGCCCGGCTGTCCGACAGCGTGGTGCGGCGCATGTCGGAGATCGGTGAGGATCCCGACCAGATCTACGTGGCCGCGCGCCAGACCATGCTGATCCAGCGGATCGGCAACAGTCTGAACGAGGTGCTGCAGGGCGGTGCCCGTGCCGCGACCGCGATCGAACGTTTTGAACGGGACGCCACCCTGTTCGGGCGGGTGCTGGACGGGCTGATCGAAGGCTTCGCGCCGCTGGGCATCGAGGCCGTGGATGATGCCGAAACCCAGGCCATGCTCAACGAGATCGGAACCCTGTTCATCGCCTTCAGCGAGGCGGTCGAGGGGGTGCTCGAAACGTCTTCCCGCGTGTTCGAGGTGAACGCCGCGGTGGCGGACGTGGAAGCCGGTTCCGGCGACATGCTGGAGGCGACGGGCGATCTGGAGACCGCCCTGACGGAAAGGGCGGACCAGGCCGGCTTCATTGCCCTGGCCGGTTTCGCCTTCGGTCTCCTGTCACTGGTGTTCCTGCTTGCGCTGGGCCTGTTCCTGTATCGCGACACCCGTCGCGAACTGGCGGAAACCGAGGCGCAGAACGAGCGTAACCAGCAGGCCATCCTGCGTCTGCTCGACGAAATGATGAACCTCGCCGACGGGGACCTCACCGTCAACGCGACGGTGACCGAGGACTTCACCGGCGCGATCGCGGACTCGATGAACTTCGCGATCGAGAACCTGCGTACGCTGGTCGCCACCATCAATAGTGTGGCGGACGATATCAATGACTCGGCCGCGAACAGCCGCGCCCAGGTGCTGGGGCTGGCCGAGAAGGCCGAGCAGCAGACCCAGGAGATCCAGCAGGCGAACGACGCGATCGACGAGATGGCGCAGTCGGTCGACAAGGTGGCCTCGGACGCGGGGCAGTCCGCGGGGGTGGCGCGAAACTCCGTGGAGATCGCCTCGCGCGGGGCCGCCACCGTGCGCCGCTCCATCGAGGGCATGGATTCGATCCGCGAACAGATTCAGGAGACGGCAAAACGGATCAAGCGTCTCGGCGAATCTTCGCAGGAGATCGGCGATATCATCGGCCTGATCAACGACATCGCCGAACAGACCAACGTCCTGGCGCTGAACGCGGCGATCCAGGCCTCGGCGGCCGGCGAGGCCGGGCGCGGGTTCGCCGTTGTGGCCGACGAAGTCCAGCGCCTGGCGGAACGCTCGAGTAGCGCGACACGCCAGATCGAGGGACTGGTCAAGGCGATCCAGGCGGATACCAGCGAGGCCGTCAGCTCGATGGAACAGAGTACCGCCAACGTGGTCTCCGGGGCCGAGATGGCCCAGGCGGCGGGCGAGGCGCTGTCCGAGATCGAGCAGGTTTCCAACGACCTCGCCGGCCTGATCGACGGCATTTCTTCCTCGGCCCATCAGCAGGCCGAAATGGCGAAGAACGTGACGTCCATCATGGCGCAGATCCGCGAGATCACCACCGAAACCACCGAAAGCACGCATACCACGGCGGCCTCCATCGACGACCTGGCCCAGCTGTCGCAGCAACTGCAGTCCTCGGTCGCGGACTTCAAGCTGCCGGCTTCGGACCAGGACGACACGGGTCGTTCAGGAACGCAGGGATAACGGCCGGGCCACGCAATGGTTGCCAGTGCACTGAACTGGGTTCGGGACGAGCTGGACGCGCTGTTCGGCGAGGTCCAGGAAGCCCTGCGCCAATACTCCGACGACCCGACCAGCGTGGATTCGCTGGACCGGGCCTACGAACGAGTGCGCCAGATTCGCGGCACGCTCGTGATGGTGCAGGTCGAAAGCGTCGTGAAGGTGTGCGACGAGATGCTCGCGGTGCTGGAGCATCTGCGCAGCGGCGAGTCCGCATCGGCCGCGACCACCGAGGCACTGTTGCGCGCCGCGTTGCAGCTCCCCGACTATCTCGAACACGGCGATGCCGCCGATCTGCCGTCTCCGATGGTGCTGCTCCCGCTGCTCAACGAACTCCGCAGCGTCCGCGGAGCGAGCATGCTCATGGACGTCGCCGAACTGATGCCCGATTTCGACGACGTCGATGATTCGCGCATGGGCGAGCCGGAAGAGGGACTGTCGCCGGCCGAGCGCCTGCGGACCCTGCAGCAGGCCCGGCGCAGTTTTCAGCGAGACCTGCTGGGACTGGTGAAGGGCGTGGACGCCGCGGCGGCCGCGGAGCGGCTGCACGAGGTCGCGCGCGAGGTCGTGCGGGCGGTCCCGGCCGGTGATTTCCGGCGTCTTTTCTGGGTGGCCGGCGCCCTGCTCGAGGGTCTGGCGCGCGGCGGGGTCGAGCTCAACAACGACATCCGGCGTCTGGTGGGGCGTGTCGATCGCGAACTGGGTCGCTACCTCAATGCACTGTCCAATCAGCTGCGCGAGGGCGGCCAGGCCGACGACCTCGATTACGAAGCCCCCGTCGACATCATCAAGACCCTCCTGTTCCACGTGGCCAGGGCCGAGGCGGATACCGAACAGACGCGCGCGGTGCGCGAGGTCTTTCACCTCGATGACCTGAATGCCCGGGACGAGAGCGCATCCAGCGGTCTGGGGCGCGAAGTCTTCGACAAGCTGCGTGCGGCCCTGGAGGATGATCTCGGAGAGGTCCGCGAACGCCTGGACGTGCTGATTCGTTCCGCGACCCGCGAGGCGGGCGACCTCGAACCGTTGCGCGAACAGGTTCGCCGGATCGGCGCCACCATGCGCATGCTGGGGCTGGAGCAGGGGGAACACCACACCCGGGCCCTGGACGAATGTCTGGAACCCACGCGTCTGGCCCACCACGACGAACGTCTGGAGATGGAGCTGGCGCAGCATCTGCTCGCGCTGGAGTCCATCGTTGAATCCGGCCTGGAAGGCGAACGCGAGACCGCGAGCGGCGAGGCGGCCTACGACCGGAAGCTGGCGGAGGCGCTGTACCGCGAATCGCTGGTGGAGGTTCGTCGGGTCCGGGAAAACCTCATGGGGTTTCTGTCGGGCGATGCCCATGCCAGCAGCCTCGACGAGGCGCGTGACGCCCTGCATCGCACGCGGGGCGCGCTTTCCATGGGGGGCTTCCGCAGCCTGCATTCCCTGATCGATCCCCTGCTGCGTTTCCTCGATGACCGCGAGGGGATGACCGCGGCGGATCTGGCACCCGATGCAGTGGATGCACTGGCGGAGGTGCTCAGCTCGATCGAGGTTGCGCTGGAATCATCCGGGCAGCCCTGGCGCGAACTCGACAGTGTGCATGAACGCGGTCGCAGTGCCCTGCTGCGCCTGGGGGCATCCGAGGACACTGCGCCGGCTCCGGAATCCCCAATGGAGGAACCGGCCGAGCCCGAACGGCCGGAGTCGGCTGACGGGGAGCCGGTTCCGAGCCCGGATCTCGATGTTCCGGAGGCGTCGGACAGCGCGGCGGAGCCGGCCGAACGGGATGCCGTACCGGATCTCGAACTTTCGGAAGAGGACATCGGGCCGGCTTCGTCTTCGGCACCGGATGCCAAAGCCTCGTCCGGTCCCGAGCTGGCTGAAGAGGGGGCGAGCGAGGAACCTGCCGGCGAGCCCGAGCCCGAGCCCGAGCCCGAGCCCGAGCCCGAGCCCGAGCCCGAGCCCGAGCCCGAGCCCGAGCCCGAGGCCGAGGCCGAGGCCGAGGCCGCTCTCGACATGCCCGCCGCGCGGGCCCAAGCGCCGGTCGGTGCCTCGCTTGCGGAACGCCCTGGTGGTTTGACCTTCGACGAGGCGGTCCTCCAGGAGCAGGTCCTCGGGCCGGACGCGGACGCGGAGATCCTCGATATTTTCCTGGAGGAGGCCGAGGAAGAAATCCAGAGCCTCGACGAGCAGTACCCGATCTGGCGTTCGGCACCGGGCGACATGGATACGCTTTCCATCGTGCGTCGATCCTTCCACACGCTGAAGGGCTCCGGTCGCCTCGCAGGGGCATTGCGGCTGGGCGAGTTCGCCTGGGTGGTGGAGTCCTTCCTCAACCGGCTGCTCGAAGGGACCGACCAGGCGGATGGAGACACGCTCTCCGCCGTGGGCGATGCGGTGTCGGTGCTTCCGGGGCTGGTGGCGGAGGTACGTGACCAGAAGGGACCGGAAACGCCGATTCTCGACATCGTCCTGCGCCTGGATGCCCTGGCCGCCGGCGAGTCCGCCGAGGCAATCACGGACGCAGAGCCGGCCCCGGCCGCTCCTGCGGCCGGCGCCGAGGACGATCTGGCGGCCCTGGCGCGCAGCATGGATGCCCTGGATGCTCCTGGCGAGCCGGAGCCGGAGCCGGAGCCGGAGCCGGAGCCGGAGCCGGAGCCCGAAGCCGAAGCCGAAGCCGAAGCCGAGCACGACTCGGTGATCGAGCTCGAGTCTCCGCTCCCGGAGGGCGAATCCGCGCCGGAGCCGGGTCTTGCCGAGGAGTGGCCGGACGCGGACCAGGAAGAAGGTGATGTACTCGACGTCCTGCCGGCCGAGGACGAAGCGCCGGCGGAGGAGCCGGTGATCGATCCGCAGCTGTGGGAGGTCTTCTCGGCCGAGGCCCGCAGCCATCTGGACACGGTTCGGTCGTGGCTCGAGGAAGCCGAAGCCGGCCCGCCGCGTCCGCCGAGTTATGGGCTGGAGCGTGCCCTGCATACCCTGCACGGCAGCGCGCGAACCGCGGGCGTCTCGACCGCGCATTCGGTCTGTCGTCCGTTCGAAAACCTGGTACATCTTCACCGCGAGATGGAGGAGCCGCTGGGCCCGCAGGCCATCGAGTTGCTGCGTCGAGTGGCCGACCACCTCGGTGCGGTGGTCGAATCGCCGGTGCCACCTCCGGTGGCCCGGCTGGAGACGCCCCCGGAATGGGTGAACGAGGTCGAGGACCTGTTCGCCGACGCCCAGGATCGCTGGAACCGAACCTCCGGGGGGCTGGAAGCGGAGGCGCTGGCCGAAGTCACGGGCGAGCCCGAGCCCGAGCCGGAACCCGAGCCCGAGCCGGAACCAGAGCCAGAGCCAGAACCGGAACCGGAACCGGAACCGGAACCCGTCGCAGCGGCGTCTCCTCCGTCGGAAGACGAGATCGATCCGGAGTTCGGCGAGGTCTTCATCGAGGAGGCTCATGACATTCTCGAGCAGGCCTTCCACACCCTGGCGGCCTGGCGCGAGGCCGGCGGCCGCCCCGGTCCTGACCAGGAGGCCTTCCAGCGGGAAGTCCATACCCTGAAGGGGAGTGCCCGCATGGCGGGCTTCACCGTGGTGGGTGCCATCGCCCACGCACTGGAGACCGCGCTCGGGGTCGAGACCGAAGCCGGTCAGGATCCGCGCCCGTCATTCTTTGATGCCGCGGAAAAGGCGCTGGTGGAGGTGCAGGGCCTGGTCGAGCGCGGCGTTGGGCCATGGCAGACGGACGAGAACCAAACCCGGGAACTGTCGGGGCTGAGGCACTGGAGCGTCGAGGAGGGAGCGGAAGAGCCGGAGGAGGCTGACGAAGCGACCGGCGAACCCGACGCCGACGAGGTGACGGCGGATGACACCGCGGCCCCGGCGAATGAGGCGGAGCCCGCCAGCCGCAAGCTGCAGGACCAGGTGCGGATGGACGCCGAAGTGCTCGACAGCCTGGTCAACAATGCCGGCGAGCTGGCGACCTTCCATCGGCGCTTCGAACAGACGGTGGGCCGGGTCGAGAACCAGGTCGAGGAGCTGGACCGGACCATCACGCGGGTGCGCGAACAGCTGCGCAAGCTCGAGATCGAAACCGAAGCGCAGGTGCTGTTCCGGGTGGAACAGGAAACCGGCGAGGAGCAGGTGGATTTCGATCCGCTGGAGATGGACCGCTACTCCGGAATTCAGCAGCTTTCGCGCGCGCTGGCGGAGAGTGTGAGTGACCTCGACAGCCTCAAGCAGGAGGTGGATGACGAGCTCCGGACCGCCGGCGGCGTGCTGTTGCAGGAAAAACGCGTGGGTACCGAGCTGCAGGACCAGCTGATGCGACAGCGCATGGTCCGGTTCGCTCGCATGGCGCCACGCCTGCGGCGTGTGGTGCGCGCGGCAGCCGACGACATGCAGCGCGAGGTCCGGGTGGATTTCGTGGGCCAGGATTCCGAGCTCGACCGTGCCCTGCTGGAACGGCTGGTGGCGCCGCTGGAACACCTGCTGCGCAATGCCGTCGCGCACGGCATCGAGACGCCTGACGAGCGGGAAGAGCGGGGCAAGCCGCGGGAAGGTCACATTACGGTGACCCTGGAGCAGGCCGGCAGCGAGATTCGCATGGAAGTCGCCGACGATGGCGGCGGAATCGATGCGGAAGTGGTACGGGCGAAGGCCATCGACCGCGGAGTCATCACGCCGGACGCCGAACTGAGCGACAATCAGGCACTGCAGCTGATCCTGCAGTCCGGGTTCTCGACCGCCGCATCGGTGAACCATGTGGCCGGCCGTGGTGTGGGCATGGATGTAGTCAATGCCGAGGTCAAGCAGCTCGGTGGAACGCTGGACATTGATTCCATCCCGGGTTCCGGGTCGCGCTTCACCCTGCGGCTCCCGTTTACGCTGGCAATCAGCCATTCGTTGCTGGTGCAGGTCGGAGAGGAAACCTTTGCCGTACCGATGGCCTCGGTCGAGGGCGTCGTCCGGGCGCGGCGCGAGGAGATCGACGAATCGGGGGCGGCGCCGACCTACAGCTATGTGGGACAGGAATACGCCCTGCATTCCCTGGGCGAGATCCTCGGTATCGAGACCCAGGCCGGGGTCCACCCGCTCCCGGACGAGCCGTTCCCGCTGCTGCTGGTACGTACGGACGAGCAGAAGGTCGCGTTGCGTGTGGATGGCCTGGCGGGCAGCCAGGAGGTGGTCGTCAAGTCGGTCGGCCCGGTCCTCAGCCGGATTCCGGGCGTGGCCGGGGCCACGCTGCAGGGTGACGGCTCGGTGATGCTGATCCTGGATCTGAGCATGCTTATGCGGTTCGCAACCGTGGCGACCGCCGCCGAGGCCGAGGCCGTCGAGCCCGAAAGCGCCGCGACGCGCATCATGGTGGTCGACGACTCGATCACCATTCGCAAGGTGACGGCCCGTCTGCTGACCCGCCGGGGCTTCGAGGTGGTGACCGCGCGCGACGGTCTGGACGCGGTGACCCTGCTGGACGAGCGCCGGCCGCACCTGATCCTGCTGGACGTGGAGATGCCGCGGATGGACGGTTTCGAGTTCGCTGCTCATGTGCGCGAACATCCCGAGTTCCGCGACGTACCGATCATCATGATCACCTCGCGCAGCGGCTCGAAGCACCGCGAGCGGGCCATGCGTCTGGGCGTGAACGGCTATCTCGGGAAGCCTTACCTCGAAAACGACCTGCTCAACGAGATCGAGCATCAGCTGGAAGGGGCGCCGGCATGACCCGGGTCACCGGTCGCGGAGGAGAACGATGAGCGAAAGCGAAGAGCGCGTCGAGGCGGTGATCGTCCAGCTGGAAGCAGGCTCGATCCTGCTGCCGCGCAGTGCGCTCCTGGAGGTCACCACGCGACCCGGTTCCAGCCTTGAGGAAGACGAGGTGTCGGCCGAACTGCCGTGGCTGGCGGCGCCCCTGACCTGGAACGAGCTGCAGATCCCGGTGATCAACGTCAACCACCTGCTGGATCCGGCGCGTGACACCGGTGAGGACCACCGCAGATTCACGCGTCTGCTGGTCCTGCAGGGTGCCGATGAACCGGACAGGCTGCCGTATTACGCCCTGGAGGTGCGGGGGACACCGCACCCGGTGCGCATCACGCCGCAGAACATCTTCGCCCTGGAGGGTGTGGAGACCACGCCGTGGTCATGGCGGGTCAAGGCATCGGGCGTGACTACGCACCTGTTGCGGCTGGATACGATCGAAGCCCGTCTGCGGGAGCTGCCGCAAGGTGGCCCGCGAGAGCGGGCGGCCGGTTCAGGGACGACAGCGGATACGCCTGTGGGCTGAAGGGCCGCGTCAGCCGTCCGCGTCAGCCGGATCGAGATCGCCGAAGCGCCACTGAACCAGGGTCAGTATCGCCATGGCCGCGGTTTCGGTGCGCAGGGTGCGTGGCCCGGTGCGGACCGGAAGGAATCCCCTGTCCCGCGCGAGGGCGCGCTCCGCATCCGTCAGCCCCCCTTCCGGGCCCACCAGAAGGCTGGCGCTGTCGGGCCCGGAGGCCTCGTTTGACGCAACGGCCCGGGAGAGCGGCACACCGGCCTCGTCGGCCAGCAGGGCCAGGTCGCCACCCCCGGATTCCGGGGCCTCGCCGGGACGTATTTCGTCGGGCTCGCAGACCGCTTCCAGCACCGGCAACTCGTTGCGGCCGCACTGCTCCGCGGCCGCCGCAATGACCCCCCGCCAGTGACTCTGGCGCCGGTCCAGGCCCTTGTGCCCGCCGGCTGAACGGCTGCGTTCGCACAAGACGGGCCGGATCCGCGACACGCCCAGTTCCACTGCCTTCTGCAGGGCGAGGTCCATGTGATCGCCGCGCGCGATGCCCTGCCACAGGGTCACCGGAAAGCGCGGGGTGGTAGGTTCGGCGGCGCGCTCTGCCAGATGAAAAACGCCCGCCCGGCGACCGGTGGTCTCCAGGCGGGCGTCGAATTCATTGCCGCGACCGTCGAATACCCGGCACGCGGCGCCGTCTTTCAGCCGGAGAACCCGGGTGGCGTAATGCAGCCGATCCTCCGGTGCCGGCAGACGCAGCCCCGCCGCGAGATCGGCATTCTCGATCAGCAGACGGGGGCAGCGCATGGTCAGCGACGGTTGTCGAGGTCCAGGTCCTTCCAGATCTGCTCGGTCGGGCCGGCCTGGTTCATGGAGTAGAAATGGATGCCCGGGGCGCCTTTCTCCAGCAGCTCGTCGGTCAGACGGGAGGCCACCTCGATACCGAATTTGCGGATGGAGTCCTTGTCGTCCCCGTAGGCCTCCATGCGCTTGCGGATGTAGCGCGGGATCTCCGCGCCGCACATCTCGGAGAAGCGCATGATCTGGGTGTAGTTGGTGATCGGCATGATCCCCGGGATGATCGGGATCGTGATGCCCATCGCCTCGACCCGCTCCATGAATGCGACGTAGGCATCCACGTTATAGAAGTACTGGGTGATCGCGGTATTCGCGCCGGCGTCCACCTTGGTCTTGAAGTTTTCCAGGTCCTTCTCGGCGCTGGGGGCCTGCGGATGGAATTCCGGATAAGCTGCCACTTCCAGCTTGAACTGGTCACCGAACTCGGCGCGTACGAATTCGACCAGCTCCGAGGCGTAACGGAAATCACCACCGGAATGCTTGGTGCCGGACGGCAGGTCGCCACGCAGCGCCACGATGCGGTCCACGCCGATGTCGCGGTAGGCGTTCAGCAGGTCGCGCAGTTCGTCCTTCGTGGACGAGATGCAGGAGACGTGCGGGGCGGCCGGGATGCCATCGTTCCGGATGATGTCCTTGACCGTCTCGAGGGTGCGGTCACGGGTCGAACCGCCGGCGCCGAAGGTGACGGAGTAGAACTCCGGCTTGAGGGCGCCCAGACGCTTGCGGGCCTTGGCCAGGCGTTCGGCGCCGGCATCGTCCTTGGGCGGGAAGAATTCAACGCTGAAGACGCGTTCCTGATTGCTCATTGCTTGTCCTCCAGACAAAAAGAAGGCGGACCGCACGAGTATGCGGCCCGCCCGGGCTGTCACACAGTCAGTTGACTAATGTGAGGCTGGCCGATCAGTAGCGGTAGTGTTCCGGCTTGAACGGACCATCCACCGACATGCCCAGGTACTTGGCCTGGTCGTCGGTCAGGCGCGTCAGGTTCGCGCCCAGCTTCTTCAGGTGCAGGTTCGCGACCTTCTCGTCCAGATGCTTCGGCAGGATGTAGACCTGCTTGTCGTACTCCGAGCCCTTGTTCCAGAGCTCGATCTGCGCCAGCGACTGGTTGGTGAACGAGTTGGACATCACGAAGGACGGGTGGCCCGTGCCGCAGCCCAGGTTCACCAGACGGCCTTCGGCCAGCATCAGGATGCGGTTGCCGTTCGGCAGGATGATGTGGTCAACCTGCGGCTTGATGTTGTCCCACTCGTACTTGCGCATCGAGGCGACGTCGATCTCGGAGTCGAAGTGGCCGATGTTGCAGACGATGGCCTGATCCTTCATCCGGGTCATGTGATCTTCGGTGATCACGTCCTTGTTGCCCGTGGCGGTGATGAAGATGTCGGCCTTGTCGGCGGCTTCGTCCATCGTCACGACGCGGAAGCCTTCCATCGCGGCCTGCAGGGCGCAGATCGGGTCGATTTCGGTGACCCACACGGTGGAACCGAGGCCACGCAGCGACTGGGCGGCGCCCTTGCCGACGTCACCGTAGCCGGCGACCACGGAGATCTTGCCCGCGATCATCACGTCGGTGGCGCGCTTGATGGAGTCCACGGTGGACTCGCGGCAGCCGTACAGGTTGTCGAACTTGGACTTGGTGACCGAGTCGTTGACGTTGATGGCGGGGAAGGCCAGCTCGCCGGTCTTCGCCATCTGGTACAGACGGTGCACGCCGGTGGTGGTCTCTTCGGTCACGCCGTGGATCTTGGACAGCATGTCCGAGTACCAGGTGGGCTGCTCGGCCAGGCGTTCCTTGATCTTGGCGAACAGGGCCACTTCTTCTTCGTGCTCGGGGTTTTCCAGCACGGAGGGGTCTTTCTCGGCCTTGGCGCCGATGTGCAGCAGCAGGGTCGCGTCGCCACCGTCGTCCAGGATCATGTTGGCACCGCCGTCGAATTCGAAGATGCGGTGGCAGTAGTCCCAGTACTCTTCCAGGGTCTCACCCTTCACGGCGAAGACCGGCGTGCCGTTGTCGGCGATGGCCGCGGCAGCGTGGTCCTGCGTGGAGTAGATGTTGCAGGAGGCCCAGCGGACCTCGGCACCCAGCGCTTCCAGGGTCTGGATCAGCACGGCGGTCTGGATGGTCATGTGCAGGGAGCCGGCGATCTTGGCGCCCTTCAGCGGCTGGGAGGCCGCATACTCTTCGCGAGTCTGGATCAGACCGGGCATTTCGGTCTCGGCGATCGCGATTTCCTTGCGGCCGAACTCGGCCTGGTTGATGTCCTTGACGACGTAGTCGCCGGTTTTCTTGGCATCCATCACAGCATTCATGGTGTTACTTCTCCGTTGGTCTGGATGAGCGCCGTGTTACTTCAGGGGAACATCCGGCTGAGCCTGACGGTGGAACCGCTGCAGCGCTCCTCAGCCGGATGGGTGTTTCGCTTACGAAATATGGACTCTTAGAGTCCGGCGGCCTTCTTGAGTTCCTCGGCCTTGTCGGTGCGCTCCCAGGGGAGGTCGACGTCTTCGCGGCCGAAGTGGCCGTAGGCGGCGGTCGCCTTGTACATCGGACGCAGCAGATCCATCATCTGGATCAGGCCCCACGGGCGCAGATCGAAGATGTCACGGACCAGCGTCTCGATGCGACGGTCGTCGATCTTGCCGGTGCCAAAGGTGTCGATGGTGATCGAGGTCGGGTCGGCCACGCCGATGGCGTAGGAGACCTGGATCTCGCACTTGTCGGCCAGGCCGGCGGCGACAACGTTCTTGGCCACATAGCGGCCGGCGTAGGCGGCGGAACGGTCCACCTTGGACGGGTCCTTGCCGGAGAACGCACCGCCACCGTGGCGCGCCATGCCGCCGTAGGTGTCGACGATGATCTTGCGACCGGTCAGGCCGGCGTCGCCCACCGGGCCGCCGATCTCGAACTTGCCGGTCGGGTTGATGTGGATCTGGTCATTGGAGACCTGGTTCAGCCATTCGGCCGGCAGGACCTTCTTGAAGACCTCTTCATAGATGGCTTCCTGCAGGTCCTTCTGGGAAATCTCCGGGCTGTGCTGGGTGGACAGCACGACCGCGTCCAGACCGGCCGGCTTGCCGTCTTCATAGCGCAGGGAGACCTGGCTCTTGGCGTCCGGGCGCAGCCACGGCAGCTTGCCGCTCTTCATCAGCTCGGACTGGATGCGCACCATCTTGTGGGCGTAGAAGATCGGGGCGGGCATCAGGGTATCGGTTTCGCGCGCGGCGTAGCCGAACATCAGGCCCTGGTCACCGGCGCCCTGGGTGGCGCGGTCGGAGACGTCGCGGTCCACGCCCATGGCGATGTCCTGGGACTGCTCGCCCAGCACGTTCAGCACGGCGCAGGTGTTGCCGTCGAAGCCCTTGTGGGAATCGTCGTAGCCGATCTCGCAGACGGTCTCGCGCACCAGGCGCTCGTAATCGATCTGCGCGCCGGTGGTGATCTCGCCCAGCAGCATGACCATGCCGGTCTTGGTGGCGGTTTCACACGCGATGCGGGCGTGCGGGTCCTGCTCGATGATGGCGTCGACGATGGTGTCGGAGACCAGGTCGGCCATCTTGTCGGGGTGACCCGCAGAGACCGATTCCGAGGTGAAGATGTAGTTGGACATTAAGCGTTCCTTTTCTGTCGTTTCGATTTAGTTTTGCGCAAAACGACCGCTAGTGTAACGCGACTCGCCGGGAATTTCTAAGCCCCCCTGTCGGCGGAACCCACGAGCCCCGGCTGCGGGGTGTCGGCGATCCGCGCCGGCGCGCCCGCTGCGGCGCGTCGGGACGCGACTTGCCCCGCTGGTTGAAAGTGGCCAAAATGCTCCGCCGTCACTGGGGTTGTGCGGCCTTGCCCGCCCGTTGTCCGGTCCGCCCGGCGCGCCTTGATGCTGCAGCGCCGGAGCCGCGAGACCGGTTCCCGCCCCGGCCAGAATCTTTCATCACTTGAGCAGGAGACCCGCATGCCCACCCGTAGAGAGCTTGCCAATGCCATCCGCGCCCTTTCGATGGACGCGGTCCAGAAGGCCAATTCCGGTCACCCGGGGGCCCCGATGGGGATGGCGGACATCGCCGAGGTGCTGTGGAACGACTACATGCAGCACAACCCGGCGAACCCGGACTGGGCCGACCGCGACCGTTTCGTGATGTCCAACGGCCACGGTTCGATGCTGGTGTACTCGCTGCTGCACCTCACCGGCTACGACCTGCCGATGGACGAGATCAAGCAGTTCCGGCAGCTGCATTCGCAGACACCGGGGCACCCCGAGTACGGCTATACCGCAGGCGTCGAGACCACCACCGGCCCGCTGGGTCAAGGCGTGTCCAACGCCGTGGGCATGGCGCTGGCCGAGAAGGTCATGGCCTCCCACTTCAACCGTCCGGGCCACGAGATCGTCGATCACAACACCTATGTGTTCCTCGGTGACGGCTGCCTGATGGAAGGCGTCTCGCACGAGGCCTGCGCGCTGGCCGGCACCCTGGGCCTGGGCAAGCTGGTCGCGTTCTGGGATGACAACGGCATCTCCATCGACGGCGAGGTCGAAGGCTGGTTCACCGACGACACCCCGTCCCGCTTCGAGGCCTATGGCTGGCACGTGGTGCGCGACGTGGACGGCCATGACGCCGATGCGGTCAAGGCCGCGATCGAGCAGGCCCGCAAGGAAACCGGCAAGCCGACCCTGGTCTGCTGCCGCACCGTGATCGGCTTTGGTTCCCCGAACAAGTCCGGCAAGGAAGAGTGCCACGGCGCTGCCCTGGGCGATGACGAAGTCGCGCTGACCCGCAAGGAGCTGGGCTGGAATCACGCCCCGTTCGAGATCCCGAACGACATCTACGCCGGCTGGGATGCGAAGGACAAGGGCGCGAAGGCCGAGGCCGAATGGAAGGAACGCTTCGAGGCGTATCGCAAGGCGCACCCCGAACTGGCCGCCGAATTCGAACGCCGCATGGCCGGCGACCTGCCCTCCGACTGGACCGAGAAGGCCACGGCCTTCATCAAGGAAACCGTCGAGAAGGCCGAGAAGACCGCCACGCGCAAGGCGTCGCAGGCGACCATCGGTGGCTATGCCCCGGCGCTGCCGGAACTGCTGGGCGGCTCCGCCGACCTGGCGGGCTCCAACCTGACCATGTACAGCGGCTCGAAGCCCGTTTCGAAGGAAGACGCCGCCGGCAACTACGTGTACTACGGCGTGCGCGAGTTCGGCATGGCCGCGATCATGAACGGCATTGCGCTGCACGGCGGGTTCATCCCGTACGGCGGCACCTTCCTGATCTTCTCGGACTATGCGCGTAACGGCATCCGCATGTCCGCGCTGATGAAGCAGCGCGTGATGTACGTGCTGACGCACGATTCCATCGGCCTTGGCGAGGACGGCCCGACCCACCAGCCGATCGAACAGACCCCGAGCCTGCGCCTGATCCCCAACCTGAACGTGTGGCGCCCCTGTGACGCGGTCGAGACCGCGGTGGCCTGGAAGGCCGGTGTCGAGCGCACCGACGGGCCGTCCGCGTTCATCCTGTCGCGCCAGGGCATGCCGCACATGGAGCGCGACGGCGAGCAGCTCGCCAACATCGCGCGCGGTGGCTACGTGCTGAAGGACTGCGACGGCACCCCGGATCTGATCTTCATCGCGACCGGTTCCGAGGTCGAGCTGGCGGTGCAGGCGGCCGAGACGCTGGCCGGCGAGGGCAAGCAGGCGCGCGTCGTGTCCATGCCCTGCGTGGAACTGTTCGAACAGCAGGATCCGGCCTACCGCGAATCCGTGCTGCCGTCCGCCGTGCGCAAGCGCGTGGCCGTGGAGGCCGGCGCCACCGCGGGCTGGTACAAGTTCACCGGCATGGACGGCGCGGTGTTCGGCATGGACTGCTTCGGCGAATCCGCCCCGGGCGGTGCGCTGTTCGATTACTTCGGCTTCAAGCCGGAGAATGTCGCGCAGATCGCCCGCGACGTGCTGAACGGCTGAGCCCCGACGATTTTCAATAAGAGCTGAAAGAGGAGACTCCCATGGCTATCAAGGTTGGTATCAACGGTTTCGGCCGCATCGGCCGCATGGCCTTCCGCGCCATCGCCCAGGACTTCCCCAACCTGCAGGTGGTCGGCATCAACGACCTGCTGGATCCGGAATACCTGGCCTACATGCTGCGCTACGATTCGGTCCACGGCCGCTTCGAAGGCGACATCAGCGTCGAGGGCAATGACCTGGTCGTGAACGGCAACCGCATCCGCCTGACCGCGGAGAAGGATCCGGCCGCCCTGAAGTGGGGCGACATCGGCGCCGACGTGGTGATCGAGTCCACCGGCCTGTTCCTGACCGGCGAGACCGCGCAGAAGCACCTGGACGCCGGGGCGAAGAAGGTCGTGATGTCCGCCCCGTCCAAGGACGACACCCCGATGTTCGTCTACGGCGTGAACCACGGCGACTACAGCGGCCAGAACATGGTCTCCGCTGCTTCCTGCACCACCAACGCCCTGGCGCCGGTGGCCAAGGTCCTGCACGACAACTGGGGCATCAAGCGCGGCCTGATGACCACCGTGCACGCCGCCACCGCCACGCAGAAGACCGTGGACGGCCCGTCCATGAAGGACTGGCGCGGCGGTCGCGGCATCCTGGAGAACATCATCCCGTCCTCCACCGGTGCCGCCAAGGCCGTGGGCAAGGTGCTGACCGAGCTGAACGGCAAGCTGACCGGCATGGCCTTCCGCGTGCCCACCTCCGACGTGTCGGTGGTCGACCTGACCGCCGAACTCAATGGCGAGGCCGACTACAAGGCCGTGTGCGAGGCCATGAAGAAGGCCTCCGAGGGCGAGCTGAAGGGTGTTCTGGGCTACACCGAGGACCTGGTGGTCTCCACCGACTTCCGCGGCTACACCGCCCCGTCGGTGTTCGATGCCGGCGCCGGCATCCAGCTGGACTCGACGTTCGTGAAGGTCGTGGCCTGGTACGACAACGAGTACGGCTACACCTGCAACATGCTCCGCATGGTGGAGCACGTCGCCCAATAAGACCTGCGGGGAGTCCGCCGGGGCGCGTGCCGCTCCCGGCGGCGTCCCGCCAGAGTCTTGGGCGCAGCTTCCCCGTAGGGGAGGCTGCACCGAAGACTTTTTCGTTCCAACCTTTTTCGCGAGGTATTCCATGTCCGTCACCAAGATGACCGATCTCGATCTGCAGGGTCGCCGCGTGCTCGTGCGCCAGGACCTGAACGTCCCCGTCAAGGACGGCAAGGTCACGTCCGATGCGCGTATCCGCGCGAGTCTCGAGACCGTGCAGAAGGCCCTGGAAGGCGGCGCCGGCGTGATGCTGATGTCGCATCTGGGTCGGCCCACCGAGGGCGAATTCTCCGAGGAGGATTCCCTGGCCCCGGTCGCCGAGCACATGGGGCAGCTGCTCGGCCGCGAAGTGCGTCTGGTGCGGGATTATCTCGACGGGGTGGAGATCCAGCCCGGCGAGGTGGTGATGCTCGAAAACGTCCGTTTCAACAAGGGCGAGAAGAAGGATGACGAGGCGCTGGCGAAGAAGTACGCCGCGCTGTGCGACGTCTACGTGATGGACGCCTTCGGTACTGCTCACCGCGCCCAGGCCTCCACCCACGGGGCCGGCAAGTTCGCGCCGCAGGCCTGCGCCGGTCCGCTGCTGGCCCGCGAACTGGAAGCCCTGAGCAAGGCGCTGGATAACCCGAAGCGCCCGCTGGTCGCGATCGTCGGCGGCTCCAAGGTCTCGACCAAGCTGACCGTGCTGGAGTCCCTGTCCAAGGTCGTGGACCAGCTGATCGTGGGGGGCGGCATCGCCAACACCTTCATCGCGGCCCAGGGCCATGATGTCGGCAACTCGCTGTACGAGGCCGATCTGGTCGACGAATCGAAGCGACTGATGGAAGCCGCGCGCGCCAAGGGCGGCGAGATCCCGGTGCCGACCGACGTCACCGTCGGCAAGGAGTTTTCCGACAGCACGCCGGCGGAGACCAAGTCGGTGGACGCGATCGGCGCCGACGACATGATCTTCGACGTGGGTCCGGAGACCGCCTCCACCTACGCGGAAGCCCTGCGCAATGCCGGCACCATCGTCTGGAACGGCCCGGTGGGCGTGTTCGAGTTCGACCAGTTTGCGGCCGGCACGAAGGCCCTGGGCGAGGCGATCGCGGAAAGCGATGCCTTCTCCATTGCCGGCGGTGGCGACACCCTGGCGGCGATCGACAAATACGATCTCTCCGAGCGCATCAGCTACATCTCCACCGGCGGCGGCGCCTTCCTCGAGTTCCTGGAAGGCAAGACGTTGCCGGCCGTGGCGATGCTCGAGGAGCGGGCGAAGGGCTGAACGGCCTTGAACGCCACGTCATCGAACATCGGAGAGCCCCGCGTGAGACGCACCAAGATCGTAGCCACCCTTGGCCCCGCGACCGACAGCGACGAAGCCATGGATGCCATCATCCAGGCCGGCGTCGATGTCGTGCGCGTCAACTTCTCGCACGGGGATCCGGATGACCACCGTGCCCGCGTGCAGCGACTGCGCGCGGCCGCCGAGCGTGCCCATCGCGTGGTCGGCGTCCTCGGCGACCTTCAGGGGCCCAAGATCCGCATCGAGCGCTTCGCCAATGGCAAGGTGCACCTGGAAGAAGGCGCACCGTTCGCGCTGGACGCGGGTCTGGGCCGCGACGACGGTGACGACACCCAGGTCGGCCTGACCTACACCGACCTGCCGAAGGACGTGCGCCCGGATGACATCCTGCTGCTGGATGACGGCCGCATCGTGCTCAAGGTGACCGCGGTCGCGGCCAGCCGGGTCGAAACCGAGGTCGTGGTCGGCGGCGAGCTGTCCAACAACAAGGGCATCAATCGCCAGGGGGGTGGCCTGTCCGCCCCGGCGATCACCGACAAGGATCGCGAGGACATCCGCCTGGCGGCCGAGCTGGAGGTGGACTACCTGGCGGTGTCGTTTCCGCGCTCGGCGCAGGACATCCACCTGGCCCGCGGGCTCCTGAAGGAGGCCGGCTGGGAGGCCGGGATCTGCGCCAAGATCGAGCGTTCCGAGGCCCTGGACGTGATCGACGAGATCATCTCGGCGACCGAGGTGATCATGATCGCGCGCGGGGATCTCGGGGTGGAGATCGGCGACGCCGAACTGCCCGGGGTGCAGAAGACCCTGATCTCGCGGGCGCGCGCCCTCAACCGGCTGGTCATCACCGCGACCCAGATGATGGAGACCATGATCCAGAATCCGATCCCCACGCGGGCGGAGGTCTTCGACGTGGCCAACGCGGTGCTGGACGGCACCGACGCGGTGATGCTGTCGGGCGAGACCGCAACCGGACGCTATCCCGGACGGGTGGTCTCCAGCATGGACCGGATCTGCGAAGCCGCGGAGCGCCAGCGTGCCGCTCGGCAGTCGGACCACCGCATGGACTCCACCTTCGGGCGCGTGGACGAGGCGATCGCGATGGCCACCATGTACACGGCCAATCACCTGGATGTGCAGGCGATCGCGGCCCTCACGGAGTCCGGCGCCACCGCCCTGTGGATGTCGCGGATCAGTTCCGGGATCCCGATTTACGCGCTGACCCGGCGCATGGACACCAGTCGGCGCATGAGTCTGTACCGCGGTGTCTATCCGGTGTATGTCGACTCGCTGCCGGAGAGCCACGAGAGCCTGAACCGCGAAGCGGTCAACTTGCTCCAGGCCGAGGGGGTCGTGCAGGATGGCCAGCTGGTCATAATCACCAAGGGCGACCTGCAGGGTGCCCATGGCGGCACCAACGCAATGAAAATCGTCCGGGCCGGCGAAGTCGCCTGACGGCGACCGTCACCCGGACGTCCAGTTCCCAACCTGAAGTGCGAATCCCGTAAGGAGGAACCATGGCACTGATCTCGCTTCGCCAGCTGCTGGACCATGCCGCCGAGCATGGCTACGGCATGCCGGCCTACAACGCCAACAACATGGAACAGATCCATTCGATCATGGAGGCCGCGAAGGAAGTGGACTCCCCCGTGATCATCCAGGCGTCCGCCGGTGCGCGGAAGTACGCCGGTGAGCCCTTCCTGCGCCGCATGATCGAAGCGGCCGCCGAGCAGTATCCGGACATCCCGATCGCGCTGCACCAGGACCACGGCTCCGAGCCGGCGGTGTGCCTGCGTTCCATCCAGTCGGGCTTCACCTCGGTGATGATGGACGGGTCCCTGATGCCCGACATGAAGACCCCGTCGACCTACGACTACAACGTCGACGTGACCGCCAAGGTGGCCGAGATGGCCCATTCCGGCGGTGTGTCCGTGGAAGGCGAGCTGGGCTGCCTGGGCTCCCTGGAAACCGGCCAGGCCGGTGAGGAAGACGGTTCCGGCGCCGAAGGCACGCTGTCCCACGACCAGCTGCTGACCGACCCGGACGAGGCCGCGGACTTCGTCAAGAAGACCAAGTGCGACGCCCTGGCCATCGCCATCGGCACCTCGCACGGCGCCTACAAGTTCACCCGTCCGCCGACCGGTGACATCCTGGCGATCGAGCGCATCAAGGAGATCCACGCCCGGATCCCGGACACCCACCTGGTGATGCACGGCTCCTCCTCGGTGCCGGAAGAATGGCTGAAGATCATCAACCAGTACGGCGGTGACATGGGCGAGACCTACGGCGTGCCGGTCAAGGAGATCCAGGAAGGCATCAAGCACGGCGTGCGCAAGGTCAACATCGACACCGACCTGCGCATGGCCTCCACCGGCGCGGTGCGCAAGTTCCTGGCCGAGAACCCGAAGGAATTCGACCCGCGCAAGTTCCTGAAGGCCTCGACCGCCGGCATGAAGGACGTCTGCAAGCAGCGCTTCGAAGCCTTCGGCTGCGCCGGGATGGCGTCCAAGATCAAGCCGATGTCGCTGGACGACATGGTTGCCCGCTACAACAGCGGCGATCTGGATCCGAAGATCAACTGATCTCGCGATCCGCGCACGGATGCACGAAAAAGGGGGCTTCGGCCCCCTTTTTTTGTGCCATCATGTCGGGATCCTGTTCGAACCCAGGCACCTCCACGGAGGCCCCGATGCGCCCGTTTATCGTCATTGCTCTCGCTCTTGCCGTGGCCCTCTCCCTGATGGCCCCGGCCAGCGCCAACCCGTTCGCGCGCGACGTCGATCCGCAGGACATCGTCGACCGCGCGAAGGACACCCTCACCCGCATGGCCGGGCACCCCGACTATCCCGCGCTGCGCGCCGACCTGCGGGAAGCGCATGCGGTGGTGATCTTCCCGCGCGTGATCCGTGGCGGGTTCTTCATTGGCGGATCCGGCGGGCTGGGCGTGGCCCTGGCCTGGGACGAAGACGAGGGCGATTACAGTCCGGTGGGGTTCTATTCACTCGGATCCGTCAGCTTCGGCGTACAGATCGGCGGGGATGCAGCCGAGGTGGTGATGGTCGCACGGAGGCCCGATGCCCGAGATTCGCTGTTCGCCTCGTCCATGCGACTGGGGGGTGATGCCGAAGTCGCCGCGGGTCCGGTGGGTGCCGGGCGCAGTGCTTCCGTCAATGCGGATTTTATCTCTTACGCGCGGGCGCGCGGGGCGTATCTGGGGATGAGCTTCGAAGGCTCGCGCCTGACGGTCCGCGAAGACTTCAACGAAGCCTACTATGGCGAGGACCTGCGGCCGGTGCACATCCTGGAGGGCCGCAGGGTGGATCACCCCGGGACTCATGCCCTGCGTGACGCCCTGCTCGAGCTCCGCGGAGACGAGGCCGACGAGGTCCCGGCGCGGGGCGGTGAGGATCAGCGGCCGGAGGCCGATCCGGCCGAAGGCGGAATCAGGCCCGATGCGATGGAGGTCGAGACCCTCTGACCGGCCGCCTCCGGGGCTGTCCCCTCGGCCAGTTCGATCACCGGTACCGGGCTGCGCCGTTGCAGGGCGGATGCGTTGTCCAGGCGTGGATCGGTGTCGGGCTGGCGCCGGTTGAGCACGATCCCCGCCAGTGCGAGTCCGCGCCGCTCCAGGGCTTCGAGTGTCAGCAGGCAGGTGTTCAGCGTCCCCAGGCGATCTTCCGCCACCAGCAGTACGGGCAGGCCGAGCGCCGCGGCCAGGTCGGCGTTCAGCGCGTCCTCGGCCAACGGCGAATAGAAGCCGCCGGCGCCTTCCACCAGCAGCGGCCCCTCCGCTTCTTCCCGTTGAGCCTCGCAGGCGTCGACCAGGTCCGCGAGGTACAGCGGGCGGCCGGTGTTGCGCGCCGCCTGGTCCGGGGCGAGGGCATCGGGGAATCGCCAGGGGGTCACCCGAGCGACTGCCGCCGGGGGCAGCCCCGCGGCGGCGGTCAGGGCCACGCCGTCGGCGGGATACAGGCCGTCCGGCCCTGTCTCGCAGCCGGATTCCGCCGGCTTGCACGGGACGGGGTTCAGCCCTGCCGTGCGCCAGGCCCGCAGCAGAGCGCAGCCGACGAAGGTCTTGCCCACGCCGGTGTCGGTGGCGCTGACGAACAGGCCCGCGGGATTCATGACCGGTCGAGTGGCGACCCGGTCAGGCGTTCCAGTGCCTCGCGATAGCGCGCCGCCGTCTGCTCGGCGATCTCCGCGGGCAGGGCCGGGCCCGGGGCCGTCTTGTCCCAGTCCAGGGTCTCCAGGTAGTCACGCACGTACTGCTTGTCGAACGACGCGGGGCTGCGGCCCGGGGCGTATTCGTCCGCCGGCCAGAAGCGCGAGGAGTCGGGTGTCAGGACCTCGTCGATCAGATGCAGGCGGCCTTCGCGGTCGAGCCCGAATTCGAATTTGGTGTCGGCGATGATGATCCCGCGCGCGGCGGCGTGCTCGCGCGCCAGCTTGTAGATCGCGATGCTGGCCTCGCGGACTTCGCGCGCGCGCTCCTCGCCGATGGCCGCGGCGACATGGTCGAAGTCGACGTTCTCGTCGTGATCCCCGACCGCCGCCTTGGTGCTGGGCGTGAACAATGGCTCCGGCAGTGCCCCGGCCAGTTCCAGCCCCGGTGGCAGCGGGAGACCACAGACCGCACCCGTGGCCTGATAGTCCTTCCAGCCGGAGCCGATCAGGTAGCCGCGCACCACCGCTTCCACCGGCAGGGCCTCCAGTCGCCGGACCACCAGGCTGCGCCCCTCGAGCGGCGCGCGCACCGCGGGGTCCGGCACTACCTCGGCCAGCGGTATATCGGTCAGCTGATTGGGGATGTCCAGCTCGCGTTCGATGCGCTGCATCCAGTACACGGTGATCGCGGTCAGCACCCGTCCCTTGTCCGGCACCGGGGTAGGCAGGATCACGTCGAATGCCGACAGCCGGTCGGTGGTCACCATCAGCCAGTGGTCGTCGTCCACCCGGTACAGGTCGCGCACCTTGCCGCGGTGGACGCATTCCAGGTCGGGGATGTCACTTTCAAGAAGGGTATCGTCCATCCGCGTATTGTAGCGGCTGTGGCGACACAGGGAACGCGCCGCCGAAGACTGCCGGCCGGCTTGTCGCCGCACGGCGCTCCCGCTATGGTTGCGCGGATGAATATCACCGACACCGCAACACCGCCGCGCGTGGGCGTGGTCATGGGCAGCACCTCGGACTGGGGAACCATGGAGCGCGCCGCCGAACTGCTGGCGCGCCTGGAGATTCCCCACGAGACCCGCGTGGTGTCCGCGCATCGCACGCCGGATCTGCTGTTCGAGTATGCCGAACAGGCGCGCGAGCGGGGTCTGTCCGCGATCATCGCGGGCGCCGGCGGCGCCGCGCACCTGCCGGGCATGCTGGCCGCCAAGACGCCGGTGCCGGTGCTGGGCGTGCCCGTGGCCTCGCGGCACCTGCAGGGCGAGGACTCGCTGCTGTCCATCGTGCAGATGCCGCGCGGGATCCCGGTGGCCACCTTCGCCATCGGCGAATCGGGTGCCGCCAATGCCGCGCTGTTCGCGGCCGCGATGCTGGCCACCGGCGACCCCGATCTCGCGGCGCGGCTGGACGCCTTCCGCGCCGAACAGCGCGACGCCGTTCTCGGTCAGAGCCTGCCGCCGGATCCGGCGTGAACCGTCCATGATTGCTCCGCCCGCCACCCTCGGCCTGCTGGGCGGCGGCCAGCTGGGCCGCTATTTCGTGCTGGCCGCGCGCCGTTCGGGCTACGCCGTGATGGTGATGGACCCGGACCCGCGCAGCCCGGCCGGAGCGGTCGCGGACTGGCACCGCGTCGCCGCATTCGACGATCATGCGGCGCTGGATCAGCTGGCCGATGCCTGCGCGGCGGTCACCGCCGAGTTCGAGAACATCCCCGCCGCGTCGCTGGAACGCGTGGCGGCGCGCGGCTGTCTGCGCCCCGGGCCACGCGCGCTGACCATCGCCCAGGACCGGCTGGCGGAGAAGCGCTTCCTCGCCGAGGCAGGGATCGCGGTGGCGCCGTGGCGACCGGTGCTGGCCGGTCGTGATCCGCAGCCCCCGGCCACCGGGGCCGGCGAGCCGCGCTTCCCGGCGATGCTCAAGACCGCTCGTCTGGGCTATGACGGCAAGGGGCAGGCCCGTCTCGAGGATCCGGACCACCTGGCCGCGGCCCATGCCGGGCTGGGCGGGGTGGATTGCGTGCTGGAAGAGCAGGTCGAGCTGGCGCGCGAGGTCTCGGTGATCGTGGCGCGCGCGCCGGACGGGCGCAGCGAGGTGTTCCCGGTGGCCGAGAACCATCATCGCCACGGCATCCTGCACCTGACCCGGGTCCCGGCGCGTCTGTCCGCCGCACTGGAGCAGCAGGCCCGAGACGTCGCGCTGCGGGTGGCCGATCGTCTGGATTACTGCGGGGTGCTGGCGGTGGAATTCTTCGTGACCGCCGGCGGCGAGCTGCTGGTCAACGAGATCGCCCCGCGGCCCCACAATTCCGGCCATTACACCCTGGATGCCTGCAGCGTGTCACAGTTCGAACAGCAGCTGCGTGCGGTCTGTGGCCTGGCGCTGGCCCCGGCCCGGGCGACCGCCCCGGTGGCCATGGTCAACCTGCTGGGCGACCTGTGGCCGGCGGCGACCGCGCCGGACTGGACCGGCGTGCTCGGCGAGTCGCGGGCCCGGCTGCATCTGTACGGCAAGGCCGAGGCCCGTCCGGGGCGCAAGATGGGGCATGTGAACGTGGTCGGCCTGCCGGGCGAGGACGACGCCGACGCAGTGGCCGACGTCGCCGAATCCCTGTGGCGGGGCCTCGCCGGAGAACCATTGCAATGAGTCGGAACGATTTTCCCGATGTCGCCGCGCGTCGCGCGCGTCAGGCCGAACTGAAACAGGACCTCGAGATCGAGGAGACCCTGGAAGGCGTGCCGCTGCGCCTGCGCACCACCTGGGGCCTGTTCTCGCCGCGGCGGATCGACGACGGGACCCGGCTGTTGCTGCGGCACGCCGAGATCGGATCCGGTGATCGCTGCCTCGATCTCGGCTGCGGCTATGGTCCGATCGGGCTGGTGATGGCGCACAAGGCCGCCCCCGGGGCCTGCACCCTGGTGGACACCAACTTCATGGCGGTGGAATACGCCCGCACGAATGCCGAGCGTAACGGGCTGACCAACGTCGAATGCCTGCTGAGCAACGGCTTCTCGCATATCCGCGACCGTCGCTTCGACGTCGTCGCCTCCAATCTCCCGGCCAAGGTCGGGCGCGAGCTGCTCTATACCTGGCTGCTGGATGCGCACGAGCAGATGAACCCCGGAGGGCGGTTGTATGTCGTGACCATTACCGGGCTGCGACGCTTCATCGAAAAGGGGTTTCGCGAGGTGTTCGGCAACTACGACAAGCTCAAGCAGGGGCGCGACTACACCGTCGCCCTGGCGCGCCGCGAGGAGGACTGACCCGTGGCCGAGGGTGCGGCCGATCTGCCCGTCGCGCTCCAGGTGCTGGTGGCCCTGCTGACCGGGGCGGGGCTGGTCGTGATGCTGCGTCGCATGCCCTGGGAGGCCTTTTTCATCCCCGGTCGCGCGCAGCTGTTCGTCGGCGCATTCATCGCGCTGCTGGTCATCTGGACGCTGCGCGCGCAGACCGTGGACGGCCTGGCCCTCCACCTGATGGGCATGACCGCAGTGACCCTGGTGTTCGGCTGGCAGCTGGCGATCCTGCTGGCGTTTCTGGTGGTGGGCGTGCTCGGACTGTTCGGCGTGCTGCCGATGTCGACCGTGCCCCTGACCGTGCTGCTGGCCGGCATCCTGCCGGTGGCGGTGACCTGGGGGCTGCTGCGCCTGACCGAAACCCGCCTGCCGCCGCACATGTTCATCTATCTCTACGGGGTGGCCTTCCTCGGAGGGGCGCTGTCGGCGGTGGTCGCGGTGCTGGGTACCGCGGCGGTGTACGGCCTGTTCACCGAACTGGCCTGGCACGAGGTCTATCGCGACTACGTGCGTTATCTCCCCCTGCTGATCCTGCCCGAGTCGGTGGTCAACGGCATCGTGGTCACGGCCCTGGTGGTCCTGCGCCCGGGCTGGCTGGCCACCTGGTCGGACGAGCGCTATCTCCACGGACGCTGACCTGCCCCGATCAAATCAGGATTTGTTTAATGAACCGTTCAGGAAGTGCCTGCTAATGTTCATTCCACGCAGCGGTCGAGACCCTGTGCATAAAACCCGAAGGATCCAGCAGGAGACAACAACAATGAAGAACGCATTCGCGCTGATGACCGGGGCCGGTCTGGCCCTCGCCTTCACCCTCCCGGCGCAGGCGGCCGACATCAAGGCCGGGCAGTCCATGTACCAGGCCGTGTGTGCCAGCTGCCACCAGGCCGACGGGCGTGGTCAAGCGATCTTCCCGGCCCTGAAGGGTCAGGACGCCGCCTACGTGACCGACAAGCTCGAACGCTACCGCGCCGGCGAGCAGGTGGGCGACAACACCGCGCTGATGCGCCCCCACGCGCAGTCGCTGAGTGACGAGGACATCGCCAACGTGGCGGCCTTCATCGAGACCGAGTTCGCCGAATAAGGCGCGGTTTGCCCCGGGGGCGACGCTCGTCGGCCCCGCTGCGCGGTCCCGGATTTTTGCCCGGGGCCGCGCCTTCGGGTAAAGTTTTGCGGTTCAGAAGAACCGGCACGCGCCGGTCTCCTTCCCGATTTAACCTTCGCGAGGCACCGCATGGCACAACCCGACCTGATTGCTCCGTCCATCCTGTCCGCCGATTTCGCCCGGCTGGGCGAGGAAGTCGAGAACGTCCTCAACTCGGGCGCCGACATCGTCCACTTCGACGTGATGGACAACCACTATGTCCCCAACCTGACCATCGGTCCGCTGGTCTGCGAAGCCCTGCGCAAGCACGGCATCCAGGCGCCGATCGACGTGCACCTGATGGTGAAGCCGGTGGACCGCATCATCCCGGATTTCGCCCAGGCCGGTGCCAGCTACATCACCTTCCATCCGGAGGCCTCCGACCACATCGACCGCACTCTGCAGCTGATCAAGAGCGAGGGCTGCAAGGCCGGGCTGGTGTTCAATCCGGCGACCCCGCTGTCGCATCTGGATTACGTGATGGACAAGGTCGACATGATCCTGCTGATGTCGGTGAACCCCGGTTTCGGTGGGCAGAAGTTCATCCCCGGCACGCTGGACAAGCTGCGCGAGGCGCGCCAGCGCATCGACGCCTCCGGGCGTGATATCCGCCTGGAGATCGATGGTGGCGTGAAGGCCGACAACATCCGCGAGGTCAAGGCGGCCGGCGCGGATACCTTCGTCGCCGGCTCGGCGATCTTCGGCGCGGGCGAGGATTCCGATCCCAACCGCTACGACAGCATCCTCAAGAAGATGCGCGAGGAGCTGGCCGGCGCCTGAGGCGTTGGTGCCCCGTCCGTCCGTTCCGCCCGTCGCTGCGAGGTTCGCGTGAGTCTGAAACGTCCCGCCATGATCCTGATCGACCTGGACGGCACGCTGATCGACAGCGTGCCCGATCTGGCCTGGAGCGTGGACGCGATGATGCGCGAGCTCGGTCTGCCCGAGCGCGGCGAGGCCGCGGTGCGCAACTGGGTGGGCAACGGCGTCGAACGGCTGGTGCAGCGTGCGCTGGTCAACGATCTCGACGGCGAGCCCGACCCGGAGCTGTACCAGCGGGCCCTGCCGGTTTTCATGCGGATCTACCAGGAGAACACCGCCGGGCGCAGCCCGCTGTATCCCGGCGTGCGCGAGGGCCTGGACCGTCTGCGGGCCGAGGGCTACCGCCTGGGCTGTGTGACCAACAAGGCGGGCTGCTTCACCCGCCCGTTGCTGGCGGAGAAGGGCATCCTCGACGACTTCGAGATCGTGGTCGCCGGCGACGATCTGGAGAAGAAAAAACCGGACCCGGAGCCCCTGTGGCATGCCGCACGCGAGCTGGGCGTGAAGCCGGAGGATTCGCTGATGGTCGGGGATTCGAAGAGCGACGTGAAGGCGGCGCGCGCGGCGGGATTCCAGATCGTCTGCATGACCTACGGCTACAATCACGGGGACGACATCCGCGACCAGAATCCGGACGCGGTGCTGGACCGTCTGGACGAGCTCCCTGCGCGACTGCCGGCACGGGCGGCATGAGGCCGGTCATGGACGCCTGCTTCCCCGCGACCGGACGATGGCGCGACGGCCTCTGAACCGCCGTCCTTCATCCGACCCGTTGCCAGGAAATGTCCGCCATGACCCCCGAACAGTTCGACGAACTCGCCCGCGAGGGGCATAACCGCATCCCGCTGGTGCGCGAGGTGCTCGCCGACCTCGAGACCCCGCTGTCGATCTTCCTCAAGCTGGCCAACCGGCCGTATTCGTATCTGTTCGAATCGGTGCAGGGCGGCGAGCGCTGGGGGCGCTATTCGTTCGTGGGGCTGCCGGCCCGCACCCTGGTGAGGGTGCACGGCCACGAGATCACGGTGGAGACCGACGGCGAGGTGGTCGAACGCGAGACCGTGGCCGACCCGCTGGCCTGGATCGAGGCCTATCAGGCGCGTTTCCGGGTGGCCGATCTGCCGGGCCTGCCGCGCTTCACCGGCGGACTGGTCGGCTACTTCGGGTTCGAGACCGTGCGTCTCATCGAGCCGCGCCTGGACGGCCCGGACAAGCCTGACGAACTGGGCCTGCCGGACATCCTGCTGCTGGTCTCCGAGGAAGTCGTGGTCTACGACAACCTGTCCAGTCGCGCGTACCTGGTGGTGCATGCCGATGCGTCCCGGCCGGACGGGCAGGCGGTGGCGTCCGAGCGCCTGGACGAACTCGAGACCCGTCTGGGCGAGCCGCTGGTTCCGCCGGACGATCCGCCGCATCCGCACGCGGTGCCGGAATACGTTCCCGGCTGGTCGGCCGAGGGCTTCCAGGCGGCGGTGGAGAAGGCGCAGCAGTACATCCTAGACGGCGACGTGATGCAGGTGGTGCTGGCGCAGCGCATGAGCGTGCCGTTTTCCGCGCCGCCGCTGGATCTCTACCGCGCCCTGCGCGAACTGAACCCTTCGCCCTACATGTATTACCTGGACCTGGGCGATCACCACGTGGTCGGCGCGTCGCCGGAGATCCTGGTGCGCCTGGAGGACGAACGCGTGACCGTGCGCCCGATCGCCGGGACCCGGCCGCGCGGGCGCGATCCGGACGAGGACCGCGCGCTGGAGGCCGAACTGCTGGCCGATCCCAAGGAGCGTGCCGAACATCTGATGCTGATCGACCTGGGGCGCAATGATGCCGGCCGGGTCAGCCGCACCGGCTCGGTGCGGGTCACCGACACCATGGTGGTGGAACGCTATTCGCACGTGATGCACATCGTCTCCAATGTGGAAGGCGAGCTGGCGCCGGGGCTGTCGGCGATGGACGTGCTGCGCGCGACCTTCCCGGCCGGCACGGTCAGCGGCGCGCCCAAGATCCGAGCGCTGGAGATCATCGACGAGCTGGAGCCGGTCAAGCGCGGGCCGTACTCCGGGGCGGTGGGGTATCTCTCCTGGTCCGGCAACATGGACACCGCGATCGCCATCCGTACGGCGGTGCTGCACGAAGGCGAGCTGCACATCCAGGCCGGGGCCGGCGTGGTCCACGACTCGGTGCCCGAGAACGAGTGGCAGGAGACCCTGAACAAGGGTCGCGCCGTGGTGCGCGCGGCGGAGACTGCGCTCGGCGGGCTGGGGCCGCGCCGCCACCGCCGCTGATTTCGCCGCCGGCGCGGGTGGACCCCCTTTTGCCCGGGTTTCCGGGCTTCGTTCCTCGCGCCGCGCTACGCTTGTCCGCAACTCGCCGTCCAGGCCATCCGGGAGCCCGACATGATCCTGATGCTCGACAACTATGACTCCTTCACCTACAACCTCGTGCAGTATCTGGGCGAGCTGGGGGCGGAGGTGGCCGTGCATCGCAACGACCGCATCACCCCGGAGGACATCGCCACGCTGGACCCCGCCGGGATCGTCATCTCGCCGGGCCCCTGCACGCCCAACGAGGCCGGGGTATCGCTGGCGGTGATCGAGCGCTTCGCCGGCGAGATCCCGATCCTCGGGGTCTGCCTCGGGCACCAGGCCATCGGTCAGGCCTTCGGGGGATCCGTGGTGCGCGCCCGCGAGATCATGCACGGGAAGACCTCGCCGGTGCACCACACCGGTCAGGGCGTGTTCGCGGGGCTGGAGAACCCGCTGGAGGCCACCCGCTATCACTCGCTGGTGGTGGATGCCGGCTCGGTGCCGGACTGCCTGGAAGTCACCGCGTGGACGGAACATGCCGACGGCACGCGTGACGAGATCATGGGGCTGCGCCACCGTGAACTGGATGTGGAAGGCGTACAGTTCCACCCGGAGTCCATCCTGACCCGTCAGGGCCACGAGCTGCTGGACAACTTCCTGCGCCGCCTGCCGCAGCCGGCGTGACGCCGGGGAAACGCGAACCGATGTGCGCGTTCGCGCTCCAGACGCCTTTGCGTGACCACCCCGCGCGACGACTGCCGTGCCGTCATTGAGCGACCGCCGTACCCGGCTGCGCTACGCGCTGCTGGTGGCGCCGCTGGTGATGCTGGCGCCGTTCTCGCTGGATACCTATCTGCCATCGTTTCCGGCGATGGCGGAATCCCTGGCGGTGGATTCCGCGGCCATGCAGGCCACGCTGTCCGCCTACCTGGTGGCGTTTGCCCTGTCCACGCTGGTCACCGGTCCGCTGTCGGACGCCTTCGGGCGGCGCCCGGTGGTGTTGTGGGCGCTGTTCGCCTACCTGCTGATCTCCGCTCTGCTGGTGGTGTCCACCGCCTACTGGCAGGTCGTCACCCTGCGCATCCTGCAGGGGTTGGCGGCGGCCACCGGGGTGGTGGTCGGGCGGGCGCTGGTGCGCGACCGTTTCGACCCGACCGATGCGCGCCGGGTCTTTGCTCTGGTCACCATGGTGTTCTCCATCGGGCCGGCTGCCGCACCCATCATCGGGGGCTGGCTGCAGGCCGGCTTTGGCTGGCGCTCGGTGTTCGCCTTCCTCGCGCTGTACGGCGGCGTGCTGCTGCTGGCGGCGCGGGCGTTCCTGCCGGAGACGCTGCCGCCGGTCGGGCGGGTGCGCAGCCGGCCGCCGGCGATCGTGCAGGGCTATCTGCGCACCCTGCGCAACCCGCGATTCCTGCGGCCGGTGGGGGTGCACGCGGCGATGTTCGGGGCGATGTTCATCTTCATCGCGGCCTCGCCGACGCTGATCTACGAGCATCTGGGCGGGGACGAACGCGATTTCTGGTGGCTGTTCCTGCCGCTGGTGGCGGGGCTCCTGCTGGGGGCGTTCGTGGCCGGGCGCACGGCCGCGCGCCTGACGCCGCAGGCCGCCGTGAGCATCGGCCTGGGCCTGAGCGGAACGGCCCTGGTGCTGATCGGGGTCGGTGCCTGGCTGGACGGACCGGTGGTGTCGATCACCGGGCCGTTCGCGCTGTACAGTTTCGCCCTGGCCACGGCCATGCCGTCGCTGACCCTGCTGGCGCTGGACTGCTACCCCGGGGCACGCGGCATGGCCTCGGCCATGCAGGCCTTCGTGCAGCTGGGCATCAGTGCATTGCTGACGCTGTTCCTGGTCGACCATCTGGATGATGATCCGCGCCACCTGGTGGCGGGGGCCCTGGTGGTGTGGTTGGTCGGGGCGCTGATCTGGTGGCTGGGCGGCGGTCCGCGCGACGTGCCGCGCGCCCCGGCGGCCGGTCGACCTGCGTAAAGCCGCGCGTTTCCCTAAACTGTGCCCCGTTGATCCCTGACCGCCCAGCAGCCGGAGAACGAACGTGACCCTGCCCCAAGCCATTGCGAAGCTGGTTGAACGCCAGGACCTGGACGCCGACGAGATGACCGCCGTGATGCGCGCGGTGATGGGCGGCGAGGCGACCGATGCCCAGATCGGCGGCCTGCTGGTCGCCCTGCGGATGAAGGGCGAGACCATCGACGAGATCCGCGCCGCCGCCGGGGTGATGCGGGAACTGGCCACGCGGGTGGACGTCCCGCGCGCCGGCCTGGTGGATACCTGCGGGACCGGGGGCGATGCCTCCGGGACCTTCAACATCTCCACCGCCTCGGCACTGGTGGCCGCGGCCGCCGGGGTGCGGGTGGCCAAGCACGGCAACCGGTCGGTGTCCTCGCGTTCGGGCTCCGCCGATGTGCTGGAAACCCTGGGCGTAAACCTGGAGCTGGGCCCCGACGCGGTGGCTACCTGCATCCGGGAGGTCGGGGTCGGCTTCCTGTTCGCCCCGGCCCATCACGGGGCGATGCGCCATGCGATCGGGCCACGCCGGGAGCTCGGCGTGCGCACGCTGTTCAACGTGCTGGGGCCGCTGACCAATCCGGCCGGTGCGCCCAACCAGGTGCTGGGGGTGTTCTCCGCCGACTGGCTGCGGCCGCTGGCGGAGGCCCTGAAGGGCCTGGGTTCCGAACACGTGATGGTGGTGAATGCCGAGGACGGACTGGACGAGATCAGCATCGGCGCGCCGACCCGGGTGGCGGAGCTGCGCGACGGCGAGATTACGGAATATACCCTGCGGCCGGAGGATGTCGGCCTGACCACCGCCGCCCTGGACACCGTGCGGGTCGCCGACGTGGCGGCCTCGGCGGCGATGCTGCGCGACGTGCTGGCGGGTACGCCGGGACCCGCGCGCGACATCGTCCTGCTCAACGCCGGCGCGGCGATCTTCGTGGGCGGCGGCGCGCCAAGCCTGGAGGCGGGCGTACGCCGGGCCGCCGAGGTGATCGACAGTGGCGCCGCCCGCGAACGACTGGAACAGCTGCAGGCCGTCTCCACGCGGCTGGCACAAAAGGAGAGTTGAAACATGAGTGACGACACCCCCGATATCCTCGAGCGGATCCTCGAACGCAAGCGCGAGGAGCTGATCGAGCGCTCCGACGTGCAGCCCCTGCGCGAGCTGCGTGGCTGGCTGACGTCGGCGGAGGAGCCGCGCGGTTTCCGCGCCGCGCTGCAGGCGGACATCGACGCCGGGCGCGCCGCGGTGATCGCCGAGATCAAGAAGGCCAGCCCCAGCAAGGGGCAGATCAGTCCGAACTTCAACCCGGACGCGTTCGCGCGTTCGTATGCCGAGCACGGGGCCACCTGCCTGTCGGTGCTGACGGACGTGAGCTTCTTCAAGGGCCGCGACGGTGACCTGCGTGCGGCGCACGTGGCCTGTGACCTGCCGATCCTGCGCAAGGACTTCGTGATCGACCTGTATCAGGTCTACGAGGCGCGGGTGCTGGGGGCCGATGCGGTGCTGCTGATTGCGGCGGTGCTGGATGACACCAACCTGGGCGAACTGATCTTCCTCACCCGCGAGCTGGGCATGGATCCGCTGGTGGAGGTGCACGACGCCGAGGAACTGGAGCGCGCGGTGCGCCTGGGTGCGGACCTGATCGGCATCAACAACCGCGACCTGCGCAGTTTCGAGACGCGTCTGGAGACTACCCTGGAGCTGCTCGACCGGGTGCCGGAAGACGTGCTGCTGGTGACCGAGAGCGGCATCCACAGCGTCGAGGACGTGCAGCGGATGCGCGACGCGGGGGTGAATGCGTTCCTCGTGGGCGAGGCCTTCATGCGCGAGGAGGATCCGGGCGCAGCCCTCGGGCGGCTGTTCCGCGGCGAGGGCTGAGCCGGGGCCGGGGGATCAGCGCGTGCCGTAGACCACGATGGTCTTGCCGTGCGCGCTGATCAGGCCGCGTTCTTCCAGTTCCTTGAGCACGCGGCCGGCCATCTCGCGCGAGCAGCCGACGATGCGCGCCAGCTCCTGGCGGGTGATGCGCAGCTGCATGCCGTCGGGATGGGTCATCGCGTCGGGCTGCTGAGCGAGGTCGAGCAGGGTGTGCGCGATGCGGCCGGTGACGTCGACAAAGGCGAGGTCCATGACCTTGCGCGAGGTCTGCCGCAGGCGGGCGGCGATCTGCCGGGTCAGCAGCATCAGGATCTCGGGGTCGCGCATCGCCAGTTCGCGAAAGCGCGTGTAGGGGATCTCCGCGGTGTCGGTGTCCTCGCGGGTGACGACCGTGGCGCTGCGCGGGTCGTCCTCGAACAGCCCGAGCTCGCCGAAGAATTCGCCGCGGTTGAGATAGGCCAGCACCAGTTCGTGGCCGTTGTTCTCGCCCAGCACGGAGACCGAGCCGCCGAGTACGTAGTACAGCGTGTCCGGTACCGTGCCCGCCTGGATCACGGTGGTGCGGCGCGGATAGTGGCGGCGCTGGCAGTGTTCCAGCAGACGTTCCATCGCCGGAGAATGGTTGGGCATGGCCGCTTGGGCCGGGGAAGGCTTGCTCATGATTACCGGTTCGATCGGGAGAACACGTTAAAGTGTAGTGCACGAGAGTGTAATGCACCCGGCGGGGGCTTCGGTGACGATTCTGCTTCGACGGGTTCACAAAAATATCGGGCAGGGTGGATAAATGCGGGTACGCGTGAAATGGCTGGACGGTGTGGCTTTCGTCGGCGAGACGGACAGCGGCCACGCGGTGGTGATGGACGGGGCGCCGGACGCCGGCGGGCGCAACCTGGGGGCGCGGCCGATGGAGATGCTGCTGCTGGGACTGGGCGGCTGCACCAGTTTCGACGTGGTGGCGATGCTGAAGAAGTCGCGGCAGGATGTGCTGGACTGTCAGGTGGACATCGACGGCACCCGCGCCGACGAGGTGCCGAAGGTCTTCACCGACATCCATGTGCATTTCCGGGTGTACGGGAACGATCTGTCGCAAAAGCACGTCGCACGGGCGGTACAGCTCTCCGCCGAGAAATACTGTTCGGCGTCGATGATGCTGGGGGCGTCGGCCCGCGTGACCCATGATTTCGAGATCGTGGAAGGGCCGGCTCCGCGCTGATCCGCTGGCGGGTGCAAGCCGTTGACTCGCCGCGTGATGTCTCTACAATTCGCCGCTCCTTACGGCCCGGGCAAGAGGGTACGCCATGTCGCGTCACAAGAAGCAGATCAAGCTCCACGGCTTCAACAACCTGACCAAGAGCCTGAGCTTCAATATCTATGACATCTGCTATGCGTCGGGCGATCGTCATCGCGACGAGTACATCGCCTACATCGACGAGGCCTACAACGCCCAGCGTCTGACGCAGATCCTGACGGACGTGGCGCACCTGATCGGTGCCAACATCCTCGACATCTCGCGCCAGGACTACGACCCGCAGGGCGCGTCGGTGACCATGCTGATCTCCGAGGAGCCGGTGGCCACCGAGCAGATCGGCTACACCGAGGGCCCGGGACCGCTGCCGGAAACCGTGGTCGGGCATCTCGACAAGAGCCACATCACCGTGCACACCTATCCGGAGGCGCATCCGGAGGGCGGGATCGCGACCTTTCGCGCGGATATCGACGTGTCCACCTGCGGGCGCATTTCACCGCTGCGCGCGCTGAACTACCTGATCCACAGCTTCGAGTCGGACATCGTGATCATGGACTACCGGGTGCGCGGCTTTACCCGGGACGTGCGCGGCAAGAAGCACTTCATCGATCACAAGATCAACTCCATCCAGGACTTCCTGTCGCGCGACACCAAGGACAAGTACCAGATGGTGGACGTGAACGTGTACCAGGAGTATCTGTTCCACACCAAGATGGTGCTGAAGGATTTCGACCTCGACAACTACCTGTTCGGCCTGGGCAAGGACGACTACTCGGCGAAGGAAGCCAAGCGCATCGCCAAGCTGCTCAAGCACGAGATGATGGAGATCTTCTACGGCAAGAACATGAGCCGCGGGAGCTGACGCGCCGCGCGGGATGCCCGGCCCGGGGAAACCGGGCTCAGAGCCGGTAGGCGGTGTGCGTCATGATCTTCGAGGTCAGCGGCATCAGCACGCTGCGCACCGGCCACGGCAGGGTCCGACCCCCCATCGCCATGGCCTTTGCCCCGTGTTCCACCTCTTCCTGCTTCATCTGTTCGAGGATGCGCGCCGACACGGTGTCGGACGGCGGCAGGCGGTCCAGGTGGCGGTCCAGGTGCTGCTCCACCTGGCGCTCGGTCTCGTCGACAAAGCCCAGGCTGTAACGGTCCCCGGCCAGCCCGGCCAGCGCACCCACGCCCAGCGAGCTGACGTACCACAAGGGCGTCAGCAGGCTGGTGTGCATGCCCATCTCGTGGACCCGCCGGGCGCACCAGTGCAGGTGGTCGCCTTCCTCGCGTGCCGCCTGGTCCAGCTGCGCGCGAATCGCCGGGGTGCGGGCGGTGAGCATCTGTCCCTGATACAGGCCCTGGGCGGCCACCTCGCCGGCATGGTTGACCCGCATCAGCCGCCCGGTTTCCTGACGGTCGTGGTCGTCCAGCATCGGACCGGGTTCGTCACCACCGGGCGACGGGCGGCCGGTGGAGCGGGCATGCCCGGAGACGACCTTGACGAGGGCGTCGGCCTGGGTGATCAGATGATCCAGCGGGGAGAGTCGGCGCATGGCGGGCGCTCGGGTATGGGCCTTGTCTCAGGTTACCGCGAGGCGCCCCGCAAGGAAACGGGCCGGGGAGACAAGCGGCGGGTCTTCAGGCGATTGCGGCTGCAGGGCGCGCAGATGCACCCGGCAACCCACGTTGCCGGAGACGATGCAGTCAGGAGCCTCCGTACCCAGGGCCTGCAGGGTCTGCTGTCCCAGGGCATCGGCCTGCTCCGGCCAGGCGAGCATCGCGGTGCCACCGGCGCCGCAGCAGTTGGGGAGGGACGGGGTCCCGGCGAGGGTCACGCCGGGCAGGCCGCGCAGCAGCGTCGGCAGGATCTCGCCCTCGCGGGTGACGTTCCGCTGGGTGCAGGGGCGATGCAGGGCGACGCGCACCGGGTCCTCGCGCCAGCCGTCACGGGGCGGCCCGTGTTCCTCCAGGTGTCGGGCGACGAAACGCGTGAGGCTGGTCGCGCGGGCGCCGGGGAAGCTGTCGGCGGCCTCGCGCAGGGTCGCCTCGCAGCCGCTGTCGAGGACGATCACCGGCGGGCCATCCTCGGCCGCACCGAAGGCTTCCCGATTGTGCCGCTCCAGTTCCGTGGCCGCCGCGGGGCGTCCGGCGTGTCGGTCCAGGGCGCCGCAGCAGGTCGGGGAGGAGGGGATGCCCACCTTCAGACCCAGCGCATGCAGGACGGTCAGGGCCGCTTCCAGGTCGGGCCCGGTGAAGAAGGCGTCCATGCAGCCGGTGAACAGCAGCACGTCGACCGCGTCGGGCGGGCCGTCGGCGCGCAGCCGGGGAGGCGGGGCGAGGCTGGGGCGCGCATGTTCCAGGGCCCGGCGCACGGTGGCGTCCAGTCCCGGGAGCCCGGCGCGCGGCAGGCGTGCGGCGGCCCGGGCCCCGAGGCCGGCGAGTCGCCGCAGCCGGGGCGATCCCAGCAGGCGGTCGTGCAGCATGCGAGGCATGGGCAGCGGGGCGCCCTCCGGCTCGTCCGATTCCTGAAGGAGGATTTCGCGGCTGCGATCCATCAGGGCACCGAAGGGGACTCCGGCCGGGCACACGGCCTCGCAGGAGCGGCAGCCGAGACAGCCTTCCAGATGGCTGCGCAGGCGGGGGGACTGGGGATCGAGCTCGCCGCGGGCCAGGCCCTGCATCAGGGTCAGGCGACCTCGCGGGGAGTCGCCTTCCTGCCGGTGCAGCCCGTAGGTGGGGCAGTGGGGCAGGCACAGACCGCAGTGCACGCACTGATCCACCGCCGAAAGCCCCGTGTACTTCGAGGGTTGGTCGGAGCCCCCCAGCGGCTTTGCTAGGGTCCCGGGCCCGTCTGCTGACCCGGAGGGTCCCATGTTGTCGCGTGTACCGCGTTCTGCCGCCGTACTGTTGTCTTCCGTCATGCTTGTCAGCATACCAGTCTCGCAGGCTCAGGCCTGGGATGCGGAGGGATGGGAAACCACTCTGGAGGCCGGAGCCTCGCTGACGACCGGGAATACCGAGTCGGCCACCGCCAGCGGTCGGATCCGCGCCGAGCATACCGCCGAGTTGTGGCGCAACCGGCTGCGTGGCGACGCGCTGTTCACCGAGGAAGACCGCGAGACCACGGGGCAGCGTTATATCGCGGGGTACCAGCTTGACCGGCGTCTGGCGGAACACGATTACGTGTTCGGCGCGCTGCGTTACGAACGCGACCGTTTCAGCAGCTACGACTATCAGGCCTCGCAGACCGTGGGTTACGGCCGGCGTCTGGTGGATCGCGAGCGCCTGCGACTGGATGGCGAGATCGGCGCCGGCGCCCGTCAGGCACGCCTGGCCGAATCCGGCGAGTCCGACACCGACGCGGTCGGCCGGCTCGGGGGCAACCTGCGCTGGGACATCAGCGAGAGCGCACGTCTGACCGACGAGCTGCTGATCATCAGCGGTCGGGACAACACCGAGGTCGAGAACATCCTCGCCCTGACCGCCGACATGACCGACCGCATGGCTTTGCGGACCAGCTTCACCGTCAAGCACAACACCGATGTCGAGCCCGGCAAGAAAAACACCGATACCATCAGTGAGGTCAGCCTGGTCTGGCGTTTTCGCTGAACCGGCCGGACACAGTATGATGAAGCGGATTTGATCCGGGAGCATCGCATGGGCTATTACCAGCGGCATATCTTCTTCTGTACCAATTGCCGGGAAGACGGCAACTGCTGCGAGGATCACGGGGCGACCGAGATGCGCTCGTATGCCAAGAACCGGGCCAAGGAGATGGGCATCCACGGCAAAGGGCAGGTACGGGTGAACACCGCCGGCTGCCTGGACCGCTGCAACGAAGGCCCGGTGGCGGTGGTGTATCCCGAAGGCGTCTGGTACACCTACCAGGACGAGCGCGACATCGACGAGATCCTGGACGAACACCTGGCGAACGGACGGATCGTCGAACGCCTGCAGATCTGACACGGCGGATACCCGGCGGGGCCTTGACTTCACCATCCCGGCCCGGGAGAATTCGCAACCCGCGTGGCTACGTAGCTCAGCTGGTTAGAGCACATCACTCATAATGATGGGGTCCCCTGTTCGAATCAGGGCGTAGCCACCAACCAGATTCAAGGGGCTGCTTCGGCAGCCCTTTTTCGTTTGGGCTCCCACCGTGCCCAGTTGTGCCCACGCCGTACTCATCTGGTGCCCGGGCATGTTTGCCTGGCATTTCCTGTAGCTCCGAACTGCTGCCAGGCCATTGCGCGCGGTCGCTCCGGGGCAACTCCTTCGAACTCCCTCTCTCGCCAGGAGCGGCTCCGCGCCCTGGCGCCGTGATTGTTTCAGTCCATGTCCGGGTGGGCTTTTGCAGCCATATTAATCAGAACCTTAATCGGTTAAGATCTTCTCAATAATCCTTTCATTTGGGTGGATTCCGATGAGGAGCAAGCGGGAAGCAGCGCACCAGCGGCTCGGCCCGGTGCTTGCCAGGTTCGCGCCGGCGCGTGCGGGCGATCTTGCCCGCGAACTGGGGTTGTCGGTCCCCACCCTGCACCGCCTGCTGCAGGAGACGGCCGAGCCCGTGCTTGCGGCCGGGCGGGCCCGGCGCACTCGCTACGCCCTGCGCCGAGCGCTGCGAGGTGACCTCGCGCCCCTCCCCATCCGTACGATTGATGAATCCGGCCGGCCGCACGAACTCACGGAACTCTCGCCCGTTCAGCCGCAGGGCTGCCATGCCGATTTCGGTGGCTCGGACTGGCCTCTGGAGGAGAGCGACCATACCCGCGATGGTTGGTGGGACGGGTTGCCATACCCTTTGTATGACATGCGCCCTCAGGGCTATCTCGGGCGCCAGCTGGCGCATCGCTTCCAGGATGCCCTGGGGGTCTCGTCCAGCCCGGATACCTGGAGTGACGACGATATCCTGTGGGTTCTGAGTCGTGTGGGGTCGGACCTCCCGGGTAATCTGATCGTCGGGGACGCCGCGTTCCATGAGTGGCAAAAGGCTCGCCTGGATCCGCCCGCAGTCCTCGGGGCGGACGATATCGAACGGATGTATGTGAAGGCGGCGGAGGAGGCCATCTCGCTGGGCCTCGCGGGCTCCAGCGCCGCGGGTGAGTTCCCGAAATTCACCGCTCTCCGGGAATTGCAGGACAGCTGTAGCCCGCATGTCATCGTGAAATTCTCCGGTGCGGATGATTCCGTGACCGTGCAGCGCTGGTCGGATCTGTTGGTGGCGGAACATCTGGCGCTGGAGGCGATCGCGGCACTCCCCGGCGTGCAGGGCCCGCCCAGCCGAATCCTCCAGCATCAGGGCCGCACGTTCCTGGAAGTCGAACGCTTCGATCGCCATGGCCTGTTCGGCCGCAGCCCGGTGGTGACGCTGGAGACCGTGAACGCGGCCTTGCTCGGCCATGCGCCATCGGCATGGGACACCCTTGCCCCGGGGCTCGCCGACAAGCGTCTGCTGACGCCGGAGGCGGTTGCAGCCATCCGTCACATCACCTGGTTCGGTCGACTGATCGCCAATAGCGACATGCATCCGGGCAACCTCGCCTTTCGCCCGGCTCAGGGACGCCTCGTCCTGTGCCCGGTGTACGACATGCTGCCGATGGCGTACGCGCCGCTCCCGGGTGGCGAGCTTCCCCGAATGACGTTTGATCCCGCCATGCCATTGCCCCGCGAACATGGCGTCTGGGGGGCCGCCTGTCGCGCTGCTATCGGGTACTGGCAAACCGTGGCGGAGGATACCCGCATCAGCTCCACGTTTCGCAGGATCGCGTCCGAAAACGCCACTGAGATTCAAAGACGCCTGGCCCTCGTCGCGCCCTGATTGTCCGTCCGGTTGCCCGTCGGGCTGTACGGAGTGGATGCCGGGACAAGTATTCACGCTCTGGCCGGGTCGTACCTTCGGTCTCCGGTGGCGTGTATTGCCGCGATTCCGGGGGATGGCTACACTTGGCGCGCTGTTTCCACTACCCGCGCAGGCCCGAACCATGAAACGTTACGGTATTCGCATTCGCATGCCCGAGGACGCGACCTTCCGCATGCCGCATCTGCTGGGTCCCGACTGGGAGGCCTGTCGCTGGTACGAGACCGAAGAGGCCCGCGAAAAGGCCTTTGCCGAGACCACCGCCGATCTGTCGAACTACCGCAAGGGTGACCGCCCCGCTCAGATCGTCGAGCGCATCGAGCGCGACGCCTGATTCCCGTCTCCCGCCTCAGCCGACGTTTCCGGTGAGTGTCCCCATGTCCATGGGTTCCATCAGGTAGCAAAGGCAGTCCTGGGTGATGACCCGGCTGTCGAGGGTCAGCATCGACGGCATCGCGTCGCGCCGCAGGCGGATCTCCTCCCCGCGGGTCTCCAGATAGGTTCCGGTGACCTCCGCTCCGTCCTCCGCGGTGACCACCAGCGGGTCGTCCACCTCCGGCTGTCGCCGAACCAGGCAGGAACCGGCCGGCAGCATCTGGAAGTTGAGCCGGTCCAGGTCGGGTTCCAGGCGGACGTCCGCAT
The DNA here is from genome assembly GCF_000381405.1 of Thioalkalivibrio sp. ALE20. Taxonomy (NCBI): domain Bacteria; kingdom Pseudomonadati; phylum Pseudomonadota; class Gammaproteobacteria; order Chromatiales; family Ectothiorhodospiraceae; genus Thioalkalivibrio; species Thioalkalivibrio sp. ALE20. Next base: position 270,084 of record NZ_KB906472.1, read on the forward strand.
CCGTTCCGGTGCTCGCCCGCATCCCCGGACGCAGCCGCACCCGCGCCACGGTGTGGTAGATGTCGATCGCGTCGCGCTCCGGCGGGTGGTCGGGGAAGGCGCTGAGGTGCAGCACCGCATCCACCATCTCGAAGGCGTGCTGTACCCCGGCGGCATCGTCCGGGTGCCCGCATTCCAGGGTGACCGAGGGCGCCAGTTCGGCCAGGGCCATGGAGGCGACGCCACGCGGGCGGGTGAAATAGACCACCGTACGTCCGAACAGGGCGGCCAGCTGCATGAACGCCGGGTCGAGGCGGTTGATGCAGGCGTAATGCGGGTTGCGTCCGGTGTTGTTGTGCAGGTCGATGGCCGCGAACAGCCCGCGCTCGCGCAGCCGGGCCACCAGTGCGGCGAAGCTCTCCGCCTCGGGCGATCCCGGCTGTTCGGTGCCCGGCCAGATCCGGTTGAAGTCGGGCTGCTGGTCGAGGTGGCGCTGGTTCAGCGCGGCGGCCTGCGGGTTGCCGATCACCAGGGTCAGCGCGCGCGGCAGCTCGCGATGGGTGTAGTGGCGCAGCAGCTGCTGGATGGCATGCAGGCCGACCGGTTCGTTGCCGTGCAGCAGGAGCACCACGGCCACCGCGGGCTCGCGGCGCCCGCCGAGGTGGATCAGGGCCGGTTCCGGCACGACCTCGCTCAGGGTGCGTGGCGTGGCGTCGAGAAAGCCGTCGGGCAGCTCGAAATATTCGCGGATCGCGGGTCGGTCTTGCGGCATGATTCGGTATCTCGGGTTACAGGCCCCAGGTATGTACCGGGGCGCCGGTGTTCTGCCAGCCGCGATAGGCGCGCACGAGTCCCGCCCAGTCGCGTCCGTGTCGCGCGACCCAGCGGCGCTGCCAGACGCTTCCGGTCTGGCCGCTGTCCACGCGCGCGGCGATGATGCCCAGCAGCGCGTCGCGCTCGCCGGGGTCGATCTCCAGGTTCTCCAGGCCCTCGGCGGCCCGCGGCAGCAGCTGGTGCCGGATCAGGCGCGGGGCCGGGAGCGGGTCCGCGTGGCCCCAGCGCAGTCGCGCGTGCAGGCCTTCGCGGGCGGCATGATAGAAGTTGTCGCGGGCTTCGGCGAACGGGGTGTGGGCGGTGCCGTCCCCGGGGGCATCGCGCAGCCATTCGATCAACCCCAGCGCGAAGGCGGCGTTGGCCAGCATGTCGATCAGCGACGGGCCGGCGGGCAGGCAGCGAAACTCCACGCGCAGGTGATGCCGGCCCCCGGCGTCGGTGCCGACGATCGGCCGGTTCCAGCGCCAGATGGTGCCGTTGTGCAGCGCGAGATGGGCCAGATCCTCCGGCGGATGCTGCAGGTCGACCGGCAACATCACCGGGAAATGGTCCCGGTTCTCGCGGAAGAGCTCACCCACCGACTGGTGCAGATAACCGCTGCCGAAGGTGACCCGGCGGATCGGCCCCCGGGCCGAGTCGGCGAAGCCGCCGCTTTCCACCGCCTGCTCGAACAGCGGGATGCGGCTCTCTTCCCACAGCTCGTGCCCGAACAGATAGGGCGAGTTGCCGGCCGCCGCGAGTACCGGGGCGCTGGCGACCATGGCCGCGTTCAGGCTGCGATGCGCCTCACCCGGTGCGCAGCCGATATGCACCTGGAACGACGTGGCGAGGGCCTCCAGCATCACGTCGTCGTGGTCGTGCAGCAGGTGTTCGCGGCCGCGGATGTCGACGTGCAGCGGCCGCCGCGCCCGGTTCTCCAGTACCGCCTCGTTCAGCGCGCGAAAGCGCGCCTGGGGTGACATGCGGTGCTGGCCCAGCTCCTCCGGGGGCAGGGTGGCGAGGCTGCCGGCCATCAGGATCCCGCCATTGAAGCGCGCGGCCGCGCGATCCGCCCGTTTCACGGTGTCCCGCAGCTCCTGCAGGATCGCGGTGAAGCAGCCCGGGCCCGCGGTGAACACGCTGGTGTTCAGTTCCACGTTGAAGCGGGCCAGCTCGCGCGACACCAGCGGGCTGTCCATCGCCTCCAGGAAGGCATCGTTCTCCGCCAGCGTCCGGCCCTCGGCGTCGCACAGCCAGGCCTCGATTTCGAAGCCCAGGGTGGTCGGACCCCGCGGAGTATCCCGGTGGCTGTCCAGCCAGGTCAGCAGCAGATCGGTCTCGTGGGCCAGGGCCCGGCGGAACCGTTCACGGTCCTCCGGGGTGAAGTACTCCGAGCCGATCTCCTCGCCCATGGATCAGTCCTCGTCCGTGTCCGCGTCGTCCGGGGCGTCTTCGTAAAGCGACTCGAGGAGGTCCCCCCAGAGCTGCTCGTGGTGTTCGATGAACGCCAGCAGCGCCTTGCGGAAAGCCAGGTAGTCGGCCTCGAAGCGCTCGAAGTCCTCGCCGCCATTGAGCAGTTTGGCGGCGCGGTCGGTCTGGTTGAGGCTGTCGCGCAGGTTGAGGCTGGCGGCCATCGCCCCTTTTACCCGTTCGCGTTCGTGCGGGATCCAGGCGCGATCGGACAGCAGGGAGCGCAGGTTTTCGCCCAGCTCCAGCAGGCGCTTGCGCAGGCGTGGCACCGCGCCGATGGTGCCGGTCTTGAGGTCGGCCCACACCGCGTCGGTCATCAGTTGCGCCCAGCGCTCGCGCAGGTCCGTTGTGGTGTCCGGGTCAAAGGCGAACGAGGCCTCGAGCTGTTGCGGATCGAAGGGCATTGCGTATCCTTGGCCAGAGAAGTGTGTCGCGTGCGCGCGGCAACCCGGTCCGGAACCGGGAATAGCGTCCCCGGGGACCGCGTCCTACAGGGTACAAGAACAAGCAGGGCCGCACAGACGGCCTGCAGGATGTGAGGAGACAGAACAATGGCGACCTGGTTCGCGCAAAGGCGGCTGCGCCAGCAGGTTTGCGACCTGCGGCCGCAGATGTACCGCATGGCCTATGCCTGGTGTCACGACGCCGCGCTGGCCGACGATCTGGTGCAGGAGGCCATGATGAAGGCCCTCACCCGGCTGAAGTCGTTGCAGGACGAGAATGCCCTGAAGTCCTGGGTGTTCCGCATCATGACCAACTGCTACCGCGACTGGGGGCGGCGGCAGAAAGACACGGTGGATGTCGACAACATGGAGCTGGCCTGCGAGGACTGCCCGGAGCAGCAGACCGAGCGCAACCGCCGGGTGGCGGACGTGCACCAGGCGATGGCCCGGCTCAGCAGCGATCACCGGCAGGTGGTGTCGCTGGTCGACCTGGAGGGCTTTGCCTATGCCGAGGTCTCCGAAGTGCTGGACGTCCCGATCGGCACCGTGATGAGCCGCCTCAGCCGCGCCCGGGCACAACTGAAAAAGCAGCTGCTGGAACAGCAGCAGGCCCCGCAGGACGCTGCGGCGACGGAATCTGCCGCGGAATCCGCTGAAGAGGGGCCGCAACTCAGGGTAGTAAGGAGCCAGAATGGCTGAAGACCGACTCAAGGCGCAGGACCGTCCGAGCGAAGAGATTCTCAACGCCTTCGTCGATGGCGAATTCTCTCCGGAGGACCGGCTGCAGACCCTGCAGGCGATCGCCTCCAGCGAGCACCTGAGCCGTGAGGTCTGTGACATGCACCAGCTCAAGGAGCTGGTGGCGATGGCGTACGAGGACGTGGAACCGCCGGCCCGGGATCACCGTGGCGGGGCGGATGACCACGGCGGTGCCGGCGGCCGCTCCGGTGGTGCGGGATTGCTCCGCTCGCCGATGGGTGGTCCCCGGCGTACTGGCTGGTTCTCATCGGTGGCCGCCGGTGTCGTGGCCCTGGTGCTGGGCTCGGTGGCCGGTTACGAGGTGACCCGGGACGCCGGCTGGTTCGTGGACGGGGCCGGGACCGGCTCCGCAGCCCATGCGACGGCGTCCGAAGGCCAGGGGGTGCCCGAGCTCGACGACACCGTCAGTGCCCTGTTCACGGAGATGGCGGAAGCCGAATCCGCGGGCGGAGCCGCCGCACCGCAGCCGGTCCATGCAGCCAGCGAGACCGATCAGATCCTTCTGCATGTCAATGACGCCGACCGGGTCGCGATGGAGGAGCTGCTGGACGACATCGAGGCGATGTTCAATGAGGCCGCGCGCGATGGCCGGCAGCTGAACGTCCAGGTCGTGGTGCACAACAAGGCCATCAACATGCTGCGCGCGGACCGGGCCCCGTTCCCGGAGCGGGTCGACAGTCTGAGCCGGGAACACCCCGGACTGCGGTTTACGGCCTGCAACGAGACCCTCGGCCGCCTGGCGCGGGAAGAGGGGCTGCAGGATATCGATATCCTGCCACAGGCCGAGCGCATTGATTCGGGTGTGGCCGAAGCTGCCCGTCGTCAGGCGGAAGGCTGGATCTACATCAAGGTCTGATCCGGGGCGGGAGCGTCGAGTGCCCTCCTCTCGGACGCTTCCGCTGCTCCGCTGGGCCGGCCTGTGCCTGCTGCTGGCGGCCCTGCAGCCGGTCGCGGTCGCGGGGGAGGGTGGCGCGGCACCCGACGCCGGCCCCTCCGTCACCCGGATCGTCTACCACCTGGATTCCGGCGACCGCGAGCATTTCTCCAACGTCCTGCGCTATCTCAAGGAGCACCTGGGCGACCCGGGCCACGGGCCGGCCGACGTCCGCATCGTGCTGCATGGCGAGGGGGTGCGCCTGTTGGAATCGGCCTCCATGGACACCGCCACCGCCATTCGCATCGACACCCTGCGGCTGCAGGGCTTCGAGTTTCTGGTCAGCCGGCGATCCATGGAGGCCCGTGGCCTGGAGCGCGCCGATCTCCACGACGTGATCCGCGACGAGATGGTGACCAGCGGGATCACCGAGCTGTATCGCCTGCAGCGCAAGGGGTTTACCTACATCAAGCCCTGATCCGTGGTCGCGAGATCGCGATCCAGCGCCGCCAGCCGCTGCGGCGTGCCGATGTCCCGCCAGTGGCCGAGGTAGTGTTCGCCGCTCACCCGGCCCTGCGCGATCGCCTCGCGTAGCACCGGCCCCAGCGGGCGGCGGCCCGGCTCCAGCGACGCGAACAGGGCCGGGTGATACCAGCCGATGCCACTGAAGGTCAGGCGTTCCGGGCCGGTGTCGGTGGTGACGCGGCCGTCGGCGCCCAGGGCGAAGTCCCCGTCCGGATGCTGCGGCGGGTTGTCCACCAGCACCAGATGGGCCAGTGGGGCATCGTGTTCTTCGATGGCCCCCGGCAGCCGCGAGGGGGGTACGAGCGGGTGGTCGCACCAGATGTCGCCGTTGATCACCAGGAAGGCTTCGGGGCCCAGCAGGGGCAGGGCCTGGCGGATGCCGCCGGCGGTTTCCAGGGCGCCGGCGGGTTCCGGCGAATAGCGGATCTTCAGCCCGAAGGCCGAGCCGTCGCCCAGCCGCCGGGGGATCTGCTCACCCAGGTGGGCGGTGTTGATGATGACCTCGCCAAACCCCGCGCGGGCCAGGCGTTCCAGGGTCCAGACGATCAGGGGTTTGCCGCCGGCCTCCAGCAGGGGCTTGGGGCGTTCGTCGGTCAGCGGGCGCATGCGTTCGCCGCGCCCGGCGGCGAGGATCATGGCCCGTTTCACGCGCGTGCCTCCGGCGCGGGTCCGGGAGTCGCGGGATCGCCGGGGAGATGCCGCCGAAACCACTGCGCCACGGGCTGCAGGTCCGGGTGCGCCAGTCCGCGCCGCACCAGCGTCTGCAGGCGCGGTTCGTGGCGGCGGTAGTCGGGCTTGCCGTCACGCCGGTGCAGCCGGGTGAAGATGCCGAGGATCTTGATCGCGCGCTGGACCCCGAGCACCCGGTAATGCACGCGAAAGGCCTCATCGGGCCACCCGGTGGCCTGCAGGTAGCGCGCGAGGGCCTCCCGCGCGACTGCGGGTGAAACGTCGCGTCGCGCATCCTCCAGCAGCGATACCACGTCGTAGGCCGGGCTCCCGAGCACCGCGTCCTGGAAGTCCAGCAGCGCGCAGCCCGTACCTTCCGGCGGGATCATCAGGTTGTCCACGTGAAAGTCGCGCAGCACCAGCGTGGGCTCCAGGTACGGCAGGGCGTCCAGGGTCTGCGTCCAGGCCGTTTCCCAGGCGCCGCGGGCGGCCTCCGCCGGTGGATGGCCCTGTTGTTCCGGGACATACCAGTCGATGAACAGGCGCGCCTCGTCCAGCAGGCGCGGGGTGTCGTAGGCGGGCAGCGCGGGTGTGGCCTCCGCAGGCCGCTGTGGCCAGGCCCGGTGCAGGTCGGCCAGCCGGTCGATGGCCCGCTGATACAGGGCCTTCTCGTCCTCGCCCTCGGCCAGTGCCCGGGTGAACGTGCGGTCGCCGAGGTCCTCCAGCACCAGGAAACCCGCGTCCGGGTCCTCGTCATGGATGCGTGGCGGACGCTGGCCGAGGGCCTCCAGCAGACGGGCGATGCGCAGGAACGGGGCCACCGGTTCGCGTTCCGGCGGGGCATCCATGATGACCACCGGCTCACCGTCGCGTCGCGCGCGGAAATAGCGGCGGAAGCTGGCATCCGCGCGCAGCAGTTGCAGCCCCTCGAAGTACCCGGGTCGCTGCGCCAGCCAGGCCTGCAGGGCGGCGGCGCGGGTATCCTCCGGCACCGACGATGCGCTCATGCGGCCCTCACGCGGGCGGCGCAGGCAGCCGCTCGACCCGCGTGTCCAGGCGGCCGTCGGGATAGAGTTCGAGCACGCGGTAACCCGGGCGCCCGGTGTCCGGGTCATCGTCGAGCTGATATTCCGTGGCCCCGGGGCGGAACTGCACGCAGGTGGCGGGGCAGCCGAGCAGGCGTACGTCGCCATGAAAGGTGTCGACCACCTGGTGCGCGTGGCCGAACACGCAGGCCCGCACCTGCGGATGGTGGTCGAGCACGGCGAACAGCGCGTCGGCATTGGTCAGGCCCATGCCGTCCATCCACGGGCTGCCCACCGGTACCACCGGATGATGTACGGCGATCAGGGCCGGGCGTTCCGGGTGCGCGGTGAGGGCCCCCTCGAGGCGTTGCAGTTCGGCGTCGGACAGATGGCCGGCCGGCCCTCCGGGCTGCGAGGAGTCCAGGGCGATCAGCTGCCAGCTGCCCAGGCGTTCGCTGCGATGGACCGCATGGCCGGCCGACTCCAGGGTCACCGCCAGTTCGCGTGCGTCGTCGTGATTGCCGGCCAGCGCGCTGGTGGGCCAGGGTCCCGTTTCGTCCAGCAGTGCCTTCAGGCGCCCATAGGTCTCCGGCGACGGGTTCTCGGCGAGGTCGCCGGTCAGCAGCAGGCGGTCGGGCAGGCCTTCCCGCGCTCGCGCGGTTTCCAGGACGTGGCGCAATGCGAGGTCGCTGTCCGGGTAGCCCGCGCGCACCGGGCCCGGTTCGGTCCCCAGGTGACTGTCGGTTACCTGGATCAGGCGCAGCGGTTCGTGCATGTTCGATCCCCGTGGTCTGGCGGTCTGTACTGAGTCCGGCACATGTGTTCTAGTGCAGGTTTACCCGTTGTGGCGGGCCCGTGGCTCGGGCCACGATCCGGAGGTGCAACATGGTGGATCCCGACTATCGTCCCTCCGAGGACGAACCCTACATGAATCCGCGCCAGCTGGACTATTTCCGGCGCAAACTCGAGGCGTGGCGGGCCGAGCTGATCGCCGAGTCGGAAGAGACCCTGGAACATCTGCGCACCGAGAACTGGCAGGAGCCGGATCCCTCCGATCGCGCCACCCACGAGGCCGACGCCGGTGTGGAGCTGCGCACCCGCGACCGCGAGCGCAAGCTGCTGACCAAGATCGACGAGGCGCTGGCGCGCATCGAGCGCGGCGAATACGGCTACTGCGAGGAGACCGGTGAGCCGATCGGGCTCGAGCGCCTCGAGATCCGTCCCATCGCCACCCTCAGCGTGGCCGCGCAGGAGGCCCACGAACGCGACGAGGCCCGCGGCCGCTGAGCCCGGCGCTGCCCCGGGTCAGCCCTCCAGCTCGCGCGTGAAGACCCGCGAGTTGCGCGCCTGATTGTAGCGCTGGCGGCGCTCCGGCGGGAGGTCGTCGACGCTGCCGGGGGTGTAGCCGCGTTCCTGGAACCATTGCGCGGTGCGGGTGGTGAGGACGAACACCCGGCGGACCCCCTGCTCGCGCGCCAGCGCCTCCAGCGCGGTCAGCAGCCGGTCGCCCCGGCCGTGGCCGCGGTATTCGGCGTGCAGCGCCAGGCAGGCGATCTCCGCGGCGTGGTCGCCGAACGGGTACAGCGCCGCGGTGCCGATGATCAGCCCGTCGACCTCCAGTACCCGGAAGCGCTCGATCTCCAGCTCCAGGTGTTCGCGGGCGCGGTGCACCAGCACACCCTCGGCCTCCAGTGGCTCCAGCAGCGCATGGATGCCGCCGACATCGTCCAGGGTCGCGGGGCGCAGGCGCTCCAGCGGCTCGCGCGAGACCAGGGTGCCGATGCCCTGGCGGGTGAACAGTTCCGTCAGCAGCCCGCCGTCATCGCGGCGGTCGACCAGGTGCACGCGCAGGTCGCGTGCATGGCAGGCATCCACCGCGCTGCGCAGGTGGCTGGCGAGCTCCTGCGGCAGGTCGTCGCGCTCGGCGAGGATGCGCTCCGCGGCGGGCACGGTCAGCTGATCCAGCACGTCGTCCTGCGGCCCGCGCAGCACGCCGGCCTCGGTCAGGAAGATCAGTTTGTCCGCGTCCAGGGCGATCGCTACGCGGGTCGCGACCTCCTCGCCGGACAGGTTGAAGACCTCGCCGGTGGGTGAATACCCCAGCGGCGAGACCAGCGCGACCTGCTCCTGATCCAGCAGCGCGGTGAGCGCGGCGGTGTCTACCCCGCGCACCTCGCCGGTGTAATGGAAATCGACCCCGTCGCGCACTCCCAGCGGGCGGGCGGTGACGAAGTTGCCGCCGGCCACCCGCAGGCGTGCGTTGCCGGTGCCCGGCTGGCCCAGGCTGCGGGACAGAAGGCCCTCGATCTGCAGCCGCAGGCGGCCGACCGCGTCCAGCACGGCATCCAGCGCCGGGGCATCGGTGATCCGCAGACCCTCGGCGTACTGGGGCTGCAAACCACGTTCGGCCAGGCGCGCCTCGATCTGCGGGCGAGCCCCGTACACCAGCACCACGCGCACACCCAGTGCATGCAGCTTGGCGATGTCCCGCATCAGGGCCGGGAACTCCGCCGCCTGCGCGGCCTCGCCGGCCAGCGCGATGACCATGGTGCGGCCCCGGTGCGCGGCGATGTATGGCACGGCGTCGCGGAACCACGCGAGTTCCCCCGGAGCCGGGGCACGACGTGCGGGATGCGGGCGGGTTGGGTGGTCTGGCGGGTTCACGCGGCTCCCTCGCAATCCAGTTGGCCAATACAGTTGGGTGATGCGGCGGACGGGCACGGGTTCGGTCCCGGTGCCGGCATTGATTCCGGAGGCGGCGCGCGCATGGTCAGCAGGCGCCCGGTCAGGCTGTCAGTGGTCCCGGGCGGCCTCGCGCGCGGCATCCAGGCCGGGGATGCGCTCCCCCGCCTCGATCCCGTGCTGCGCGAACCATTGCGCGTTGACCTCCAGTGCGTACTCGATCGGCGCCGCCGACCAGTGCAGGCGGGTGGTCTCGGGCGCCATGGTCTCGATGTTGGTGATCTCGCCGTCGCCGTCGATAAACGCGACGTCCAGCGGGATGAGCGTATTGCGCATCCACATCGCCCGGCGATCCGGTGTATCCCAGATGAACAGCATGCCGCGGTCGTCCGCGAGCGCCTCGCGGAACATCAGGCCCTGACTGCGGCTGGCGTCATCCGCGGCCAGTTCCACCGTCAGTTCCCGGTCGCCGACCTCCAGGGTGGTCTCCGGCAGGCCGCCCTGTTCGGGCGGGCTGGCCGTGGCAGGCGCGGCCAGCGCCACCGCAGCCACCAGAACGACCAGGCCGGCCCGCCACCGTGCCGGGTGTCGGCGACGCACGGCCGGGGCCGGCCGGCCCCGGGCATGCCCTGTGCCATGGTTCATGCCGGATGCCTGCGGTCAGTTGTCACCGCTCATGCGTCCGACCGCGCAGCTGGCGAACGACTTCGCCCGGGCCCCGGCGGAGCGCAGTCCGGAGACCGAGCCGGCCTCCGGATAGCCCATGTGGGCCAGTTTCTCGCGGATCGCGTCGGCGGCGGACTCGGGCGCGGTGACCTCCACGGCCCCGTTCTCGACGTCCACCTCGGCGGATTCCACGCCCTCGACCTGCATCAGGCCCTTGCGGATGGAGCTGGCGCAGCCGCCGCACTTGATGTTCTCGACCTCGAATTTCATGAACGCTTCCTCCCCTACTGGGTATTGATGCTCGCATTATGTACGATTTCGCATTTCCACGAACGTTCGCGAGACCTGCCCATCATGCCTGCCTATCGTTCCCGCACAACCACCCACGGCCGCAACATGGCCGGGGCCCGCGCCCTGTGGCGCGCCACCGGCATGAAGGATGGCGACTTCGACAAGCCGATTGTCGCCGTCGCCAACTCCTTCACCCAGTTCGTGCCGGGACACGTGCATCTGAAGGACATGGGCCAGCTGGTCGCGCGCGAGATCGAACAGGCCGGTGGCGTGGCCAGGGAATTCAATACCATCGCGGTGGACGACGGCATCGCGATGGGTCACGGCGGGATGCTCTATTCGCTGCCCTCGCGCGAGATCATCGCCGACTCGGTGGAGTACATGGTCAACGCCCACTGCGCCGATGCGCTGGTGTGCATCTCCAACTGCGACAAGATCACCCCGGGGATGCTGCTGGCCGCGATGCGCCTGAACATCCCGGTGGTGTTCGTCTCCGGCGGGCCGATGGAGGCCGGCAAGGTGCAGGCGCCGGGGCAGGACAACGTGATCCACCTCGACCTGGTGGATGCGATGGTCAAGGCGGCCGATTCCAGCGCCAGCGACGAGGAGGTGGAGGCCGTCGAGCGTTCCGCCTGCCCGACCTGTGGCTCCTGCTCCGGCATGTTCACCGCCAACTCGATGAACTGCCTGACCGAGGCCCTGGGGCTGTCGCTGCCGGGCAACGGCTCGCTGCTGGCCACGCATGCCGCGCGCCAGGCGCTGTTCGAGGAGGCCGGGCGGCGCGTGGTCGAGCTGGCGAAGCGCTACTACGAGCAGGACGACGCCTCGGCCCTGCCGCGTTCCATCGCCACCTTCGAGGCGTTCGAGAACGCGATGAGCCTGGACATCGCGATGGGCGGTTCCACCAACACCGTGCTGCACCTGCTGGCGGCCGCGCGCGAGGGCGAGGTCAACTTCACCATGGCCGACATCGACCGCCTGTCGCGCCACGTGCCCAACCTGTGCAAGGTGGCCCCGGCGACGCAGCAGTACCACATGGAGGACGTACACCGCGCCGGTGGCGTGGTCGGCATCCTCGCCGAACTGGACCGTGGCGGGCTGATCCATCGCGACATCCCGACCGTGCATGCCCCGACCCTGGGCGCCGCCCTGGAACAGTGGGACGTGATGCGGCATGCGGCCGAATCCGAGCGTCTGTACAGTGCCGCGCCGGGCGGGGTGCCCACCCAGACCGCGTTCAGCCAGGACCGTGCCTGGGACAGCCTCGACCTCGACCGCGCCAACGGTTGCATCCGCGACATCGAGCACGCCTACTCGCAGGACGGGGGCCTGGCCGTGCTCTACGGCAACATGGCCCCGGATGGCTGCATCGTGAAGACCGCCGGCGTCGACGAGAGCATCCTGACCTTCTCCGGCCCGGCGCGGGTGTTCGAGAGCCAGGACGCCGCGGTGGAGGCCATCCTCGCTGACCGCATCCGGGCGGGCGACGTGGTGATCATCCGCTACGAGGGTCCGAAGGGCGGTCCCGGCATGCAGGAGATGCTCTATCCCACCTCGTATCTGAAGTCGAAGGGGCTGGGCAAGGACTGCGCGCTGATCACCGACGGGCGTTTCTCCGGCGGCACCTCCGGCCTGTCCATCGGCCACGTCTCGCCGGAGGCCGCGCAGGGCGGGGCGATCGGCCTGATTGAAGAGGGTGACACCATCGTGATCGACATCCCCGCGCGCGAGATCCGCATCGACGTCGACGACGCCACGCTGGCGGCGCGGCGCGAGGCGATGGAGGCCCGCGGGGCGAAGGCCTGGAAGCCCGAGTCGCGCAATCGGCCGGTGACCCAGGCCCTGCGCGCCTATGCCCTGATGACCACTTCGGCCGCGTTCGGCGCGGTGCGCGACATCTCCCCGCTGGAGGACGGCTGACGCCGGCCGCCGCGCTGCACCACCCGATTCACGCCCCGGGATCCTCCCTGCGCGCGGAGACCCCGGCGGTCAGGGCGTAGCGCATCGCGTCCTCCAGCGACAGCTCCAGCGGTTCCACCCGGTCGCGCGGCAGCATCAGGGTGTAGCCGCCGATCTGGTAGCTCATCGGCATGTAGACCGCGAGGGTCTCCGCCCCGCCCAGTGCGTCCGGCAGGCCTTCGAAGTCCTCGCGCGTGACGAAGCCGATGACGCGCGCTTCCAGCCCCGGCAGCGTGACCAGCACTGCCTGGCCGAACTGCTGGTGGATGTCGCCGGAGACCAGGTTGGTAACATCGCGCACCGTGCCGTGGATGGTCTTGACCACCGGGATGCGCTGCATCAGGCCTTCCAGCCAGTTGAACAGCCAGCGCACCACGTAGGCCTGCAGCAGTACCCCCACCGCGAATACCAGGCCGACGCCGGCCGCGATCCCCATGCCCGGCACGTACAGCAGCTCCGGCAGGATGGCCTGCAGCAGGCCGCCCAGCACCTGTTCCGCGGTGCTGCCCAGCCACCACAGCAGGGCCAGCGTGACCATCGCCGGCAGGATCGCGGCCAGGCCGGTGAGGAAGGTTCGGGAAATCTTGCGCACGCAGGTTCTCCGGAAGGGGCGACGCCTCGATCGTAACAACGCCGGGGCGGGTCGGTTCAGAACTGCCAGGTGGCGTGCAGCGAGCCGAACTCCGCGGCGCCGGTAGCCTGGCCGCTGAATTCGCGCGAGCGCCAGACATGGGTATAGCCCAGACGCACCCCGTGCCAGTGGAACACCACGCCCGCGGTGAATTCGCCCACCACCGGGTGCTTGTCCACCGAGGGCCCGTCGCGGAACAGCGGCCCGTCGAGGAACAGATCAAAAGCCATCAGGCGGGTGTCCACCCCGGCGAACAGGTAGCCGCCGGCGGTGTCGACCGCCTCGAAGGTGTGCGACCCGGACAGTGCCGGGTTGATCCGCGGTGGGCCGAAATCGCGGGGCAGGTTGCGGCCCGTGCGCAGGATCGCGCCGGCATTGGCGAAGGTGAAGGGGCTGCCGATGGAGGCGCCCCAGTGCGGGGTCAGATCCCAGTCCCAGCCGCTCCCCAGATGGCCGGATCGGCCGCGCAGCTGGCGTTCGTAGCCCAGCATCAGCGTGGGCTCGTTGCCGATCTGCGCGTCCCATCCGCGCGGATCGGGGGCGCCCGTCAGGTCATGGACCGTCTCCTGGGTGCGGTCGGCCAGGGACGCCGGGCCCACTGTCCCGAGCGTGACCTGCAGCCGGTCGAGCCGGTCGCCGTGGTCCTCGGCCAGGCTGAAGTTCAGGTACAGCCAGCCGGCGTAGGGGCGGTCGTCCGGGTCCGGCTGCTCGCGTTCGATGTCCTCCGGGGTGTACATGTTCTGCGCCAGGTGCACCGAGGTCTTCAGGCGGCCGCGTTCCTCGCGATCGACGAACAGCGGGAAGAAGTCCGCCACGTCCTGGAGCCAGGGCGGGATCCGTTCGCCGCGCCGGGTCCAGCCGGCACGCACGCCGTTGGTGTAGTAACGGTCCTCGCCGGCGAACAGGTCGTTCTCGAACTCGAAATGCAGGGCATCCACGCCGCCGCGTTCGGCCGCCGCGGGCGAGCCGGCCAGCGACCCCGCCAGAAGGGCGGTGACGGCGATTACGGAGACCGCGGGCCGGATGCGGGGAACGCTCCGGTATGATGGCGCCATGGATTTCTCCAGTCAGATCATCTTTCTCGTCGCCGTGGTCCTGCTCGGCAGCATCCTGTCCAGCGTGGTCACCTCGCGGCTGGGCGTACCACTGCTGCTGGTGTTCCTCGGCATCGGCATGCTGCTGGGTCCGGAGGGCCCCGGCGGCGTGGGTTTCGAGAATATCACCCTGGCCCATCTGATCGGTTCCGCGGCCCTGGCCATCATCCTGTTCGACGGCGGAATGCGCACGCCGGCGCGCAATTTCCGCATCGGACTCAAGCCGGCGGTGGGCCTGGCCACCGTGGGCGTGCTGATCACCTCCGGCCTGACCGGGCTGTTCGCGGTGTGGTGGCTGGGGCTGTCGTGGCTGGAGGGACTGCTGCTGGGGGCGATCGTCGGCTCCACCGACGCGGCCGCGGTGTTTTCCCTGCTGCGCTCGCGCGGGCTGGAGTTGAAGAGCCGCGTGGGGGCGACCCTGGAGATCGAGTCGGGATCCAACGACCCGATGGCGATCTTCCTGACCATCGTGCTGATCGAGCTGATCCTGATGGACCAGCCGGACTTCGGCGTGGTGGTGCTGGTCGAGTTCGTGCAGCAGATGGGGCTGGGGGCCCTGCTGGGGGTCGGGGGCGGGCTCGCGCTGCTGGCGCTGATCAACCGTGTGCCGATGTCGGCCGGGTTCTACCCGCTGTTCGCGCTGGCCGGGGCGCTGGCGATCTTCGGCCTGACCGGCATGGTGGGCGGTTCGGGCTTCCTCGCGGTGTATCTCGCCGGGCTGCTGCTGGGCAATCGGCCGCTGGAGGCCTCACAGAACATCAAGCGTTTCCACGATGGCATCGCGGCGCTGGCGCAGATCGGCATGTTCCTGATGCTGGGGATGATCGTCACGCCCTCGGAGCTGCCGCCGGTGGCGCTGGACGCGGGCCTGGTGGCGCTGGTGCTGATCCTGCTGGCACGGCCGCTGGCGGTGGCGCTGTGCCTGTACCCGTTCCGCTTCCCGTGGCGCGAGCAGCTGTTCATCGCCTGGGTCGGGCTGCGCGGGGCGGTGCCCATCATCCTCGCGCTGTTCCCGTTGCTGGCGGGGCTGGAGCTGGCGGAATACTTCTTCCACGTGGTGTTCTTCGTGGTGCTGATCTCGCTGATGGTGCAGGGCTGGACCGTGGCCTCCTCGGCGCGCTGGCTGGGTCTGGAACTGCCGCCGACCACTACCCGGGTCCAGCGCACCGAGCTGGACATCCCCGGGCAGCAGGAGATGGAGCTGGTGGGCTACCGGCTGGCGGAGACCACGCCGGTGGTGCGCGAGGCCTGGTCCGGTTTCCGTCTGCCCGGGTCGGCGCGGGTGGTCGCGCATCTGCGGGAAGGCCAGCTGCTGGAGACCCTGGAACTGCTGGACCTGCAGGCCGGCGACCATCTCTACATCATGGTCGCGCCGGCCGATCTGCCGGACCTGGACCGTCTGTTCGTGCCGCAGGAAGAGGTGCCGGAACGCCTGACCGAGCGCAGCGTGTTCGGGGAGTTTGCCCTCAACGGCGATGCCCTGCTGGGGGCGGTGGGCATGACCTACGGCGCGCCGGTGCCGCCGGAACGTCAGGGCGAGACTCTGGAGGCCTTCCTGCGCGCCGAACTGCAGACCGAGCCGGTGGTGGGGGACTTTGTGGATCTCGGGCCCACGCGCCTGGTGGTGCGCGAGATGGAGGGCGCGCGCATCACCCGGGTCGGCCTCAAGCTGCTGAAGAAGGAGTGATTATTTCTCCAGCATGGCCTTGAGCCCGGCGAGATGGGCGCGCGCCGTGAGCTGCTGGGTCTCCGGGTCCGGCGGCTTTGCGTCGGGCCAGTCGAGGTGTTCCTCGGGCAGCTCGTCGAGAAAGCGCGACGGTTCGCAGTCGAGGGTCTCGCCGTAGCGCTTGCGGCTGCGCGCGTAGGTGATCAGCAGGGTCTGCTGCGCGCGGGTCAGCCCGACGTAGGCCAGGCGGCGCTCCTCCTCGATGGCGTCGTCCTCCAGGCTCACGCGGTGCGGCAGCAGCTCCTCCTCGAAGCCGACCAGGCACACGTGCGGGAACTCCAGGCCCTTGGCGGTGTGCAGGGTCAGCAGCTGCACCGCCTCGGTATCGTCCTGGGCATCGCGGTTGCGGTCGAGGATGTCCATCAGGCTGATGCGGTTGACGATGTCGGCCAGTTCCATGCCGTCCTCGTCGTCCGCCGTGTCGTCGCCGTATTCGGCCTCCGGCGCGCGCGAGCCGGCCAGGCGTGCGACCCAGTCGATGAATTCACGCACCTGTTCCATGCGCCGGGTGGCGGCGCGCGGGTTGGCGCTGTTGTCCAGCAGCCAGGATTCGTAGTCGATGTCCTCGACCAGTGCGCGCAGCAGGGCATCCGGGGCCTCCTCGGCCGCGCGTGCGCGGAAGCCGTCGACCCAGTCGACGAAGCGTTCCAGACGCGCCCGGGCACGCTCGTCCATGTATTCGGCCAGGCCGGCCCCGCGCGCGGCCTGCAGCAGCGAGACCCCGCGCTGGTTGGCGTACTGGCCGAGTTTTTCCAGAGTGGCCGGGCCGATCTCGCGGCGCGGTACGTTGACCACGCGCAGAAAGGCGGTGTTGTCGTCCGGGTTGGCCAGCAGGCGCAGGTAGGCCACCAGATCCTTGATCTCGGCCTTCTCGAAGAACGATTGCCCGCCGCTCAGGCGGTAGGGGATGCCCTGCTCGCGCAGCAGCTTCTCGAACAGCCGCGACTGGTGGTTGCTGCGGTAGAGGATGGCGAAATCGCCCCAGCCGGCGTTCAGGCGGAAGCGCCGGCGCATCAGCTCGGAGACTACCCGCGCGGCCTCGGCGTCGGAGTCCGCGCAGTCGATCACCTCGACCTTCTCGCCCTCGCCCAGCGCGCTCCACAGGCGCTTCTCGAATACGTGCGGGTTGTTGGCGATCAGCGCGTTGGCGGTGGCCAGGATGCGGTTGGTGGAGCGGTAGTTCTGCTCCAGCTTGACCACTTCCAGACGCGGAAAGTCCTGCTGCAGGCGCGCGAGGTTTTCCGGGCGCGCGCCGCGCCAGGCGTAGATCGACTGGTCGTCGTCGCCGACCACGGTCAGGCCGTCGCTGACCCCGACCAGCAGACGTACCAGCTGGTACTGCGCCGAGTTGGTGTCCTGGTATTCGTCCACCAGCAGGTGGCGGATGCGGTCCTGCCAGCGGTTGCGCAGCTCGGCGTCCGCGCGCAGGCAGTCCACCGGGCGCTTGATCAGGTCGTCGAAATCCACCGCGTTGTAGGCGCGCAGGGCCTGTTCATAGCGCGGGTAGAGATTGGCCGCGAGCAGGGCCCCGGGGGCTTCGTCGCCCGCCTGGCTGGCCTCGGCCAGCGCCTCGTCGGGGGTCAACAGGTCGTTCTTCCAGCGGCTGATGTGGCCGATCAGGTCATCCACCTCGGCCGCGGTGTCGTCGCGGTGGGTGATCTCGCGCAGCAGCTGGCGACAGTCGCCGGGATCGAGGATGGAGAAGCCCGGGCGCAGGCCGGTGGCCGCCAGTTCGCGGCGCAGGAACTGCAGGCCGAAGGTGTGGAAGGTGGACACGCCCAGCCCGCGGCTCTGTTCCCGCGACAGCCGCCCCTGCACCCGCTCGCGCATCTCGCGCGCGGCCTTGTTGGTGAAGGTGATCGCGACGATCTGGCGCGCGTCCAGGCCGCGCTTTTCCACCAGGTGCGCGATCTTCTCGGTGATCACGCGGGTCTTGCCCGAGCCCGCGCCGGCAAGGACCAGCAGCGGACGGTCGGTGGTGGAGACGGCGGCGTGTTGCTGGGGGTTGAGCTGTTCGGACACCGGCGGGTCGCTTCCTCGGGACGCGGGCGCGTAAACTACCCCACGCGTCATTGATCATAAAGCCCCGCCGGTCGGCTGTCGTCGCTCCCGGCGGGCACGTCATGGAGGCAGTGTGCCGCAACCGTCCCGTGTCGACGAATCACCCGCCAGCGGGGGCCTTCCGGCCCTCGATGCCGGGGGCTTCCACCACCGCCTGCAGGAGGTGGACGGGGCGGCCGTGGTGATGTTCACGCGGCCCGGCTGCAGCGCCTGCCACGCGATGGGCGACGCCCTGCGGCGCTGGCGCGCCGAGGGCGATGCGCCCGAGCTGTTTCGCGTGGATGCCGAGATCGACACCGCACTGGTGCGCGAGTTCGAGGTCTTTCACCTGCCGGCACTGTTCGTGTTTCTGGACGGCGAGTACCACGGCCCGCTGCAGGCCCCGCCGCGCGTGCCGCTGCTGCGTGCGGCCCTGGAGGAACGCCTGCGCCAGCCGCCGGAGGAGGCGCCATGAGCGCGGTCGGCGAGGACAGCGGGGCGCGTGACTGGTGGCCGGCCGCCGAGTGCAGCGAGAGCCCGAATCAGGATGCGCGCCCGGCCGGGATGCAGCCGGAACTGATCGTGGTGCACGCGATCAGTCTGCCGCCGGGCGAGTTCGGCGGATCGCACGTCGAGGCCCTGTTCCACAACCGCCTGGACCCGGACGCGCATCCGTTCTTCGCCGGGATCCGTGACCTGCGGGTGTCGGCGCATGTATTCATCGACCGCGAGGGCCGGGCGACCCAGTTCGTTCCGTTCAGCCGGCGCGCCTGGCATGCCGGCGTTTCCACGTGGCGCGGGCGCGAGCGCTGCAACGATTTCTCCATCGGCATCGAACTGGAAGGGGATGACCACACCCCCTTCGCCGCGGAGCAGTACACCCGGCTGGCGGCGCTGACCCACTGGCTGCGGCAGCGCTTCCCGGCGATCGCCGCGGACGCCCTGGCGGGGCACAGCGACATCGCCCCGGGGCGCAAGACCGACCCCGGTCCTTGCTTTGACTGGGATCGGTTGCACGCCCTGCTGGGGAACCTCGAGCCATCGACCCCTGGTGAATCCACCCCTGGAGCAAGTAGATGATCGTCGACCTGATGCGACACGGAGAGCCCGCCGGCGGCCAGCGCTTTCGCGGCCACGGCTGCGACGACCCCCTGAGCGAGACCGGCTGGCGGCAGATGGAACGTGCCGCGGCCACCGAGACCGGATGGCAGCGGATCGTGACCTCGCCGCTGGCGCGCTGCCGCGCGTTTGCCGAACACCTGGCGGACGAGCGTGGCGTGGCGCTGTCGACGGCGCACGATCTGCGCGAGATCGGCTTCGGCGCCTGGGAGGGCCGCACCCGCGCCCAGCTGCAGGAGGAACGTCCGGAGGAATACCGCGCCTTCTACGCCGACCCCGAACACAACCGGCCGGAGGGGGCGGAGATGCTGGATGCGTTTCGTCAGCGGGTGGCGGCGGCCTTTGCCGAGAGCGTGGAAGCGCCCGGCCGGTCCGACGAACACGTGCTGCTGGTGGTCCACGCCGGCGTGATCCGCGCGCTGGTCGGCGGCGTGATGGCCGTGCCGGACGGCCACCTGTTCCAGCTCGACTGCGACTACGCCAGCCTCACCCGGATCCATCGCCAGACCGACCGCGGCTGGCGGCTGGCGTTCACCAACCGCGTCGTGGCGGACTGAGTCAGCCGGCGTTGCGCTTGCGCTTCGGGACCGCCTTCACCGACAGGTAGTAGTCGTTCTCGAGGATGTCGATCAGACGGTCGATGTTGGGGTGCCTGCCCGGGTTGGCGCGGGCCTCGTCGGCATGGCTGCCGTACATCAGCAGACCGGAATTGGCCGCCTTGGGGCCGATCCCGCCGAAATCCAGCGCCAGCTGGTAGTACACCTGCAGGGAGAGCTTCTGGCCCTCCTGGTTCTCGATGGTGGCGGTGGGGTTGTAGTCCTCGCCAAACAGTTCGAGGCGTTCGATATTGCTCACGTCGGGCAGCTTTTTGGACATGCCGGGCTCCTCGGATGAATCGGCGGCATTATCGGGGCTGCCCCGTCCGGCCACAACCGCCCGCAATCATGGCGGGTTCGTCGCGTCGTGCCGCTCCTGCTACGATAGCGGCTTTTCCCCGAGGACCGAGAACATGCAGGCAAGCCCGTTCCTGGAAGCCGCGCAGGCTGCGGCCGACGCCGCCGAGAAGGTGATCCGTCACTACTACGAACACGGCGTGGACGTTGAAACCAAGGCCGACGACACGCCGGTCACGCGTGCGGACGTGGAGAGCGAAGAGGCGATCCGCTCGATCATCCGCGAGCGCTTTCCGGATCACGGTTTCTACGGCGAAGAGACGGGCCAGTCGGACATGGACTCCGACTATGTCTGGCTGATCGACCCGATCGACGGCACCAAGAGCTTCGTGCGCCGCTACCCGTTCTTCTCCACCCAGATCGCGCTGATGTACAAGGGCGAGCTGATTCTGGGCCTGTCGAGCGGGCCGCAGTTCGGCGAGCGCGCCTGGGCCGAGAAGGGACAGGGCGCCTGGCTCAACGGCGAGCGCATCGGCGTGGAGAAGGGCATCACCGCGGTCGATCGCGCGACCCTGTCCACCGGCAACCTCCGCTCGCTGGCGGCGCGCGGCGACTGCTGGAACGCGCTGGGCGGGATCGTCGCCGAGGTCAACCGCGTCCGCGGTTACGGCGACTTCTACCATTACCACCTGCTGGCCCGCGGCAGCATCGACTGCATCGTCGAGTCGGACGTGAACATCCTCGACATTGCGGCCCTGGCCGTGATCGTGCGCGAAGCGGGCGGGACGTTCACCGACCTCGCCGGCGGCGAGCTGGACCTCGACACCAGCACGGTGCTGGCGGCGGGCACCCCCGAGCTGCACGCCACCCTGCGCGAGCGTCTCGCCTGGGGGTGACCCGCCGAGCTGGCTAGTCGAGCAGCCCGTGGCTGCGCAGCTTCTTGCGCAGGGTCGCGCGGTTGAGGCCGAGCACGGCCGCCGCGCGGCTCTGGTTGTGGCCACAGCGTTCCAGCACGCAGGCCAGCAGCGGGCGTTCGACCTCCTCCATCACCAGGGCGTAGAGGTCGTGGCTGGACTGCCCGTCCAGGGTGTCGAAATAGTCTTCCATGGCCTGATGGACGGACTGCGCGAGGACGCTGTCCGATTCCGGCGGCGCGGCCGGACCCTGTCCCGGCCATGTCGTCTGTCCGTTGCCGTCCTTGCGACGCGCGGGATTCCCGTTGCTGCTCATGCGGCCCTGTCCGAATCGTCCGCAGGCGAATCGCCTGATGGAAACATTGCCTCGAGGCGCCGGAGCTGTTCGCCGGCGTCCTCCAGGGCGAACAGTTCGGCCCGCAGTGCGCGGGTCTCTGCCTCGCCTCTCCCCAGCTGCTCAAGATACCAGCCGATGTGCTTGCGGGCGATACGCACGCCCTGATGCGGACCATATTGCCGGTGCAGGGCGGCGACGTGCTCGCGCATCAGCGCCGCGATGGACGCGGGGCCGGGTTCGTCCGGCAGGACCTCGCCGGCCAGCGCGGCGCGGATCCGTCCCGGCAGCCACGGGCGTCCCTGCGCGCCGCGCCCGATCATGATCCCGGTGGCGCCGGTGCGGGCAAGGGCCCGCCGGGCATCCTCGACGTCGCGGATGTCCCCGTTGGCCAGCACCGGCAGGTCCGTGGCGGCCACCACCCGGGCGATCGCCTCGTGATCGGCCGCGCCGCGATACCCCGCCGCCCGGGTACGACCATGCACCGTGAGCATCGCAATCCCGGCATCTGCGGCGATCCCGGCAATGGTTTCCGCGTTCATGCGTTCGGGGTCCAGGCCCAGGCGCATCTTCAGGGTGACCGGTACGCCGGCGTTGTCGGTGAGGGCCTGCAGCAGCTCGCGGACCAGCCCGGTGTCGCCCATCAGCGCCGAACCGGCGGCGCGGCTGCAGACCTTCTTGGCCGGGCAGCCCAGGTTGAGGTCGATGATATCGGCACCGCGGGCGACGTTTTCACGCGCTGCGTCGGCCAGGGCCCCGGGCTCGTTGCCCAGCAGCTGGACGATGCGCGGTGACGGTTCGGCCGCGTGATCCAGGCGGTGCCGGCTCTTGGCGCTGTCCCACAGGTTTTGCTGCGAGGTGACCATCTCCGAGACCGCCGCGCTGGCCCCCAGGCGGCGCGCGAGCAGGCGGAAAGGCCGGTCGCTGACCCCGGCCATGGGCGCGAGGAAGACCGGCGGGTCGGAGAAATGGTGGCGGCCGAGCTGCATGCCGTCAGTTTAGCAGCCCGCACGCCCGGCGCAGGAATCCGCGTCAGCGGGGGCGGACGTGGACCCCGCTCAGGCGCGGGTGCTCGGTGCGTATGCGCAGGGCGACGGGCCAGGGTCGGTGGGCGGCCATTTGCGGAGGGGGATCACCGTCCGGGGCATAGACCCGCGGATGGATGCGCTCGCGGGCATGGGTGCGGCCCAGAGTGTCCGACAGGGCAATATCCAGCAGCGGCCAGGCCTGAGCGCGGGATTCGCGGTTGTAGAGCTCGAAGATGAGCCAGCGGCCGCTGCCGGCGCCGGCCGGGTGCAGCGAAGGAGTGGAGACACGAACGGACTCGGGCGCGCGATGGGCGCGTTCGGGGCAGTGCAGGCGCTCGCACAGCGAGGTCCGCAGGGTCTCCAGCGCGGGTTCTTGCGTGATGGCGCGTGGCGGGAAGGCCAGCAACTGGAAGATCAGCCCCAGCAGGAGGAGGCTTGCCAGCGCGGCACCGCCGAAACGGGTCCGGTGTGCGCTTCGGGCGGGTCGTATCTGCGGGCCGTCCGGGCGCCCCGGAGCCCCCCGGGCGGGACGCTCGCGCTCCGGCTCGGGATCGGGGGCTGCGGGGGGGCGCGTGGACGGTTCCGGGTACGGCACGGAGCGCGCGGACTGGGTGTCGGGAGATCCGACGGTCGGGTGCGAAAGGGTGGGCGCTCCTTCGTCCGGCCTGCCGGAAGCGGCTTGCGCGGGGGCGTTTTCGGCGGCGGGGACCGGCTGCAGGCCGGCCCCGTTTGCGGGTTCGCCCGCCGGGGCGATCTCCAGAGCGGGGAACCAGGCGAACGCACGGCCGCAGGCCTCGCAGCGGACCCGTGCGTGGTGCGCGTTGCCGGGCGGGCGGGCCACCACGTGGGCAACGCTGCAATGCGGGCAGCGGACCAGCATTACGCGGCAGGCCGTCCGGCCGGTGGGTCAGCGGCGGCGGCCGTCCAGCAGGGCCCAGCCATCGCGGGAATCGCGGACACCGATATCGAATGCATGGGCATAGGCCTCCATGACCTCTTCCGCCTGACGATCCAGCAGTCCGGCCATCAGGATGCGCCCGCCCGGACGGGTGGCCGCGGTGAGCACCGGGGCCAGTTCGATCAGCGGGCGCGTGAGGATGTTGGCCAGCACCAGATCGGAGCCGCCTTCGGGCAGCGGGTGATCGGTGAGTCCGGCCTGCAGACGGTCGCTGCCGATGCCGTTGGCGGCCGCGTTGGATTCGGTGGCCTGGACCGCCTGGGGGTCGTTGTCGATCCCGAGGGCGTGGCGCGCCCCCAGCTTGAGCGCGGCGATCGCGAGGATCCCGGAGCCGCAGCCGTAGTCCAGCACCTCGAGGTCACGCGGCGGGTCCTCGGCCAGGGCGGTCAGGCACATCGCGGTGGTGGGGTGGTTGCCGGTGCCGAAGGCCAGGCCGGGGTCGAGGTGCACGAAGACCCCGTCCTTCACGTCCGGCTGTTCCTCCCAGGACGGCACGATCCACAGCGGACCGCCGCAGTGGATGGCCTCCAGCCCGTCCAGGCCCGCGCGTACCCAGTCCTGGTCGGTGATGTCGGTGACCTGCAGCTCGGAGGGGGCGGGGTCGCGCTGGAGCATCGAGGCCGAGGCCAGCTCCGCCGCGGTGCGGTCGGAGAACACGGCCTTCAGGCGGATGTCCGACCACAGCGGGTGGGTGCCCGGGGGCGGCTCGAACAGGGGTTCGTCGGCGGCATCGAACAGTTCCACGCTGACCGCGCCCAGTTCGAACAGCAGCTCTTCCAGGGCCTCGGCATCGCCGGGTTCGACCCGGCATTCCAGTTCGGCAAGACTCATGCGGCCCTCAGTGTGCCTTCAGCTTCTTTTCCAGGTAGTGGATGTCGGTGGCACCCCGCTGGAAATTGGCGTCGTTCATCAGGTCGGAATGCAGGCTGATGTTGGTGCGGATGCCGTCGACGATGATTTCGCCGAGGGCGCCGCGCATGCGCGCGATGGCGATGTCGCGCGTGGTGCCGTGGGCAATCAGTTTGCCGACCATGGAATCGTAATGCGGCGGGACCGCATAGCCGTTGTAGATATGCGTGTCCATGCGGATCCCAGGGCCGCCGGGGGCGTGGTACTGCTGGATGGTGCCGGGGCTGGGGACGAAGGTCGCGGGGTCCTCGGCGTTGATGCGGCATTCGATCGCATGGCCGTGGATGGTGACGTCGTCCTGGGTGATGCCCAGCGGTTCGCCGGCGGCGATGCGGATCTGCTCACGCACCAGGTCGATGCCGGTGACCTGCTCGGTCACCGTGTGCTCGACCTGCAGCCGGGTGTTCATCTCGATGAAGAAGAACTGCCCGTCCTCGTACAGGAACTCGAAGGTCCCGGCCCCGCGATAGCCGATCTCCTGGCAGGCGCGGATCAGGCGTTCGCTCATGTCGCGGCGCTGGGTGGCGGTGATCTCCGGGGCCGGGGCCTCCTCGATCACCTTCTGGTGGCGCCGCTGCATGGAGCAGTCGCGCTCGCCCAGGCATACCGCGTTCCCGTGGGTGTCCGCGAGGATCTGGAACTCCACGTGGCGCGGGCGCTCGAGGAATTTCTCCATGTACAGGGTGTCGTCACCGAAGCCCTGACGGGCCTCGTTGCGGGTCAGGGAGATCGCGTTGAGCAGCGCACCCTCGGTATGCACCACGCGCATCCCGCGGCCACCGCCGCCGGCAGCCGCCTTCACGATGACCGGGTAGCCGATCTCGCGGGCCAGCTGCAGGTTGGCGTCGGGGTCCTCGCCCAGCGCGCCGCCGGAGCCCGGCACGCAGGGGACCCCGGCGGAGAGCATGGCCTGCTTGGCCGAGACCTTGTCGCCCATCAGGCGGATGGTCTCGGCGCGCGGGCCGATGAAGGCGAAGCCGCTGGATTCCACGCGTTCGGCGAAGTCGGCGTTCTCCGACAGGAAGCCATAGCCGGGGTGGATGGCGCCGGCATCGGTGACCTCGGCCGCGGCGATCAGCGCCGGGATGTTGAGATAGCTCTCGTTCGAGGGGGCGGGACCGATGCAGACCGATTCGTCGGCCAGGCGCACGTGCTTGAGGTCGCGGTCGGCGTCGGAGTGCACGGCCACGGTGGCGATGCCCATCTCGCGGCAGGTGCGCAGTACCCGCAGGGCGATTTCGCCGCGATTGGCGATCAGGATTTTTTCAAACATGCTCGGACCTGTGTTCGGCGAAGACGGTGAAGGCTCACGCGATGATGAACAGCGGCTGGCCGTATTCCACCGGGTTGCCGTTCTCCACCAGGATCTGGCGGACGGTGCCGGCCTGGTCCGCTTCCAGCGGGTTGAGCATCTTCATCGCCTCGATGATGCACAGGGTGTCGCCCACCTCCACCTGCTGTCCGACTTCGACGAACGGCGTGGCGCCGGGGCTGGGGGCGCGGTAGAAGGTGCCGACCATGGGCGCGGTCACGCGGTGGCCCTCGAGTTCCTCCGGTTCATCCGCGCCCGCTTCCTCGGCCGCGGCGGCGGGAGCGGGCGGTGCGGGCGGCGGCGCGGCGGCCGGCATCGGTGCGGGCTGTGCCTGGGGGACGCCCCCGGGCGAGCGGGTGATGCGCACCGACTCCTCGCCCTCGTTGATCTCGATTTCGTGGATCCCGCTCTCCTCGAGCAGGTCGATCAGTTTCTTGACCTTGCGGATATCCATGGGTGCCTATGACTCCTTGATGGCTGCAATCGCCGCGTCCAGCGCCAGCCGGTACCCCCGGGGGCCGAAACCGGCCAGGGTAGCGGCGGCGACGTCGGCCAGCAGCGATGTCTGCCGGAACGCCTCGCGGGCATGGACGTTGCTGATATGGATCTCGTAGAACGGGATCGCGACCCCCAGCAGGGCGTCACGCAGGCTGACGCTGGTGTGGGTCAGTCCGCCCGGGTTGATCAGGATACGGCGCACGTCCTCGCCCGGCGCCGCGTGGATGCGGTCGATCAGGGCGCCCTCGTGATTGCTCTGAAAGCAGTTCAGGCGGATCCCCGCCTCGTGCGCCCGGTTCTCCAGATCCGCCTCGATGTCCGCCAGCGTGGCATGGCCATAGCGCTCCGGCTCCCGCTGTCCGAGCAGGTTCAGGTTGGGGCCGTTGAGCAGCAGGATGGTGGCCATGACGGGAATCGGCGGCGATCCGGACGTGAATGGGGGCGAACGCGCCGGAACATGCCGGCGAATCCATGGCCGCGATTCTGCCGCAGGGCGCGCGGGGTGTCCAGCACCTTCGCCGTGCGCCGGAGCGTGCCCGCGCGGGTCAGAGGTATTGCTCCAGCCAGCCGTGCAGGTCGTTTTCGGTAACCTCGCCGCGGTGGGTCTCGCGCACGGTCCCGTCACGATCGATGACCACGGTGTAGGGCAGGGCCCCGATCCGGTTGCCGTATTCGGTCTGGATCTGCATGGCCTCGTCCTGCCCGATCAGGATCGGGAATTCGATGCCGTAGGTGGCGACGAACTGCTCGGTGGCCGACTGTTCGTCCACCGCGACCGCGACGATGTTGAAGTCCTCGTCCCGGTATTCTTCCCAGGTTTCCTGAAAGAGCGGCATTTCCTTCTTGCAGGGCGGGCACCAGGTGGCCCAGAAGTTGAGTACCACCAGGTCGTCGTCCCACTGGTTGAAGGCCTGCTCCTCGCCGTCCAGGTCCGGCAGGGTGAAGTCGACGCGCGACTCGCCGGTCGGGGTGTCCTCCGGCCCCGCGACGTCGGCGGCATCGACATCCGGGTCGCCGCCGGTCGCGGTGTCGCCGGACCGGTCGTTATCCAGGCAGGCGGTCAGGGCCGGGGCGCACAGCCCGATGGCCAGTGCCAGCCACCAGCGGTTCCCGTTCACGGGCGCACCCCCAGGGCAATGTCAAGGTGCTCGAGGAAGGCCTCGGCGTTGAGGTAACCGACGCGGCGAAACTGCGGCAGTGGTTCGCCGTCGCGGTCGTAGAACACCATCGCCGGCGGGCCGAACAGCTCGAAGTGCTGCATCAGTTCGCGGTGCTCCGAGGTGTTGTCGGTGACGTCGGCCTTCAGCAGATGGACATCCGCGGTGGCGCGGATGACCTGCGGGTCCTGGAAGGTGGTGCGTTCCAGGCGTACGCAGTCCACGCACCAGTCGGCATAGAAGTCCACGAACACCGGTTCGCCGCGTGAGGCGGCCTCCGCCACCTCCCGTTCGAGGTCTTCCAGGCTGTCGATGTAGGTGAACTCCATCTCCGTCGGTCCGCCGTCCGCGGTGGTGACGGCGGGCTGACTGAGGGTGGCCAGCGGGCGGGTCATGTCCTTGCCGCCGGTGGCCGCCCCCAGCATCAGCAGGATGCCGTAGATCAGGATCACCAGGCCGAGCCCCTTCCACAGGGTGTGCCAGCCGGACTTGCCTTCGGGCAGACTCTGCAGCGCCCCCATGTACACCGCGACCACGATGAACAGGGTGGCCCACAGGAACATCGCCACTTCGCCCGGGATGACCCGTTCCAGCAGCCAGATGCCCATGGCCAGCAGGCCCACGCCGAACACCGCCTTGATGGTATCCATCCACGGGCCGGCCTTCGGCAGCAGGCGTCCGGCCGAGGTGCCGATCGCCAGCAGGGGGGCGCCCATGCCCATGCTCAGGGAGAACAGCGCGATCCCGCCCAGCACGGCGTCGCCGGTCTGGCTGATGTAGAGCAGGGCCCCCAGCAGCGGCGCGGTGACGCACGGCCCGACGATCAGGGCCGAGAGGAAGCCCATGACACCGGCGCCGAACAGGGTGCCGCCCTCCTGGCGATTGCTGATGTTCGACAGCTTGCTCTGCACGCCCGCGGGCATCTGCAGGTCGTAGAAGCCGAACATCGACATCGCCAGCGCGACGAAGATGGCGACGAAGGTGCCGATAATCCAGGGATTCTGGAAGGCGGCCTGCAGGTTGGCCCCGGCCATGCCCGCCAGCACCCCGGCCACGGTATAGGTGAGCGCCATCGCGAGCACGAACACCAGCGAGATGAAGAACGCCTTGCGGGTGTTCATCTCCTTCTGCCCAAGGATGATGTTGGACAGGATCGGGATCATCGGGAACACGCAGGGCGTGAAGGTCAGCAGCAGGCCGAAGCCGAAGAACGCCAGGGCCACCAGCCACACGCGCCCGTCCGCCAGCTGCGCCGCGATGCGGTCCTGTTCCGAGGCCGGCGGGGCGACGGCGTCCTCGTCCTCGGGTGCGGCTTCGCCTTCATCGGGCATGGCCGCCGGGTCGGCCTCCTCGGCCAGATCGGCGGCGAAGCTGACCGCGACCTCCTGGGTCAGCGGCGGGTAGCAGATACCCGCGTCCGCACAGCCCTGGTAGTCCACCGCCAGCACGATGTCGGCGACGTCGTCGGCATCGCGCTGCACCGGCACCAGGATCTCCACCTCGTCGCGGAAGATGCGGGTCTCGCCGAAGAACTCGTCTTCGTGCAGTTGGCCGTCCGGCGGGCTGATGTTGCCCAGCTCGATGCCTTCCCCTTCGGCGACGCGCACGTCCAGCTGGTCGCGGTAGAGATAGTAGCCGTCGGCGATGTCGAAACGCAGCACCACGGCGTTCTGGCTGATCGCCTCGGCGGACGCGGCGAACGCATCCTCGGGGTCGAGCAGATCCTCGTCCCCGGCAAGCTCGCCGGACATCTGGCCGAGCTCGTCCAGTGCGCCTTCCCCGGCCGCCGCGGTGTCGGCCTCGGCGTCACCCGGCAGGCCCGGCAGGGTGATGGATACGGTCTGGAAATGCGGCGGGTAACAGATGCCGGCATCCGCGCAGCCCTGCGAGCGTGCGGTCAGCTCGATGGTCTCGCTTTCGGCGGCCAGTACCGGAAGCTCGATGCTGACCTCGCCGCGATAGGTCTCGACCCGCCCGAAGAACTCGTCTTCCTTGATCTCGCCGTCCGGGATCGCCGGATCGCCCAGTTCCAGGCCGGGGCTTTCCGGTTCGAACTCGAACTGCTCGCGGTACATGTAGTACTCGTCCGCGATGTCCCAGGTCAGACGGATGGTGGATTCATCCACCGCCTCGGCACTGATCGCGAAGGCGTCATCCGGGTCGAGCAGGTCGTCGTCCATGCCGAACTGCGCCGCGGCCACTCCGGGCAGCAGCAACAGCACGGTGAACAGGGCGGCAAGCCAGTAACGGAGGTTCATCGGGTGCATTCGCGGATCCAGTTCAGGTAGTCGGGCAGTCCGTCCTCGATCGGCAGGGCGATGATTTCGGGGGTGTCGTACGGATGTTGATCGTGCAGGGTGGCCCGAAGTTCGGGCCAGGCCTCGCGCGAGGTCTTGATCAGCAGGGTGACTTCGCTGTCGACCTCGATGCGGCCCTGCCACTGATAGATCGAGCGGCCGGGCGGGAGCATGTGCACGCAGGCGGCGCGGCCGGCCTCGACCAGGTGGCCGGCCAGGCGTTCGGCGGCGTCGGCATCGTCCAGCGTGGTGATGACCAGCCAGGCCGGTGCGGGGTCGGATTCGCTCATGGTGATGTGCGTCCTCCTGGTTCAGTCCGGATGCTCATTCCAGGCCGAGTTCGATCCGTGCCGCCTGGCCCGCCCGCGGGGCGAGGCCCTCCGGGGGCGTGAACTCGACCCGCAGACGATAGGCGGGGGCGTCCTCTTCGCCGCTGCGCTCCCAGTCCACGTGCTCCACCCGGCCGTCGACGCGGGTGTCGTTCAGGATGACGGTGACCGGGTGCCCGGGTTCCAGGCGTGCGGCGGTATCCGCGTCCACGCGGCCGCGTGCATGCATCGGGTCGTCGCGTCCGATCACCGCGAGAACCGGCGGAACCAGCGCGGGGTTCACGTATTCGTTGCGGGTGACGTCCAGGCGCAGCACGCGGCCCTCTCCGGGCGCGGCGATCTCGGTGTCGTGCACGTCCGCGCGGGCCTGGCGGACCCGGGCGCGGGCCTCGGTCAGGCGCGATTCGGCCGCGGTGTGGTCGATTCGGGCCAGTTCCAGTTCGCGCTCGGCGATCAGGGTCTGGTCGTACAGGTCGCGGGCCTTGCGCAGTTCGCGTTTGGTTTCCGAGGCTTCCAGCTCCAGGCGTTCGACCTCGGCCTGCGCTGCGGACAGTTCCGCACGGGCCCGGCGATCGTCGATGCGGAACAGGGTGTCATCTTCCATCACCCGGTCGCCGGGCCGGACCCCGATCTCCCGGACCTGGCCCGCGACGGGCGCGGTGATCCGGTACTGCTCGCTCCAGGCGAGCTCCGCGTCCACAGTCTGGGCGCCCGCGGCCGGGCTCAGCAACAAGAGCGCGAGGCTCGCGCCGATCGCTCGCCGGGTGGTGTGTGGGATGGGGTGAATGCGGGTGTTCATGGGGTCCCTCCAAAGGCGGTGGCGTCGGCGGCGAACGGACTCAGGTCTTCGCGGCCGGTCAGCAGGGCAAGGCGTTCGTAGGCGAGGGCCAGCTCGAATTCGGTGCGGGCATTGAAATGCGCGGCCGCGCTCTGCTGGACCATGGAGTCGCCGAGGTCGGCCTCGTCTTCCATCTGATAGAGATAGCGAGCCCGGCTGATGTAGAGGTCGCGGTAGTCCATGCGTGCCAGCGCCTCGTCCCGCTGTACCTCCAGGGTCCGGATTTCGTGAACCAGTTCACGCACCCGGTTGCGGGCCCGGATCATGGCGTGGTCGCGTTCGGCCTCGGCTTCCCGGCGCTGTGCCACCGCGCGGCCGACGCGGGCATCGCCGCGGCGCCCCTCGAACAGCGGGACCTCCAGTACCAGCGCGGCGGCGAAGGGGTTGCGGTCTCCGCCGAACTCCTTGTTCCAGTAGCCGGTCTCGGCCTCGGCATACAGCCGGGGACGGCTTTCACTGCGGGCCGCCTGCACGCGGCCGGTGGCGGCCTCGACCCGCTGGCGTTCGGCGGCCAGGGCCGGGCTGCCGGACTCCAGGTCCGCCAGCAGGCTGCGCAGCTCCGGAAGCTCGGGCAGGTCCAGCGGCAGCGGCGGGCCGAGGACGTCGGCCGGCGGGCGTCCGCGGTGATGCAGGGCCTCGGCCAGCTCGGCGCGGCTGCGCTGCTGGCGGTACAGCGAGCGTTGCCGCTGGGTGAAATGCTCCTGGTATTCCGCTTCCGCCTCGAACAGGTCGATGTCGGAGACCTGGCCCAGCTCGTTGCGCTCCTGCATGCGTTCGAGTGTTACGAATGCGGAGGCCATCGCTTCGGTGTCGCGGGCGAAGGCCAGATCGGCGAGGACCACGTCGAAGTAGCGCTCCAGGACCTCCAGGCGGTGTCGGGCGAACGCCAGCCACTCCTCCTGGCGCGCGGCCTCCAGCGCGCTGGCCCCGGCCTCCTCGCGCGCCCGGGAGTGGCCGAAGTCGCTCAGCAGCTTGCGCGCGACCAGGGTCGCCCGCGAGTCGTTGTTGCGGTCGTCGGCGATGTTGTCGTTGGGCTCGATCCAGCGGGCCTCCAGCCGCGCGTCCACGCGCAGGTCACGGTCGGCGCGCGTGGCTTCCAGCTCCGCTTCGGCCGCTTCGCGTCGGGCGCGGGCCTGCTGCACGCGGGGGTGCATCGCATTCACTGCCTCGATGGCATGCTGCAGCCGCAGGGGCTGGGGCAGCGGCTCGATGTCCGGCACCACCTCGGCCGACGCGGGACCGCCCGTGCCGACGGCCAGCACGAGGCACGCCGTCAGGAGGGCGCCGGCACGGCGCCCCCGGACAGGGAGACGAGGAGTCATGTCCGCTCCTTTGCGTTCAGCGGCCGCGCTGCTCGCGGCGGAAGCGATTGAAGTTGGTTTCTTCGTGGTGCCCCTCGGCGACAAAGCGCCCCAGGGTCAGGAATTCGTCCGCATCGCGGGTGGCCCCGGTAAAGCGGTGGACCGGTTCGCCGTCCAGGTCGAAGAACTGAAAGACCGGCGTGGCGCGCACACGGAAGTCGCGCGTGGCGAAATCGGCCATCCGCCGGGTCTCGCCGTCGAAGTTGGTGATCTCGACGTCGCCTTCGATGTCCACGCTGAAGATGGCGAAGTGTTCGCGGTAGTAGTCCTGCACCTGCGGCTGATTGAGTACCTGGTTCTTCATCCGATGACAGAACGGACAGGCATCCATCTCGAAGAAGATCAGGATGCCCTTCTTGTCTTCCTCGCGGGCGAGCTCGAGCTCCTCCTGGAAATCGCCGAAGGTCGGCTGGAAGAAGTGTTCTTCCGGATCACGCGGGTCGTCCTGGGCGACGGCCGTTCCGGCCAGCATGAACGCGAGCGTCAGCAGCAGGACCGGAATCACTCGTTGGGACAGCGGGCTGCGTTTCATGTGGCCTCCTTTCTCCGGTGGGCGTCTTCTGTCATTGAGACGCAGGGGAGGGTCGCGAAATTCCGGGGTCACGGCAAGGGAACCCGGCCGAATCGACACCCGTACCCGTGACGTGCTCCAATGATCCCTTCTTTGTCGAATCCTCCTGGCGATGCGCAATCCCCTGTTACCGCTTCTGGTCTTTCTCGGTTTCATCCTGCTCGAGATCTTCGGGTTCGCCTGGGTCGGGGATGCCGTCGGTGCGCTCGCCACAGTGGCGCTGGTCGTGGCGACCGCGGCCGGCGGGATCGTGCTGTTCCGGGTGCAGGGTTTCTACCACTGGCGGCGGCTGCAGCAGAGCCTGGCGCGCGGCGAGGTCCCTGCGCGCGGCCTGCTGGAGGGCTGGCTGCTGATGGCGGCCGCGGTGCTCCTGCTGGTCCCGGGGTTCTTCTCCGATGCGGCCGGCGCGGTGCTGCTGGTGCCACCACTGCGCCGGTTGATTGCCGCGGGCATCCTGCGCCGCGGTCTGGTGCGGGCGCGGAGCGGCCCGTTCCAGGGGCCCGGCCATGATGCCGGCGGCCCGATCGAGGGCGAGTTCCGCCGGCACGATGACGAGGCCGGCGGCCGCGACGTGCTCGACCACGATTCCGGCGACGACGATCGGCGTCGCTGAGGGGAACCCCCGGCCCCTCCCGGACGCGTTTCCGTGCTCTTGACTCGTGTTCGTTCGCCCCTATGATTAGCACTCGTTGCGGGTGGCTGCTAACAGGGCATCCATCCGGTTCCCTCAGACCCCTGTTATGAACAGACAGAAAGGAGTTTCCACCATGAATCTGCGGCCTTTGCACGATCGCGTGATTGTGAAGCGCATGGAAGAAGAACGCACCACGCCCGGCGGCATCGTGATCCCGGATTCGGCGGCCGAAAAGCCGATCCGCGGTGAAGTCGTGGCCGTGGGCAACGGCAAGATCCTGGAGAACGGCGAGAAGCGCGCGCTGGACATCAAGGCCGGCGACAAGGTGCTGTTCGGCAAGTACTCCGGCACCGAGGTCAAGGTCGACGGCGAAGAAGTCCTGGTGATGCGCGAAGACGACATCATGGCCGTCATCGAGGGCTGAGCCCGCATTCGCGTCACGTAGTTTTATTCAATTTCAGGAGCAGAATCCGACATGAGTGCAAAAGAAGTCCGCTTTGGCAACGATGCCCGTACCCGCATGGCCAAGGGTGTGAACACCCTCGCCAACGCCGTGAAGGTCACCCTCGGTCCGAAGGGCCGCAACGTGGTGCTCGACAAGGCCTTTGGCGCCCCGACCGTGACCAAGGACGGCGTGTCCGTGGCCAAGGAAATCGAGCTGGAAGACAAGTTCGAGAACATGGGCGCCCAGCTGGTCAAGGAAGTCTCCTCGCAGACCTCCGACAGCGCCGGTGACGGCACCACCACCGCGACCGTGCTGGCCCAGTCCATCGTGCACGAAGGCATGAAGGCCGTGACCGCCGGCATGAACCCGATGGACCTCAAGCGTGGCATCGAGAAGGCCGTGACCTCCGCCACCGAAGAGCTGAAGAACCTGTCCAAGCCGTGCACCGAGCACAAGGCCGTGGCCCAGGTCGGCTCCATCTCCGCCAACTCGGATACCGCCGTGGGCGAGATCATCGCCGACGCGATGGACAAGGTCGGCAAGGAAGGCGTGATCACGGTCGAGGAAGGCTCCTCGCTGGAGAACGAACTGGACGTGGTCGAAGGCATGCAGTTCGACCGCGGCTACCTCTCGCCGTACTTCGTCAACAACCAGCAGAGCATGAGCGCCGAACTGGATGACGCCTACATCCTGCTGGTGGACAAGAAGATCTCCAACATCCGCGAACTGCTGCCGGTGCTGGAAGGCGTCGCCCAGAACAGCAAGCCGCTGCTGATCATCGCCGAGGACATCGAAGGCGAGGCCCTGGCCACGCTGGTGGTCAACGCCATGCGCGGCATCGTCAAGGTCGCCGCCGTGAAGGCCCCGGGCTTCGGTGATCGCCGCAAGGCCATGCTGCAGGACATCGCCGTGCTGACCGGTGGTCAGGTGATCTCCGAAGAGGTCGGCCTGTCGCTGGAGAAGGCCACGGTGGAAGACCTGGGCCGCGCCAAGAAGGTGCAGGTGTCCAAGGAAAACACCACCATCATCGACGGCATGGGCAACAACGACGACATTCAGGGTCGTGTCGCCCAGATCCGCAAGCAGATCGAGGAAGCCACCTCCGACTACGACAAGGAAAAGCTGCAGGAACGCGTGGCCAAGCTGGCCGGCGGTGTTGCGGTGATCAAGGTCGGCGCGGCCACCGAGGTCGAGATGAAGGAGAAGAAGGCGCGCGTCGAGGACGCCCTGCACGCCACGCGTGCGGCGGTCGAGGAAGGCGTGGTGCCCGGCGGTGGTACCGCCCTGCTGCGGGCCTGCAATGCCATCCGCGACCTCAAGACCGACAACGAGGAGCAGAACGCCGGTATCAACATCGCCCGCCGCGCGATGGAAGAGCCGCTGCGCCAGATCGTCTACAACACCGGTGACGAGCCGTCCGTAGTCCTCAACCAGGTGCTGGAAGGCGAGGGCAACTACGGCTACAACGCCGCAACCGGCGACTTCGGCGACATGATCGACATGGGCATCCTGGATCCGACCAAGGTGACCCGTTCGGCGCTGCAGAACGCGGCATCGGTCGCGGCCCTGATCATCACCACCGAGGCGATGGTGGCCGATCTGCCGAAGAGCGACGACAACGCCGGCGGTGGCGGCGGTGACGACATGGGCGCCATGGGTGGCATGGGCGGAATGGGAGGCATGGGCGGCATGATGTAATGCCGGCCCGGCCTCACCGGCCAGCCCCCGGGACCCCGCTTCGGCGGGGTCTTTTTGATGGAGGCGCCGTCAAAATGTCTCATGTATGGCACAGCGTTGTGACACCGAGACAGAATCCACGTTTGATTGCGTGCAAAACCGTGAATGGTGTGCCACTATCAAGGCGATGTGGAGGGTCCGGGCCGTGAGCCGTCCTTCCGTCCGGATAGGGCCGGGATCGGTGTGCAGGCGTCGCTTCCTGAATTCCCGCAATCCGTCGTCATCGTTTCTCCAAGGAGGCAAAGAATGAATCAGAAGCTTGTCAAGAACCTGCTGGCCGCCTCGGTGGCCTCGCTCATGTTCGGCGCGGCCGGCCAGGCCGTGGCGGGCAGCCACTCCACCCCCGCCGCCAACGTCACCGACTCCTCCGGTGCCGTGGTCATCGACGGTTCCGGCGAGTGCGTGCGCACCTCGAGCTGGGCGCCCGAGTACGTGCGCCATTCGCAGTGCGCCGGCTACATCGAAGAAACCGCCGAAGCGCCCGAGCCGGATCCGGAACCCGCTCCGGCCCCGAGCCCCGAGCCGGAATTCGAAACCACGACCCTGAGCGCCGAAGTGCTGTTCGAATTCGACAGCGCCGAGCTGCGTTCCGAAGGCCGTGCCGAGCTGCGTGACCTGGTGGCCGACCTGACCGCCGACGGTGCCTCCTACACCTCCGTGCTGGTCGAGGGTCACACCTGCACGATCGGTCCGGCGGACTACAACCAGGGCCTGTCCGAGCGTCGCGCGCAGAGCGTGGCGGACTTCCTCGCTTCCGAGGGCATCCGCGAGAGCGACATCGAGTCCATGGGGCATGGCGAAGACCGTCCCACCGCGGACAACTCCACCCGTGAAGGCCGCGAGGCCAACCGTCGCGTGGAAGTGACCTCCGACGTGGAGCGCCGGGTCGACTGATCGACCCCGCTCCGGATCGGAGTGCCGGACCCCCGGCCGCTTTCGCGGTCGGGGGTTTTTTTGTGTACGCTCCCGGAAAATCGCGATGACCGCCGAGCGCGCGTCGTCCGCTGCCGCGACAGGGAGGGTCATGCCAAGCGCATTCCGCCGGGGTCCGAATTCGCGCCGTACCATCTGCTTCCGGTCGGTCGCGGCTTTCTTTGCGCTCGCCTGGCTGCTGGCCGGGCTGCTGCTGTCGGCCGTCCCCGCGCACGCTGCGGACGAGCCGTGGCGGGTGGCCGTGGCCGAGACGGGCTGGCCCCCGTTCGAGTATCTCGACCATCGGGGCGAGTGGTCCGGGCTGACCTCGGATTACCTGCGCCTGATCGCCCAGCGCCAGGGTCGTGAGCTGGAGACCGTGGTGGTCCCGGACTGGGACGCGGTCCTGGAGGCGGTGGAGACCGGAGACGCGGACGTCGCGGGCTCCTTCGCGCGGGTCGAGGGCCGCGCCGAAGCGCTGAACTACACCGAAAGCTATGTCGACAATCCCGTGGTCCTGGTGACTCGGCGGGACACCACGGATCTGCGTCAGCTGGAGGATCTCGCGGGCCAGAGCCTCGCGATCGAGCGCGGTCACGCTCTGGACCAGCTGATCCCTGGCTCGCATCCGCAGATCGACCTGCAGCGCTTCGCCGATGCTGAGGCCGCGTTGCAGGCCGTGGCAACCGGCGAGGCGGAGGCCTGGGCCGGGAGCCTGCTGGTGATGGCCTGGGTCGCGGAACGTCATGGCCTGGCCAACCTGCAGGTGCGCGGGCCTTTGCCCTTTGCCACCGGCTCGCTGCGTTTCGTGACCGGGCCGTCCGAAACGGCGCTGCGGGATGCGCTTGATCGGGAACTGGCGGCGATGGACGACACCACCCACGCCGAGCTGCGGCGTCCGTGGATGGCGGACGCGGTGACGGCCTGGGGCACCGGACGGCTGGTCGAGCTGACCGACGAGGAGCGCGCCTGGCTGGGCGAGCACGGCGCGATCCGCTATGCCGCCACCCCGGACTGGCCGCCGTTCGACGACCTCGGGCCCGAGGGTCAGCATCGGGGGATCAGCGCGGACTTCCTCCGGCACGTGGCGGAACGCACCGGGCTGGTCTTCGAGCATGTACCGGTGGACTCCTGGAGCGAGGCCGTGCGCCTGTTCCGGGACGGCGAGGTCGATCTGCTGACCAGCGTGCAGCGGACCCCGGAACGCGATGAATTCATGGACTTCACCCGTCCCTATCTGGAGATCCCGCTGGCGCTGGTGACCACGGTGGACGGCCCGTCCGTCGGCTCACTGTCGGATCTGGCGGGTCGGCGGGTCGCGGTGCTGGCCGACTCGGGGATGCTGGCCGATCTGCGGCGTGAGCAGCCGGACGCGGAGATTGTCGAGCGCCCCTCCACCGATGCGGTGCTGCGGGCGGTGGCCGATGACGACGCCGAGGTCGCCCTGGACAACCTGCTGGTCGTAGCGGGGCCGGTGAGGGCGCGCTACGCCGGACTGCTGGAGGTCGCTTCCACCGTCGATGGCGCGGACGAGCGCCTGCGCCTCGCGGTGCAGCCCGGCGAGGACCGCCTGCGCGAGATCCTCGACCGGGGCCTGGACAGCGTGACCCCGGCCGAGGCGGCGGCGATCCAGCAGCGCTGGACCACGATCACCATCGAGGAGGACATCGACTGGGGGCGGGCCCTGCGGCTGGCCGCCCTGGTCGCCGGGGTCGCCCTGGTGATCCTTGCCATCGTGCTGTATTTCAATCGCCGCCTGCGCCGGGCGTATGCCGATCTGGAGGCCGCCCAGGCGCAGCTGGTCGAATCGGAGAAGATGGCGGCACTGGGTTCCCTGGTGGCAGGGGTGGCGCACGAGATCAACACCCCGCTGGGCGTGGCGATGACCACGGATTCGCAGCTCAAGTCGGATCTGGACACGTTGCAGCGGCGCTACTCGACGGGCGAGATGACCCGTTCCGATCTGGAGCGGCTGCTGGAACGCGCGCGTGAAGGCCACGACATCGTGGCATGGAACCTCGAGCGGGCGGCCGGTCTGGTGCGCGACTTCAAGCAGGTGGCGGTGGACCGCCAGCGCGACGAACGGCGCGAATTCGAGCTGCGCGGTTTTGTCGACGAGG
The DNA here is from genome assembly GCF_000381405.1 of Thioalkalivibrio sp. ALE20. Lineage (NCBI taxonomy): Bacteria > Pseudomonadati > Pseudomonadota > Gammaproteobacteria > Chromatiales > Ectothiorhodospiraceae > Thioalkalivibrio > Thioalkalivibrio sp. ALE20. The sequence continues at coordinate 308,096 of NZ_KB906472.1, forward strand.
TGCTGCACGGGCTGTCGCCGCGCCTGTCACGCGCCGGGATCGAGGTGGCGAACGCGATTCCGGAAGGCGTGATCCTTGATTCCTGGCCGGGGTCCCTGTCGCAGATCCTGACCAACCTGCTGATCAACGTCGAGGAGCATGCCTGTCCCGAGGGCTGCCGGGTATGGCTGCGCGGCCGGGTGCTGGACAATGATTGGGTGGAGATCGAGTGCGCCGACGAGGGACAGGGCATGGACACCGCGACGCGTTCCCGGGTGTTCGAACCCTTCTTCACGACCCGCCGCTCGCAGGGCGGCAGCGGGCTCGGGCTGCACATCGTCTGGAACCAAGTGACCGGGCGCCTGGGCGGCAGCGTGCGAGTGGAGAGCGAGCCGGGTCAGGGCGCCCGCTTCATCCTGCGTCTCCCCCGGCGGGGCGGGCCTGCCACGAACTGAATTCGTCGGCGGGCAGGGCCGGGGCCCACAGAAAGCCCTGCCCCTCGTCGCAGCCCATGCTCAGCAGCAGGTCGCGCTGCGCCGGGGTCTCCACCCCTTCGGCGATCACCCGCATGCCCAGATGATGCCCCAGTTCGATGATCGCGCGGGTGATGCTGCGCGCGTCCTCGCTGGTCTCCAGCGGGGTGATGAAGGCGCGGTCGATCTTCAGGCGGTCGGGACGCACGCGCCGCAGATAGGCCAGGGACGAGTAGCCGGTGCCGAAGTCGTCGATCGCCAGCTCCAGGCCCAGCTCGCGCAGGGCGTCCAGGCTGGCCATGCTGGAGTCCACGTCTTCCATCAGCACGGTTTCGGTGATCTCCATCTCCAGCGGCGCGTCCAGCGGCTCGTGGCGGTTCAGCAGCTGGCGCAGGCGCGCCGGAAACTCCTCGTCCGCCAGCTGCATCGCGGACAGGTTGACGCTCAGCCGGCAAGGGCGGTCGTAGCGGTGGGCCAGCGCACGCTGGTATTCCAGCGCGAGTTCCAGCACCCGTTCCCCGATCGGCCGGATCAGACCGGAGGATTCCGCGATCGGGATGAACTCCGCAGGTGACACCAGTTCGCCCTGGCGACGCCAGCGCAGCAGGACCTCCGCACCCACGGTCTCGCCTGTGGCCAGGTCGATCTGGGGCTGGAACCACGGCATGAGTTCGTCGCGTTCCACCGCGCCCCGCAGGTCCTGGAGCAGGTTCAGGCGACGTGCCAGCCCCTCGTCGATGGCACGCGAATAGGCCGCGATCTCGCCCGGGTGGTCGCGCCGCGCCAGGCCCAGGGCCACGTCGGCGTTGCGCAGCAGGGTCTCGGCGTCAGTGCCGTCCTCGGGGTAGCGGGTGAGTCCGGCACTGATCTCCAGGCGCAGCGGGGTGTCGACGATGTCGAAGGGATCGGCGGTCGCCTGGAACAGGCGTTCCGGCGGGGTGTCCGCCGGCAGCAGCAGGACGAAGGTGTCGCCGCTGATGCGACCGGCGGCATGGGCCTCGGGGAAATGCTCGACCAGCCGCTGCCCCAGGGCCACCAGCAGACGATCCCCCGCGGCGCGCCCCAGGACCGAGTTGAACTCGCGAAAGCGCACGATGTTGACCATCGCGATCTGCAGGTTCAGCGATTCTGCCGGCGTCGCGCTGCGCTGGATCAGCGCATCCAGCTGCTGGGCAAACAGCGCACGGTTGCCAAGCCCTGTCAGGGTGTCGAAAAAGGCCAGCTGGCGGGTGCGCTCGTACAGTGACAGGTTGTCCAGCGCCACCCCCAGATTCATGCCGAAGACCTGCAGCAGCTGGCGCTCGACCGATTCCAGTGGCCGCCCCACATGCAGCCAGATCACCGCCGGTGCCTCGTCTTCGCCCGAGCCGATATGCACGAACAGATCCCCGTTGCCGTCATCGCCCATGCCGCGTTCGAGGCTGCGGCGAATTGCCGACACGGGCATGCCCGACCCCTGGCTGTCCAGCGCCTCGCCCGGAGCGGCGTCGATGCCGGCGACCGCCAGCAGTCGTGGGGGATCGGTTCCCTCGATCACCGCGCCGTGCGGCGCGACATCCAGCGCCCGGGCCAGCTGCTGCAGCATGTTTTCGGCAAAGCGGCGCCGTTCGCGGTCGCGCAGCAGCAGCGGCACGGTGTCGACGATGAAGCGCAGGCCTTCCTCGCTGCGGTGCACGATCATCAGGTCACGATAGGCGCGCAGGGCCGCCAGCGTGGTGGCGTACAGCCGCTCCGCGCTGAGCTCGGTCTTTACCCGGTAGTCGTTGATGTCGTAATCCGCGATGACCTGGTACTCGGGGGCCAGCCCCGGGTAGCCGGTGCGCAGCACGATGCGCACGTCGCGGTTGCCGATCTCCTCGCGGATGCCCCGCACCAGTTCCAGTCCGGCGTGGTCGTCCTCCATGACCACGTCGAGGAAGACCAGCGCGATGTCGTCCTGCTGCTGGAGCACGCGCCGCCCTTCGGCGGCTGAGTAGGCGCTGAGGAACTCGAGCGGGCGTCCCTGAAAACGGACGTCGCCCAGGGCGAACCGGGTCGCGCGGTGTACCTCGGGCTCGTCGTCGATGATCAGCACCCGCCAGGCGCGTTCTTCGGTGGCGGCGGCGGGCGGATCCTCGTCGCGAAACAGCGGCGGTTCGGTGGAATCCGGCAAGGGGCCCTCCGGCATGTCGGGGCAACTCCCGCAAGTATCGCACGGGATATCTCGGCGTAACAGGTGCATGGCCCGCAGCCCCGGTCCGGGGCGGGGTCAGCGCTCGTGACGGTAGATCAGGTCGATCGCCTGGCCCTCGCTGCCCGAGGAGGTCTCCACGCTCAGCGAACGGGTCAGTTCATAGCGCAGCAGCACCCGCGAGGTGTTGTCGAACAGCCCGACCGTGTAGCGCAGCAGCAGTCGTGGCGACAGGTAGAGCCCCAGGGTCAGCGCGCTCTGGTCGAGGCCGGCATCGGTGTCCAGCTCCACCTCGTCCAGGCCCAGCTCGGTGCCGATGCGCTGGGTGATCATCGCCCCCTGTTCCAGGCCCCAGCCGGCGGCTGCGGCGGCCAGCAGGTTGCCGTCGGATTCCGATGCCCCGGACAGCGGCCGCCCGGTCAGCAGGTAGGACAGGGCCTCGGTCTCGTCCATCGGCGGTTCGGAGAAGATCCGGCTGCGCAGGGCATCCGGGGTGCCGCCGATCTCCAGGCCCACGGTCACGTTGTATTCGGGCACCCGGCGTACCGCGCGCAGGTCGAGATCGGGCGCCTCCGGCGGTCCCTGGAACAGCAGGATGCCGCGGTCGATCTGCAGGTCCTGGCCGTAGGAGGTGTATTCGCCCTCGGGGATGCGGATCTCGCCGAACATCTGCGTCGGGCGGCCGGTGACCTGTTCCACGTCCACTTCGCCGGCAAAGCGGGCCGTCAGGCCGAAGCCGTCGAAACGTACGTCATCGCCCAGATGCAGGCGCACGCGGATATCGATGGGGAGCGCCGCCGGACGCTCCTCTTCCTCACCGACAATGACCTGATCGCCCGATACCCGCACCGCGCCCGGCGGCAGGTCGGGCGGGCGCAGGCGCGCCCACGGCACGCTGATACCGCCACGGATCGCCAGGCCCTCGTCCGGGCGAAAGCGGATGCGCAGGGCCGGTTCGATCAGGGCCTCCGCATCGGCACGGTTGACCGCGAGGAAGTCTTCCCCGTCGACCCGCAGCAGGACCTGCGGGCCGTCCTCGCCGAGATTGGCGCGGCCGTCGAGGTCGATCCGGCCCTCGCCGGACTCCAGGGCCCCGCTGATGGTCATCTCGCGCGCGGACAGGACATCGGCGCGCAGCTCCGGGATCGCCACGTCGATGCCCGCCTCGGGGATCGCGACCCCGCCGTCGTGGAAGCGCAGCCCGCCCTCCACCAGCGGGTCCTGCAGCGGACCGTCCAGCTCCAGCGCCAGCTCGAACGCGCCGCGCAGGTTCTCGATCTCCGGGGTGGTGGCCGCGAGCCAGGCAAGGTCTTCCAGCCGCGCCTCCAGGTCGCCCTGAATGCCCGTCATCCCGTCTTCCTCGCGCAGGGCGATATCGGCCCGGGCCATGCCGTTGTCGAGGAAGTCCATGCGCAGCTCGGCATCCACGTCGCGGTCGCGCACGCGGGCCGTCAGCCGGGTGTCCCGCCACGGGACCTCCTGCAGGAGGTCGTCGCCGTCGCGCACCTGCAGCACGCCATCGCTCGGGGTGACCGCGAGATCCGCATCCATCCGGCCGTCGGCATCCAGACGCCCGTCGGCCTGCGCATCCACGGTGCCCTGCAGCGCCAGTTCCGGGGGCAGCAGGGGTTCCAGCCAGGCCAGGTCGATGGCTCCCAGGCGGGCGGCGAAGCTCGCCTCCCCGGAGGGGTCCAGGCGGCCTTCGGCGCAGATCTCGCCGCCGTCGCGTTGCAGGCACAGCCGTTCCAGGCGCGCCGACTCGGGACCGCCTTCCACCGCCACCGGCCCCGCCAGGGACCAGCGGCCGGCGAGCGGCTGGTCGAGTGCGAGCTGCTGGATGCGACCCCTCCAGTGCAGCGCTTCGGTGTCCAGGCCGCCATCCACGGCCAGCTCCAGCTGGCCGAATTCGGCGGCCTCCAGATCCAGCCGCGCCCGATGCTCGCCGGCGGTGCCGTCGGCGCTCAGCCGCAGGCGGTCGATCAGGGTCTGCTCCGCGCCGGTGACCCCGTGCAGGCTCAGGTCGATCTCGGCCGGGGCGGTCTCCGCGAGCCCGGTGTCCGCCTCCAGTTCCAGCCGTTCCAGGGCGAAGTCCTCGTAACGCAGTTGCGCGCCGTGGCCGCGGGCGGTGATCCGCGGGGCCTCGCGTTCGCCATGCAGGCGGGCATCCAGCTCCAGTTCGCCTCCCAGTCCCGGCATCAGGGCGTCCAGCCCGGGTGCCTGCAGCGCGAGGTCCAGGTCCAGGGTGTCGGCCACGCGCCCCGCGATCCGGGCCCGGTTGTCCCCCAGCCCGAGTACGAGCTCGCGGATGTCGAGGATCTCGTCTTCCAGGCGCAGTTCGCCGCTCCCGGACACCGGCTGCTCGCGCAGATGGCCGTCGAGCCGGCGGATGCGGGCCTCCACGGTCGGTCCGGCTTGCGGATCCAGCCGGCCGGTGGTGTGCAGGTCCAGCGCGAGGCGCCCGGGGAAATCGGGCGCTGCCAGGCCGGGATCGAGCTCGCGCGCGCGCAGATCGAGGTCCCAGTCCAGGCCGGCACCGTAGCCGACCTCGCCGCTCAAGCCCAGGTGCGCTCCGGGGTCGCTGCGCAGGTTGAGCTCGCGGATGCGCGCGCGCCGGGCGTCCAGCTCCACGCGGCCGTAGCCACGCACCCCGACCCCCTGTGCGCTCGCCTCCAGCGCGGTCAGCGCCAGGCCGGCATCGAAATCGGCTTCGGCCGGTGCCAGGGTGCCGGTCAGGGCGAGCCGCAAGCGGTCCAGCCGGGCATCGACATCGGGCCGGAACTGCGCCGCATCCACCCCCTCGAGGTCGAGGTCCAGGGCGAACGGCCAGCGGGTCTCGGGATCATCGGCCGCCGCCTGCAGCCCGTCCAGGTGCCCCTGCAGGCTCAGGCGGGCATCGCCCAGGCGGAACTGGCCCTGTTCGAAGCGAGCCCGGCCTTCGGCCAGCTGCAGGTCGAGTTCGCCGGTCAGCGGCTGGTCTTCGAAATGGCCCTCCAGTTCGGTGAGGGTCACCGCGGCCTCCAGCGCGGCCAGCGGGTTCTCCGCCCCCGGTGGCAGGCGTCCCCGGCTGGTCGCGCTCAGGCGCCGGATTCCGGCATCCAGCTCCGGCATGTCGTCCAGTGCCGTTTCCAGCGCCGCGAGATCGAGATCGTCCAGATCCAGTCCGAGGTCCCAGGTAAGCTCGTCGGCGAAGCCCGCCTCGCCGCTGATGGCGAGATTCCCCGCCGCGGAGCGCAGATTCAGGGTCTCCACGCGCGCGGAGGCCAGGTCGCCGTGGGCCGCGAGCTGGAGGGCCAGCGCGGGCCACGGGTCCAGCCGTGCACCGGTGGCCAGCGCCAGATCCCAGTCGTCCGGGGTCGCGTCCGCCTGCAGTCGTCCGGCGTCCAGCGTCAGCCGGGTGTCGGGTTGCAGCGCCAGCGCGAACGCCTCCCAGGCGTGTTCCAGCTCCAGCGCGGGCGCGTCGAACGGGTCGTGCAGGGTGGCGCGGGTCTCCATCGCCGGGCCGGCCTCCACCCGGTGGTTCAGGCGCAGGCTGCGCAGCAGATCACCCTCCAGGTCCAGCGCGCCGGCGACATCCTCGCGCTCCAGCCATTCGCCGGCCACCTCGGGCAGCCCCAGCCGCCAGCGTCCGCCGGCCTCCAGCGGATAGTCGCCGCGGGCCCGCAGTCGGGCATGCAGGCTCAGTTCGAGTTCGGGGTCCGGCAGGGCCAGGTCCAGGTGGTGGAGGTGGAAGCGGGTGCCGCGCGCGCTCAGTCGCGCCTGCATGCGGGTGAGCGCAAACAGTTCCTCGTCCGTGCGGGTGATCCGGAAGTCGGTCAGCAGCACCCGGTCGAGGTGGACGGCCAGCAGCGGGATCCGGACGCGATCGGGCAGCTCCAGGGGCAGGGGGAGTTCCCCGGACGCATCCGCCTCGTCCTCCGGTGCCTCGGGCAGATCCACCCGCACCCCGCGCGCACCGAGTTCGCCAAGGCGCAGATCGAGGGCGAGCAGTCCCGCCGCGTCCAGCGCCACCCGCGCCTCGTCGACCGCGATGTTGGGGCCGTCGGGCAGCTCCAGGGTCAGTCCGCGCACGGCCAGGCCGCGGAACAGCGTACCCTCGACTTCCGCGATGGTCAGATCCACCGGGGCGTGGCGTTCGGCCTGTTCGGCCAGCCAGCGCGTCCCGGATTCGCTGGACAGCAGGGCGGCGACGCCGGCGAGCACGCCGAGCAGCAGGAGGACCAGTATGCCGGTCGCGCGGCCCCCGATGCGCAGCCAGCGCTTCACAGATCCGGCCCCATGGAGAAGTGGATGCGGAAATCATCGTCGGAGTCCGGTCCGTGGGCGATATCCAGACGGATCGGACCGACCGGTGAGCGCCAGCGTACGCCGACACCCGCGCCGTAGACCGTGTCGAAGTCGGAGAAGTCGTCGAAGGCGTTGCCGGCGTCCACGAAGATCGCCGCGCTCCAGTCACCCACCACCGGGATCTCGTATTCGGCACTGCCCACCAGGCGGTGTCGTCCGCCGATGATGTCGCCGTCCTCGTTCTTCGGCCCCAGTTTCTGGTAGCCATAACCGCGGATGGAACCGTCGCCGCCGGCGTAGAAGCGCAGGGAACTGGGCAGTTCCCGCACCGAATCGACCTCGGTGAAGCCGACATCGGCGCGCAGCAGCGCGCGTCCCGGTCCCAGACCGCGGATGTAGCGGGCGTTGCCGCGCACCTGGGCGAAGCTGGTGGTGGACAGGAGTTCCTCCGCGGCCCCCTGGACCGTGCCCTCCAGGCGGTAGCCCCGGCGCGGGGTCATCGGGTCGTCGGCCTCGGTCCGGCTGACGCGGTAGGAGGGGATCAGCAGTCGGGAGGTGTCGGTCTGATCGCTGACGGTGTAATCCTCGTATTCGTAGCGCACCATCTCGGTGGTCTGCCAGCCGGACTCGCGCTGCAGTACACGGCTGGTGCCCAGCTGGAAGCGGTCGAACTGCTGGGTGCTGGTGTCCTCGGTGCGCCAGGAGGTGAACAGGTTCAGGCGTTCGCGCAGCGGGTCGCGCAGCGGGATCTCGTAGTTGAAGGCCACGCCGGAACGCACGGGCGAGGCCTCCACCTCGCCGGTATAGCGGTGACCGCGGCGGTTGGCGTAGCGGTTTTCCATGCCGAAGCGCGTGCGCGGGCCGATGTCGGTGGAATAGCCGATACCGGCCTCGAAGGCCAGGCGGTTGCGCGGCTCCAGTTCAACCATCACCGGTACCCGGCGCTCCTCGGCCTCGTCACGCAGCGGGCGCACGCGCACCGATTCGAAATAGCCGCTGTTGTTGAGATTGCGCTGCAGTTCGATGATCCGCGCGGAGGCATAGGGTTCGCCGGGCTCGAATGGCAGCAGACGCTGCATGAAACGCCCGCGCAGGATGTCCTGCTCGATGCGGATCTCGCCCAGTTGGTAGCGCGGTCCGGTGTCCATGTGCAGCCGGATGGACGCGGTACGCTGTTCGGTGTCTACCTCCAGACGGCGCAGGGTGAGCTCGGCATCGAAATAACCGCGTTCGGCCGCCACCCGGGTAAAGCGCGAACGCAGGGCCTCGTAGCGGTCATGGCGCAGCACGTCGCCGGTGGCGATCTGCGTCTGCATCAGGATGGCCTCGAATGCGGGGTCCATGCGGCCCTCGCCGGTCACCTGCAGGTCCAGCGATTCCACCGTGGTGGGCGGGCCGGGGTCGAACGCCAGGTTCAGGGTCCAGCAGGGCCCGGCATCGCGGTCCAGCGACAGTTCCAGCTCCGGATGGTAGTAACCGATGGCGCGCAGGGCGTCGCGGGCGCGGCTTTCGGCGTCGCGCAGCACCCGGCTTTCGCGGAATTCGGGCAGCTCGCAGCGCTGGCGCGCGATGTTGAGGGTCGCCTCGATGTTGTCGCGCTGTTCGGCAGTGCCGCCCTCCAGCGCCAGGCGTGGACGTTCGTCCCCCGCCGCCGGTGCGGCCAGCAGGAGCTGCAGCGCGAGCAGGGCCGCGAGGCAGGGACGGCACAACCGGGCGGGAACGGGGATGGAAGTCATCGATGGCGGGTCACGCGATCACGGGGGAAGGGCCGAATGGGTGTCGACAGGCCTGACGGGTCTCTCTTCCGAGTCCGGACGCGGGCTGCGGGTTCCGCGCTCGCTCGTTTCCTGCGAGGGTCAGCCGCTCGGGCAGTCGACGCCGCTTTCCCGCGAGAATACCACCAGATGGGAGAAATCCAGGCGCAGGCGGACATGCTCCCCGATCACGAAGTTGTCGTGGGACGGTGCCATGCACTGCACGCTGAGGCCGTCGGGCAGGCGCAGGGTGTAGAGGAAATCCGCGCCGCGGAAGGCCTTGTCCAGCACCTCGGTGCGGACCTCCCCGTTCTCGTTGTCGATGGCGATGTCGTCCGGGCGAACCAGCACGTCCACTGCGGTCCCCGGGGGCAGCGCCTCCGACAGCGGGCCCTGCAGGTGGCCCAGGGCAGTGTCGACCTGATTGCCGGGCTCCACCATGCCGGGGATCAGGGTGCCCTCGCCGATGAAATCCGCGACGAAGCGGTTGGCCGGGCGGTGGTAGAGGTTGTAGGCGCTGTCCAGCTGGGCGATGCGCCCCTCGTGGATGACGGCGATGCGGTCGGCGAAGGCGAATGCTTCGTTCTGATCGTGGGTCACCAGGACCGCGGTGGTGTTCTCCGCGCGCAGGATTTCGCGCACCTCGCGCGCCAGTTCGCCGCGCAGCTCGACGTCCATGCTGGAAAACGGCTCGTCCAGCAGCAGCAGGCCCGGCCGCGGCGCCAGCGCGCGGGCCAGCGCCACGCGCTGCTGCTGCCCGCCCGACAGGGCGTGCGGGTAACCCGGTTCATAGCCGATCAGGCCGACCAGCCGCAGCAGCTGCCGGACCCGCTCGTCCTGGGCTTCGCGGCTCCAGTGGCGGATGCCGAAGCGCAGGTTGTCGCCCACCGACAGGTGCGGGAACAGGGCAAAATCCTGGAACACCATGCCCACACCGCGTTTTTCCGGGGGCAGGGTGAACCCCGGGTGACTCATGGCCTGACCGTTCAGGCGGACCTCGCCGCGCATCACCGGCTCGAAGCCGGCGATCGCACGCAGCAGGGTGGTCTTGCCGCAGCCGGAGGGGCCCAGCAGGCAGCCGATCTGGCCCTCCGGGAGCTGCAGCGAGGCGTCGTGGACGACCGGCTGCCCGTCGTAGCCGATGTCGACGTGGTCGAGATCCAGAAGCGGCGTATGGGGTACCTGCATCAGCGTTCCTGTGGGTCGTCGGCGCGCGGGTTCGCGGCCGTGCCCGCGGGCATCGCCAGCGGCCGCGAACGCGGGCGGCGGTCGGGGTCGTCGGTGGTGGCCTGCGCGGTTTCGGCACCCTGGCCGGGGCGCGAGCGCCCGATGGTCATCGACAGGAGGATAACCGGAACCAGCCCCACCAGCACGATGGCGAGAGCGGCGCTGGACGACTCCCGCAGGCGTTCGTCCCCGGCCAGCTCGAAGGCGCGCACCGCCAGGGTGTTGAAATCGAACGGCCGCAGGATCAGCGTGGCCGGCAGTTCCTTGAGGACGTCGACGAACACCAGCAGCAGGGCGGTCAGCAGGGTGCCGCGCATGATCGGCATGTGCACCCGCCACAGGGTCTTGAGCGGATGCAGGCCGAGCGAGCGCGCGGCGTCGTCCATGCTCGGCTGGATCTTGCCGAGCCCGGCTTCCACGGTCTGCAGCGACACCGCGAGGAAGCGCACGGCGTAGGCAAACAGCAGCGCGAACACCGTGCCCGACAGCAGCAGTCCGGTGCTGACGCCGAAGGTCTCGCGCATGAAGCTGTCCAGCGCGTTGTCGAAGGCCGCGAACGGGATCATGATGCCGATGGCGATCACCGTGCCCGGTACCGCGTAGCCCATGCCGGCGATGCGCACCGCCACGCGGGTGATCCGTCCTCCCTCCATGCGCTGGGCGTAGGCCAGCACCAGAGCCAGGGCGACGGCGATGATCGCGGCGGCAGTCGCCAGCCAGAAGGTATTGAACACCAGACCGTAGAACCGCGGATTCATCCACTGATCGGTGGTCTGTACCGCCCACAGGGCCAGCTGCGCCGTCGGGATCAGGAAGCCGAACAGGATCGGCAGCAGGCAGGCGAGGAATGCACCGGTCGCCTTCCAGCCGCGCAGGCGATAGCGCGGCAGCGTGGAATAACGCCGGCTGGTGTGATGGAAGCGAGCCTTCGCGCGCGACCAGCGCTCCAGCAGGATCAGTATGAAGACGAAGCTCAGCAGCACGGCCGCCAGCTGGGCGGCCGCGGCCGGATCGCCGAGGCCGTACCAGGTGCGGAAGATGCCGGTGGTGAAGGTGCTGACACCGAAATAGGCCACGGTGCCGTAGTCGGCCAGCACCTCCATGAGTGCCAGGGTCAGCCCGGCGATGATCGCCGGACGGGCCAGGGGCAGTGCGACCCGGCGAAAGCCCTCCCAGGGGCCGGCGCCCAGCGTGCGCGAGACCTCCAGCACGCAGACCGACTGCTCCAGAAAGGCCGCCCGGCTGAGCAGGTAGACGTAGGGGTAGAGCACCAGCAGCAGCATGACCATGGCGCCGCCCAGCGAGCGGATCTCGGGGAACCAGTACTCACCGTAGCCCAGCCCCGAGAGCTCGCGGATCAGCCCCTGCACCGGCCCGGAAAAGTCGAGCATGCCGGTGTAGGTGTAGGCGATGATGTAGGCGGGCATCGCCAGCGGCAGCATCAGCGCCCACTGAAAGACCGAGCGGCCCGGAAACTCGCACATGCTGATCAGCCAGGCTACCGGCACGCCGATCAGCAGTACGCCGATCCCCACCCCGACCAGCAGCACCAGGGAGTTGGTGACGTAGTCGGCCAGCACCGTCTGGCGCAGGTGTTCCCAGACCTCCCCGGCGGGGATGAACACGTGTCCGAAAATCACCAGCACCGGCAGGGCGAGGACCAGCGCGGTGATTACCGCCACCAGCGACCACGGGCTGAGCGGCAGCCGCGGGCGGCGAAAGGCGGGCATGCGGGCCCCGGTGCTGGTGGTGGCTTGGGTCATGGAGTGCAAATAGTAAAGGTTCTTGTTTCGAATTCCATGGGTGACCCCGCAGTCTGCGGGGAGTACGGCCACTGCTGCGCTCCGGGGGTCCACACGCAAGCGCCCCGACCACGGGGTGGCCGGGGCGCTGCGGGGGTCTCCGGGGCAGGCGGGATCAGCGCCAGCCACCCCGGTCGAGGATGCGCACCGCCTCGGCGTTGTTCTCGCCCAGCAGGTACAGGTCGATGTCGTCGGAGACGAAATCACCGAAGCCGGCGAGGATGTTGCTGGCGGGAACGTCGTCGCGGATCGGGTATTCCTGGTTGGCCTCGGCGTACCACTCCTGGGCGGATTCGGAGGTCAGGTACTCGATCAGCCGCGCCGCATTCTCCTGGTTGGGCGCGTGGGCGGTGACCCCGGCGCCGGAGATGTTCACGTGCGTGCCGCGGTCGTCCTGATTGGGCCAGAAGACCCCGATCTGCTCGGCCACCTCCCGGTCACGGCCTTCACCTTCCAGCATGATGCCCAGGTAATAGGTGTTGGCGATGGCGATATCGCACACCCCGTCGGCCACCGCGCGGATCTGGTCCCGGTCACCCCCCTGCGGGCGCCGGGCCATGTTGGCCACGATGCCGTTGACCCACTGCTGGGCTGCATCCTCGCCCTCGGTGGCGAGCATGGAGGCGACCAGCGACTGGTTGTAGATATTGTCGGAGGAGCGGATGCAGATCCGGCCTTCCCACTGCTCGTCGGTCAGGGCCTCGTAGGTCGACAGTTCGGACGGGTCGACCCGGTCGGTGTGGTACATGATCGGGCGGGCGCGCATGGACAGCCCGAACCACTCGCCATCCGGGTCGCGGTAGCGCTCGGGGACGTTGTTCTCGAGGGTCGTGCTCTCGATGCCCTGGAGAACCCCGGCCGCATGAGCCTGGTGCAGGCGGCCGGCATCCACGGTGATGAAGACGTCGGCGGGCGAATTGCGGCCCTCCTGGCGCAGCCGCTGAAGCAGGGCGTCGGCACCGCCGGTCACCAGGTTGACCTCGATCCCGGTCTCGTCCGTGAAGCGTTCCAGCAACGGCTGGATGAGCTGTTCCTGACGTGCGGAATAGAGGTTCACCTCTCCGGCGTCCGCGGCACCGTTATCGGCGTCGGGGCCACAGCCAGCAAGCGGCAGAGTGATGGCCACCGTGGCGGCGGCACCGATGATCCAGTTCAGGGGGCGGGTACGCATGGCTGTTGGTCCTCGAGACGGTTGGTTCCTGTAGTTGATTCGCCATAAAAGCGAGAACGATTGTTATTTGTATTAGCTTCCGTGGTCAAGTCCCATCATCCGGATTGTTTCTCGCGGCGGCCCGACCCGGACGTGCACATCGATCGGTGTTTCCCTAATCTGAGACCCATGGACAAGCCACTGCCGCAGACCCCCGCCCCGCTGCCCGCCGCGCTGGAGGACGAGATCCGGCGCCTGTGGGAGGAGTTGGAACCCGCGGAAGGCATAGCGCCGGACTCGCCCCCCGCCGAGCACCGGCCGCTGGCCTTCAGCCACTACCTGGCGCAGACGGTGCGGCGCCATCCGGCCTACCTGCTGGAGGCGCTGGATGCCGAGGGCCGCATGCCGGCCTGCACCGACGCGGACTTTCATGCCGCCCTGCAGGCCCGGGTGGACGCCGCGGAGGACGAGGAGGGCCTGCGCCGGGCCCTGCGCGAGACGCGCCACCGCGAGCTGCTGCGGATCGGCTGGCGGGATCTGGCCGGCGCGGCGGATCTGGCGGCGGATCTGGAAGAGGTCATGCACGACCTCAGCCGCCTGGCGGACGGCCTGATCGGCGCGGCGCTGGGATGGCTGGATACGCGTTACCGCGAGCGCCACGGCCAGCCGCGCAGCGCCGAGGACGGATCGCCGCAGTCGCTGGTGGTGCTGGGGCTGGGCAAGCTGGGTGGCGGCGAGCTGAATTTCTCCTCCGACATCGATCTGATCTTTGCCTTCGAGGAGAATGGCGAGACCGACGGCGCGAAGCCGCTGGACAACCCGACCTATTTCCAGCGCCTCGGCCGGGCGCTGATCGCCGCGCTGTCCGAGGTGACCGCGGACGGCTTCTGCTACCGGGTCGACATGCGCCTGCGGCCGTTCGGGGATACCGGCCCCCTGGCGATGCACTTCGACGCGATGGAGGATTACTACCAGGCCCATGGTCGGGAGTGGGAACGCTACGCGCTGATCAAGGCGCGGATGATCGCCGGGGACGTCGAGGCCGGCGGGCGCCTGATGCGCCGGCTGCGCCCGTTCATCTATCGCCGTTACCTGGATTACGGATCGCTGGCCAACCTGCGCCAGCTCAAGCAGATGATCAACGACGAATCCGCACGCAAGGGCCGGTTCGAGGACGTGAAGCACGGCGAGGGCGGGATCCGCGAGATCGAGTTCATCGGCCAGGCCTTCCAGTTGATCCGTGGGGGACGCGATCAGGCCCTGCAGCGGCGCGACCTGCTGGGCGTGCTGGCGGTGCTCGGGGAGCGCGAGCTGCTGCCCGATTACGTGGTGGAACAGCTGGAGCGCGGTTATCGTTTCCTGCGGCGGGTGGAGAACCGCCTGCAGATGCTCAACGACCAGCAGACCCACCGTCTGCCGCGCGAGGGTGATGACCGCGCGCGCCTGGCGCTGGCCATGGGGTTCGAGGACGAGGGCAGTTTCGAGGCCGCGCTGGTACGCGAACAGCACCGGGTCCATGCCCATTTCGATCAGGTCTTCGTTGCCCCGCAGCGGGCCGGCGAAGAAAGCATGGAGGACTCGCCGGAGGCCGATCGCGAACAGCAGATCCAGCGGCTGTGGATGGGCACGCTGAACGAGGACGAGGCCCGTGAGGCGCTGGCCGGACTCGGCTTCAACGATCCCGGGTCGGCCTTCGCCGGCATCCATGATCTGCGCGAAAGCCCCGGGGTGCGCGCGATGAGCACCACCGGGCGCCAGCGCCTCGACCGCCTGATGCCGCTGTTGCTGGGGGCCATCGGCGAGCAGGATGCCCCCGACGATGTCCTGCCGCGGGCGCTGCAGCTGATCCGCACCATCGCGCGGCGCTCGGTGTATCTGTCGCTGCTGGTGGAAAACCCGCTGGCACTGTCGCAGCTGGTGCGCCTGGTGGGCGCGAGCCCGTGGATCGGCGATCAGCTGACCCAGCACCCGCTGCTGCTGGACGAGCTGCTGGATCCGCGCGCGTTGTATGCACCGCCCGACCGCGAGGGCCTGCAGGCGGAACTGGAAGACGAGCTGGCGCGCTTCCCGGGGCAGGACCACGAGCAGATGCTGGACCGACTGCGGCAGTTCAAGCAGGTGCAGACCCTGCGCGTGGCGGCCGCCGACATCACCGGCTACCTGCCCCTGATGAAGGTCTCGGACCACCTGACCTGGCTGGCGGAGGTGCTGCTGGAACAGGTGCTGCATCTGGCCTGGGAGTACATGGTGGAGCGTTTCGGCGCGCCGCAGTGCGGCGAGGATGCCAGCGCCTGCCGTCCGGCGCGTTTCGCGGTCATCGGCTACGGCAAGCTGGGGGGCTTCGAGCTGGGCTACGGTTCGGATCTCGACGTGGTGTTCCTGCACGACAGCGATGACAGCGCCAGTGCCCGCACCGCCGGGCCGAAGGTGATCGACAACAGCGAGTTCTTTGCCCGGGTCGCCCAGCGGGTGGTGCATCTGCTGGGGGCGTTCACCGCCTCCGGGCGGCTGTACGAAGTAGACACGCGGCTGCGCCCCTCGGGTACGGCCGGTTTGCTGGTTTCCGGGCTGGAGGCGTTCCGTCGCTACCAGGACGAGTCGGCCTGGACCTGGGAACACCAGGCACTGGTGCGGGCGCGTTTCGTCGCCGGGGATCGTCTGCTGGGCGAGGACTTCGCCGCCCTGCGCCGGGAGGTTCTGACCCGTCCGCGCGATGCCGATGCCCTGCGCCGCGAGGTGGTGGAGATGCGCCAGCGCATGTTGACCGAGCACGCGTCGAAACCGGGCGATGGCTTCCACCTCAAGCGCGACCGTGGCGGTATCACCGATATCGAATTCATGGTTCAATACTGGGTTCTGGTTGCCGCGCACGAGTATCCGGCAGTGTGCGAATACCCGGACAAGATCCGCACCCTGGAGGCCCTGGGCGCCAGTGGCGTGATCGACGCCGGGTTCAGCAGCGAACTGGCCGATGCCTACCGCGATCTGCGCAACCGCATCCACCGTTTGACCCTTGCCGGGCGCGACGCCCGCGTGGAACAGCCGGATGCGGAGCTGGAGGCGGTGCGCGCGCGGGTGATGCGTGCCTGGGAGAGCGTATTCGGCGATGCCGATGTTGATGCTGCTTCCCGAGGCTGACCCGACGGAACAACACGAAACCGAGGACGCAAGCGATGTCGATGGCCGACCGGGACGGGGTGATCTGGCTGGATGGCGAGATGGTGCCCTGGCGGGATGCGAAGACCCATGTTCTGACCCACACCCTGCACTACGGGATGGGGGTGTTCGAGGGCGTGCGGGCCTATCCCACCGATCACGGGCCGGCCATCTTTCGTCTCGAGGATCACACGCGGCGCCTGTTCAACTCCGCCAAGATCCTCGGCATGACCCTGCCGTTCACCGCCGAGCGTCTGAACCGTGCACAACAGGCGGCGATCACCGAGAACAACCTCGAGAGCGCCTATCTGCGGCCGATGGCCTTCTTCGGTTCCGAAGGCATGGGCCTGCGCGCCGACAATCTCGAGGTGCACGTGATGGTGGCGGCCTGGAGCTGGGGCAGCTACCTCGGCGACGACGGCATCGAGAACGGCATCCGCATCCGTACCTCGTCGTTCAGTCGGCACCACGTGAACGTGACCATGTGCAAGGCCAAGGCCAACGGCAATTACATGAACTCGATGATGGCCCTGCAGGAGGCCACCCGCTGCGGATATGACGAGGCCATGCTGCTGGACACCGAGGGCTACGTGGCCGAGGGCAGCGGCGAGAACATCTTCATCATCAGCGGCGGCGTGATCTACACGCCGGACCTGACTTCGGCGCTGGACGGCATTACCCGCCGCACCGTGATCGAACTGGCGGCCGAGGAGGGCTTCCGCGTGGTGGAGAAACGCATCACCCGCGACGAGGTTTACATCGCCGACGAGGCCTTCTTCACCGGGACCGCCGCCGAGGTCACCCCGATCCGCGAGGTGGACGACCGGCCGATCGGTACCGGCAGCCGCGGCCCCATCACCGAACTGCTGCAGTCGCGCTATTTCGACGTGGTCCACGGCCGTGACTCGCGGCATCAGGACTGGCTGACCTACGTCTGAACGGCGCGACCCCGACCCGGAGCGAGACCCGAACCATGGTGAATCCCGATACCGCCAGCCATCAGGACCAGTACACGACCGCCAATGCCGAGACGACGGTACGCGTGACCCAGCGGGATCTCCCGCTGCACTGCCCGACGCCCGGCACGGCCCTGTGGGCTTCCCATCCGCGGGTGTTCATCCCGATCGACGAGACCGAGGACGGGCGCTACCAGTGTCCCTATTGCGGCACGATCTACATCCTCGAAGACGCCGCCGACTGATCCCCCCGCCCGGGCCCGGCACGATCCCGGACCCGGGCGCAGGTACGACCATGACCCTGCCCCCCCTGGATCAGGCCCGCGTGCTGGTCGCCGGCGATCTGATGCTGGATCGCTACTGGCACGGCGCGACCGACCGCATCTCGCCGGAGGCGCCGGTGCCCGTGGTGCACGTGCGCGACATCGAGCAGCGTCCGGGCGGGGCCGGCAACGTCGCCCTGAACCTGGCCGCTCTGGGCGGGCGTCCCGACCTGGTGGGGGTGACCGGGGACGACACCGCCGCGGCCGATCTGTCCGCCTTGCTGCAGGAGGCCGGCGTGCGCTGCCAGTTCCGCCGCCGGTCGGGGGGCGCGACCATCACCAAGCTGCGGGTCATCAGTCGCCATCAGCAGCTGATCCGGCTGGATTTCGAGGACGGTTTCCCCGGGGCGACGGCCGGTGACCTGCTGGCGGATTTCGAACCGTTGCTGCACGACTGTCAGGTGGTGGTGCTGTCCGACTACGCCAAGGGCGCGCTGCGCGACCCGCAGCCGCTGATCCGCGCGGCGCGGGCGGCCGGCCGCCCGGTGCTGGTGGATCCCAAGGGCACCGATTTCTCCGCCTATCGCGGCGCGAGCCTGGTGACGCCCAATCTCGCGGAACTGGAGGCCGTGGCCGGTCCCTGTCCGGACACGGCGGCGCTGGAGCGCGCGGCCACCGGTCTGCTTCGCGAGCATGGCATCGAGGCGTTGCTGGTGACGCGCGGCGCGGAAGGCATGACCCTGTTCCGTCCCGACCGGCCGCCGGTGCATCAGCCGGCGCGCGCCCGCGAGGTGTTCGACGTGACCGGTGCCGGCGACACCGTGATCGCGACCCTGGCGGCCGCAGTGGCGGCCGGGGAGCCGCTGGAGGATGCGATGCATCTGGCCAACCTCGCCGCCGGGATCGTGGTCGGCAAGCTGGGCACCGCGACGGTCTCGCCGGACGAACTGCGCGCGGCGCGGCACGAGCCGGAGGGCGCCGGTCGCGGCGTGCTGTCCCGCGCCGGGCTGATGGCCGCGCTGGAGCGCGCACGGGCTGCCGGTGAGCGCATCGTGATGACCAACGGCTGTTTCGACCTGCTGCATGCCGGGCACGTGGCTTATCTGGAGCAGGCCCGGGCTCGCGGCGACCGGCTGGTGGTGGCGGTCAACGATGACGCCTCGGTGCAGCGCCTGAAGGGCCCCGGACGACCGGTGACCCCGCTGGAGGGCCGCATGGCCGTACTCGCCGGCCTGGCCGCGGTGGACTGGGTGGTGCCGTTTGCCGAGGACACCCCGGCGGCGCTGATCGGCGAGGTGCTGCCCGACGTGCTGGTGAAGGGCGGCGACTACAGGCCGGAAGACATTGCGGGTTATGATGCCGTCACCGCGGCCGGCGGCCGGGTCGAGGTGCTGGGCTTCGTGGACGGCTGTTCGACCAGCGCGGTGATGGAGCGTATCCGACAGGGCGAATCCGACACATGAAAGTACTCTATCTCGTGGGCATGGGCCGCAGCGGCTCGACCCTGCTGGACATCCTGCTGGACGCGCACAGCCAGGTGCGCGCGCTGGGCGGGGTCCGGCGCCTGGCGCATTACGCGCGCAAGCATCCCTGCCCCTGCGGCGCGCCCAGCTTCTGGGCATGCGAGTTCTGGTCGGCGGTCAACGCCCGGCTGGAGGAGCGCCTGGGCTGCAATCTGGAGACCCTGGACGTGCATGCGCGCGACCCGGCGCGCTTCAACGAGCACAACCGCACGCTGTTCGAGGTGGTCTCCGAGGTCAGCGGGGTGCCGTTCGTGACCGACAATTCCAAGTCGGTGCAGCGCCTGCGCCGGCTGATGGCCGCGCCCGACATCGACGTGGTGCCCATCCACGTGCTGCGCGACCCGCGCGGGCGGGCGCAGTCGCTGCGCAAGCGCAAGCAGCAGAACTATATCCCCACCTTCTCCTATTCCCATCGCTCGCTGCGGCTGTACTACCTGCTGCGCAACGAGCCGCACATCGTGGTGAATTACGAGAAGCTGGCCTATGACCCCGAGGACCAGCTGCCGAAGCTGATGGAGCGTCTGGGGCTGGGGTTCGAGCGCCCGCAGCTCGACTCCTGGGCGGAGATGGCGCATCACAACATCGGTTCGGCGGATGTCTTTCGCAAGACCGAGGGGAGCGTGATCTGGCCGGACGATGCCTGGAAGCAGGTGATCCCGCCGTACATGCAGCGCATCCAGAACGTGATCGCCTGGCCCGGACGGGTCGCCAACGACGCCAAGGAGCGTCGCTGGGGTCTGGACTGACGCACCCGCGTCCGCGGCCGGTCAGCGCGCCTCGCTGACCTGCCGCAGCCACTCCCGGTCGCGCTGCGCGGCGCGCAGAAGACCGCGCGCCCCCGGCCGGGCAAAGGCCAGCGGCAGCGGGTCGAGGATCCACAACGCCTGGCCGTCGCTGCCCAGCATGCGCGGGTCCCGCCCGCGGAACCGGATCCCGTAGTCTCGCAGACCCGCCCAAAGTGTCTCGGCCGCTTCCGGACCGGGCGGAGGGCCGCCGTCCGTCAGCGGGTGCATGTCCGCGATTGCTTCCTGGACCAGCCAGATCATGCCGCGATCCGCGGCGACCACGGCCACCGGCCGTGGCGCCGCCAGCCCCAGCCGCCGGAGGGTGAGCGCATGGCTCCAGACCCGACGCGCGACCCGGCGGGTGAGGGCCGGGCGCAGCAGGGCAGGCAGGGTCTGCCAGGGTGCATCAATCCGCCGGGCGCAGAGTTCGGGCGTGTCCGATGAGGCGACTGTCTCCGGCAGCTCGCCGGTTGCGTACAGGTGGCGGGCGAGGTCGCCGGCCTGCTCGCGCGTGAGGCTGCGCCGGTCGTGGATGATCCCGAGGTCGTCGCTGCGAAAGCGCGGGTAGTGTTTCCAGCCGCGTGCCGCGCGGTGCGCAACGCGGCGGGCATGGCGCACGCGGGCGTGGCGCAGTACCCGCAGGAAACGTTCCAGTTCGGCCTCGCTCGCGTCCCAGCCGCGCAATTCGTGGTAGCGCCGGAAGCCCTCGCGGATGCGCGCCTCGGGCACGCGGGTCTTTGAGGCGTACAGCCGCTGGAGGTGGCGCAGGGCGGGCCCGCGGGCCAGCGCCCCGGCGCGGCGCCGGACCCGGTCCCCGTCGATCGCGTACAGCTTTCCGCCGCGGGGGATGAAGTTCAGCCAGTTGAGATCGTTCTGCACGATACCGGCGCGGTGGTGTTCGGCCAGGGTGGTCAGCAGCCGGGCATGGGCCTCGTGCCCGGGATCACCGCCGGGCGGTGGCCAGGGGGTATCCGCCTCGACCAGGTTCAGCACCAGTAGCCACGCGCGGTATTGCGGGCAGTAGCCGGCATGGTGCACCGCCGGCGCCGGCACGCCGGCCGCCTCCAGCCGGCGCGCCCCGCGGGTGCCACGGCGCCATTCGGCCCACTGCGCGATGCGCCCGAGATAGAATTTGGCGACCACCGCCCGATCGTCGGGCAACCGTGCGCGAAAGATCCGCCGCTTGCCCGGGTACTCGTGGAGGCAGTCCTCCAGCGCGAGGGTCCCGAGGCCCGGGATCTCCGGGCGGTCACCGGTTTGCGGAAGTCGGGGCATCGAATTCGTAGCCCAGCAGGTCCAGGTCGCGGCGGTAATGCTGCGCCACCATCTCCGCCAGGGTGTCGTCGTAGTAGCTGCGATAGTCGTCGCGTTCGCTGGCGCGGCGCAGATGCGGGAGTTCGGGCGTCGGGATCCCGATGCGCTGACAGATCGTGGCGAAATCTTCGTGCAGGTTCTCGTAGCGGCCGATGAAATCCACGATCACGCGTCCCTGCAGATCGACGATGTACTCGTGCTGCAGCTCCGCCGAGGTGTCCAGCATGTAGTCATACGGCCGTTCGGGGTCGAACTTCAGCCGCAGGAAATCGCCGAAGGTTTTGACCCCTTCCAGGACCTCCGGCTTCTCCCGCCGGATGTGGTGCCAGGAGCTGACCTGCAGATCCCAGGGGTTGCGCACGATCGCGCACTTGAACAGCTCGCGGTAGACCGGCTCCGGCAGCATTTCCCTGGCCGCGATCGCCTTCGCATGGCGCGGGAACTTCAGCCCCAGCTTGTGCCGGGGGCGGGTCATCTGGCTGACCTGGCTGGCCGCCCACAGCGGGATGCTGTACCAGCCGCCCCAGCGATACGGCCGCAGTGCCGCCCGGATGCTGGTCCCGCCGGTCTTGGCGATGTGCACGAACAGGAAATTCTTGCGATAGGAGATCAGCATGGATCGGGGTTCGGCTGCGAACGGTCGCGGTATTGTAACCGCGGCCGCATCAGGAATCCGCGGGGTTGCGCCGCGCGTTCAGTGAGCGCAGGGCATGGAGTACGGCCTCGTCGGCGTCCCGCCGCGAGGACTGGCGGCGCAGCCAGTCGCGGTGCACGAACTGGATCTCTCCGACGACCTGCGATACCCCGGCCAGACGGGCGACCGCCAGCCGATGGTTGCCGTTCGCCACCTTGATGAATTCGCCGTCCGGGCCGATGGCCACGCCGATCTCGTCCTTGCCCAGACCGGCGACGTATCCGTTCTCCGCCATGTTGCGGGCGAGGCCGCGGTACCGCTCGAGGTACTTGTCCAGCGAACGCGCGATCTTTTCCTCGGCCTGATCCTCGGTTTTTCCGCGAGCCCGATAGTAGCGATGCAGCGCCTCCACGTGTTCGGAGCGGCTGCGCTCTTCGTCCAGCAGATGCTCCAGAAGGGCGTAGATCGGGTGCTGGTCGAAGGGTTCGGTCCGCCGGTGCCATTGACCCCGGCGGACGCGTCGGGGAAGGAGTAAACCGTCGATGAAGAACCGGGCCTTGGATGCCGGATCGCGCTTGGCGAGGTAGCGCCGGAGTTCCCGGGTGGGCAGGTCGACGAGGACGGGCGGTTTCATGGGGTGTGTGTTTCCGGATTGGTCGTTGGCGCGAGGCCCAGCGTATCCAGATAGGTGCGGGCGCTCCTGGCAATGGTGTAGTCGGCGACGGCCTGTTGCAGCAGCGCCGGTTCGACCGGTGCCTCCAGGCCGCGGGCCATGCCATCGGCCAGCGCGGGGGCGTCGCCCACCGGGACGAGCGGGCCAAGGCGGCCCCCGGCGAGGATCTCGCGCGGACCGCTCGGGCAGTCCGTCGACACTACCGGTGTCCCGAGCGCCATGGCCTCGACCAGGACATTGGGCGATCCCTCGAAGCGGGAGGAAAGCACGAACAGGTTGGCAGCGCGCATAAACGGATACGGATTGGAGCGGAAACCCGCCAGATCGACATGGTCGGCGATACCCAGTTCGCGCGCCAGGCCTTGCAGGCGGTCCCGTTCCGGTCCTTCCCCCAGGATGATGAGCCGGCAGGGTCGCCGGGCATGCAGCAGCGCGAAGGCCCGCAGGAGGGTAGCGAAATCCTTTTGCGGTCGCAGTCGGCCTACCGCCAGGATCACCGGTGTTTCGCTCCGTGTGGCCGCCTCCAGCCACGGATGCTCCGCGGCTTCTTCGGCCCTGGCACTCAGGGATGGCGAAATCACCGGGTTGGCGATGACGCGGAATCGCTCCGAGGGGATGCCCCCGATACGGGCGAGGTCGTCGGCCACCGGCTGCGCCACGGCGACGATGGCATCCGCATGAGGGTACAGTCGCCGGACGGGGCGGTAACGCAGCCAGCGCTGCAGGGCGGTCTTGTCGGCCAGCGAGCCGCTGAGGTGCATCCCCATCCGCAGAACGATCCGCGTCGGCACCCGTGCCAGCCGGCGGGCGCGCAGGGCCACGCGGCCGGCGCGGTCCTTGGCTGCCAGCAACGCGTCGGGGCACTGGCGACGCAGGTAGCGGGTGACCGCGGGCAGCGCCAGCAGGGAGGTCCGGGCATCCAGCCGGATCACGTTGACCTCTGCCGGGATATCCTCCACATGGCCGCCGCGGGCCTTCAGCAACAGCAGATCCACCTGCACGCCGGCATCCACGAATCCGCGCAGCAGATGGTTCATCATCTTTTCGACGCCGCCATCCCCGGTGTAGGAAACGAGTACGGCCAGCCGCGGGGTTGTCATGCCGGTTTCCGCTCCTCGGTGTAGGCCCTAAGCAGATTCGGCCAGCCGAGGGCGCCGCGTTCGCGGGTCGCCGGCCATTTGTCCAGCGAACGCCGCAGGCGCGACAGGTTGTCCTGAAGCCCCCGATAGTGGCCGACCCGGCCCCGGTCCCAGTCGATCAGCCAGACCTGCCCGTTGCCCTGGATCAGAATGTTGCGGGCGTTGAGATCCGCATGCCAGGCGCCATGGGCGTGGAATCGGGCGATCACCCGGCCGATTGCGTCCCACAGTTCAGGCGAGTCCTTTCCGTCCCCGATCCACTCGTCCAGCGGGTGGCTGTCCGGGATGCGTTCGCTCAGCAGGTCGCCACGATACACGAGCCCGTGGCGGCAGACCCGTGCAGCCCCCGGACGCGGGACCGGCAGCCCGAGTTCGTGCAGGCGCGCCAGCAGACGCCACTCGCGCACCGGCCGGCTGCGTTCCAGCCCGGCCCACAGGTAGGTATCCGTGGCAACCCGGGCCATCACTCCGCCCCGCCAGTAATGGCGCAGGACCCAGTCGCGCCCTTCATGATGCAGGAAGTGGGTCGCACGCCGACCGCTGCTGCTCCCGGTCCACTGACCTCGTGCCCGCAATGACTCGGGGTCGAACAGGTCGTTATTGCACTCCCGGAGCATTCCGGGATCGGACAGGATGTGGCAATTTCCAATACCCGGATGTGAATTCCATCGTTCCGGTGGCCCGGAAAAAGATCGCATCATGATTGCCCGGATGCCTCGGGTTCGTTTCTGGCCAGGATCCACGAGATTGCGAATGCAAAGGGCAGAGCCAGGATCGGACCGTAGAAGTGCTCCATGGTATATCGATGCAGGATTTGGGCATTCATGGCCCAGAAAAACAGCGCCGGCAGGAAGGCCAGGGTGTAGATTCCGATCGCACGAGTGCTCCCCGCCATGCCGAGCATGCGCCACGCGGCTACGGCAAGGATCATCGTGAAGACGGCGATCATGCCGTACCCGACAAGGCCGAAACGGACCAGGATGTCGAGATGGGAGTTGTGGAAGGTGTCGTCGCGATCCTCAAGTTGGGGCGGAATCTGGAATTCTTCCGTCAGGTGGCGCTGGTCGGCGGCACCCCGCCCCACCAGAGGACGCTCGAGGAAACGTTCCCAGGCAAATGCCCAGTAGACGACCCGGACGCCCACGGAATCGCGCTCCAGTTCCTCGATGTTCCCGTGGAAAGGCAGGGCAATCGTCTGCTGTACGGTATCGGCTGTCTGTCCCCAGCGTTCACTGATGTGGTCCCAGCTGAAGGTGGCCAGAGTGCCGGCGGCGAGCAGCATCGCCACCATCGCGCCCAGCAGTGCTCCCCGAATGCGATGGAGGTCTCTGCGATATGCCCAGATACTCAATGCAAGTACCGCAACCAGCGCGATCGCCAGTGTGAGCCAGCCATTACGGCTCTTGGTTGCGATGATCGAGGCGATGAAAAAAGCAAGAAGTGCCAGAGAAATCAGGCTGCCACCGAGCAGAAGGGACCAGCGCGTTCGGGATGGCGCAGGCGACAGGGTGGCGAAAAAGAACACGGTGGTGATTACGAGGGCTGTAATGATGGCCGGGAGCTTGATGGCCGAGGACCGGAACCCCAGTTCCATGTTGTACCGGCCGGTGGTCTGGAGGGCTGCCACCAGGTCCGCGGGCGAGATGTGCATTGCCAGATAGATACAGTAACCGGCCAGCAGCAGGGCTACTGTGACCAGACCATGGCGGAGCCAGTTTCCAGTGGCAGCCAGGGCGAGGCCGTAGATCATCACGGGTACGATCGCGGTCTTCATCCAGGTGGTCATCTCGTCCCAGTGTGAGGTGGCGAGATCCGGGCGTTCGAACAGGGCTGCAAATGCCGTCCGCAGGACCACGTAAACGGCAAAAGCGACAGGCAGCCAGATCAGCGGGGATCCTCTCAGGTGTGACCAGTTACGGCGCACGAAAAGGACTCCGAGGATCAGGAGGAGCAGCTGGAAGGCCTGTCCCAGAGAGATGGACAGGGGGGCCACGAACGCACCCGCATAGAGGGCTCCGACGGCCCAGAGGCTGAGGGCATCCCCGGGCAGGAAGGTCCGGCTGGATGCAGGGGCATGGATGTTCATCATGGATGGGCCGACTTTGCCAAGGGGGGCTCAGAGGGTGGTATTTTGCCAGTGTTTCCCGTGGGGCGCAGGGGGCGTCGCTGGAGCCGGAGGCGGGCCCTGAGCGGTCGGTCGCTGTATCATGGCGGCGGAATTCACGTGTCCTGGAGTCCGGCTCCGGACATATGGGCGGGGACAACATGCCAGATATCGTCCTGTTCGGGATGTTTCGGCCGTGGGGCGGGACCTACCGGCGATTGATGAACCAGATCCACGTCTGGACCAGGGATGGCTGGTCCGTGGAGCTGGTGACGTTTCGCGACGGTGAGATGTTCTATCCGGACGAAATGCCGGAATCGGTGGCCTGCGTTCATCTGGGGACCCGGGGGAAGCTTGCGACAGCGTTCGCCCTGTGGCGGTACATGCGGCGGCGGCGCCCGGCCGTTGTCCTGTCGGTCAATCACATCACCAACGTGATCCTGGCTCAGGCGGGGATGCTCCCGGATACGGGGACCAGGCGGTTTCTGAGCGTGCCGAATACGTTCGGCGAATCGGAAAAGCTCGCCGCGGAACCGCGACGGCGGGAACAGAAGTTCCGCCAGATTCGGCGCTGGTACCCGCGTTCCCACGGGGTGATTGCCGTCTCCGACGGGGTGCGCCGGGACCTGGTCGAAAACGTCGGACTGAAGGGAGTGGACGTACAGCGGATCTATAGCGGGTCCGTGGCATCGGGCACCCTCGAGAGGGCCGGGGAGCCGGTGGACCATCCGTGGCTTGCCGAGGGTTCCGCGGTGCCGGTGATCCTGTCGGCCGGCCGCCTGGTCCCGCAAAAGGACTATCCGACGCTGCTGCGGGCCTTCGCCCGCTTACGCGAACGGCGCGAGGCACGTCTGATCATCGTCGGCAAAGGTCGCGAACAGGAGCAGCTGGAAGCGCTTGCCCGTGAGCTGGGCATCGCGGAGCATGTGGACTTCCCCGGGTTTGCCGCCAATCCGTATGCCTGGATGGCCCGGGCGGACGTGTTTGCCCTGTCGTCCCGCTGGGAAGGGCTGGTGAATGTGGTCATGGAGGCACTGGGGCTTGGCGTTCCCGTGGTCTCGACGGATTGCCCCAGCGGGCCGAGGGAGATCCTGGCGGACGGACGCTACGGGATTCTGGTACCAATGAAGGATCCCGAGGCGCTGGCCGAGGGACTGGATCGAGTCCTGCGGGGCGAGGGGCCTGTTTTTGATCGGGACGAGGCCGTAGATCGGTTCCGTGCGGAAACCGCGGCCGCTGCCTACCTGGACTTTTTCGGACTTCAGCGCCTTCAAACGGGGCAGGCCGCATGAGGATGTCCTGGCGAGGCTGGAAAGAGTGGCGTCGGGTAGTCGGACTATTGCGGGCGCTGGAGCACTGTCTTGTGCCCGGCGAGTGGTGGCTGCAGGGATCGCTGGCGTGGCTGCCTGCAGGGGCGGAGGGGGAACCGGATGCCTGTCAGCAGCATCTGCGGGATACCCTGCTGCCCGGGCAGGATGGCCCGGTTCGTCCGCTGGCCCATGTCACGATCCGCGCGGACGGGGGGGAGCAGAGTTTCGACACCCTGATCGCTCGGGGCGACTGGACCCTGCTGGTGGAGCGCTCGCGCAACCGGGTCTTGCGGGTCACGCGGGATGTCGAACGCGTGCAGCGCCTGCTGGAAAACGCGCGCTGGCTGTCCTCGGCGTATCGGTGCCCGCAGCTGGAACCGGCGCTGGGTTTGCCGGCGGGGTTCGCCGGCGTAAGCGAATCCTTTGTGGAGGGCACGCCGATTCGCGAGGCTCCCGAGACGGTTTGGGAATCGGCCTATCGCGACCTGCTGCGGATGTGCGGCGTGCATGCCCGCCGATGGGAGGGCCGGCTTGATCCGGATCCGGTCCGGCAGGAGCTCGATCGCTGGACCTTGCCGCACTGGCTTTCCCGGGCAGTTGAAGGTCACCGGTCTCGCTGGGAACCCCTGTTGCAGGGATGCCCGCTGCTCGCGAGTCATGCGGATTGCCACAACGGCAACGTGTTCGTACTGCCCGATGGTTCGGTAACGCTGATCGATCTGGAACGGGTGCAGTCGGTGCCTTTCTTTTTTGATGCCCTGTCCCTGTTGCGTGGTTCGGCTGCGGTCAATCAGTCTCTGCGGCGTGACTTTCTGGCGGGGCGTTTTGATACCGCACTGGCCGAGGTCTGGGCCGCCGCGGGGCAGACCTGGGACCCCGAGGGGCGTGAAGGTGCCTTGCTGGCGATGGCGCTGGCCCATGCGTTCCGACCGCAGTTCGCCGGCGCGTCCTCGCGCAAGCGTCGGGAGAAATTCATCGGGGCCTGCGAAAAGCTGCGCGCCGACTGCGGCTGGGAGTGATCCGTGCTGAGAATCGAATTCATGGGCCCGCCGGGCGTGGGCAAGACGACGGTGGTGCGCCGTCTGCAGGAGGATCGAGCTCCCGGCCTGCCCGCGCTGCACGCGCCCCAGTGGCTGCCGCTGTGGGCCGAACACCAGCGCAAGCGACCGAACGCCGTGACCCGGAATCTGGAATCGATCCTGTATGCCCGCAAGGGCCTGCGGCGCTGGATGCGTCCCAGGCTGGAAAAGGAGATGATCCGTCATGCCCTGCGCGCCTTGCGAGACGCACCCGGGCCCTGGCCGGAATTTCTGCGTGGTGCGCTCGGGACCCCGGACCCGGAAATCCCGGAGGCCCTCGCTCTGGAACGCCTCCGGAGTTTTGCGTTCAGCGCGGCTCAGGCGTGGGTGGCGGACAGCCTGCATGGTCAGGAAGCGGTGGTTTTCGACGAGGGCCTGGCACAGCGGGGAATCAGCCTGGGGCAGGGCATGGATGTGGCTCGAACACGTGAATACTATCGGCGGATGCCGGCGCCGGCAGCTGTCGTGCGTGTCCGGGCCTCGAGCGCGGAGATTCAGGCCCGGCTTCGGACCCGGAACCCCGATGTGACGCGTTTCAACGCCATGGTGGAACGGGCGTTCGAGATCGGAGAGCTGGCCGGCGAGGCGCTGGGGACGCGTGGCATACCGGTGGTCGATATCGACGCCTCCGGTGATGTCGAGTCCGCGGTGCAGGAAACTGCTCGGGCGCTGAAGGGCTTGTCCGTGATGTCAGGCCGGTGAGGAACGATCCGGATCGAAGCTGTAACCAAAGGCATCGAAATCCTCGCGATACAGACGGCGGATACGGTCGATGGACCTTCCGTCATAATATTCCGCGAGCCTTTGAGTCGAATCGGTGCGATGCGGATCCCAGTTGGCGATCTCGGGGTTGTCCCGGACGTCGAAAAGACGGTGCAGCAGTTCCGGAAGGTCTTCATCGATCCGTTCCAGGTGCCCGACATGGTCGAGACGCCGGCGGTCTCGCGGCAGGAGCGCCACCTGCGGGGCCCAGTGCGGGCCGCGATAGAGATCGCCCTGCTCCAGGCGTGCAAGGAAACCCGCAAAACCGGGCGGCTCCTCGTCCGGAGCTGACGAATATTGCCCGGCGCCGAGGTGTTTTCTGGCTGGCGGGCGGCCGCGGACGACCTTGTCGAGGTAGGCTGACAGGGTGCGGTGAAACGGGTTGCGAACAAACGTGAACAGGAAGTAGTGGCGCCAGGCCTCGCGGCTGACGCGGATGCCGACCTCCCTTGGATGGCGGTAGCCGCCGATCTTGTCACCCCGCCCCCGGATCGCGTCGCGCTGATCCTGCGAAATCCCCGGGTCGTGGTTCAGCAGGGTGTTGCCGACAGTCGAATGACCGGCCTTGGGGATGCGATAGAAGACGAACCGGCTTGATGTCGATATCAGGATGCGCGGATTGACGCGGTGGCGCGCAACCCGGCCGTCGAGACCGGACAGCAGGGGGTTGAACCTTTCGTCGAGAGCGCGGCGCAGGTGCATGGCGGGCAAAATATAGCACAGCAGGCCCGGCCTCCACGTGGCCTGGTTTCCTTAACGGGGGCGACAGCATTGAACTCGCAATTGGTGATTTTTGCACCCTTCAAGGCCTGGGGCGGGATCGAGCGCAAGATGCTGATCCTGAGTCGGGAGTTCCTGCAACTGGGCATCCGGCCCCGGCTTGTGCTGACCCGCGGCGGACAGGTGCCCTACCCGGAGGAACTCCCGGCGGCCGTGGAGGTAGTGGATCTTCAGAGCAGGGGTAAATTCGACAGCCTGTTCAAGCTGCGGCGTCTGCTGCGGCAGGATCCGCCCGGGGCCGTGCTGACCGCCAAGGACCATTCGGCCAAGGTGGCCGTACTGGGGCGCATGCTGGGGTGGGTGCCGTCGCCGGTGTTCGTGAAGGTGACCAATACTCCGAGCCAGACGTTGCGCCGCTCATTCAAGCGCCATTCGGCGCGCTGGCTGTACCGGCATGCCGACCGGGTCATCGCGATCTCCGAAGGCGTCCGGGATGACCTGGTCGAGCATTTTGACGTGGATCCCGAACGGATCGAGGTGATCTACAACCCGACCGTAACCCCGGATATCCCCGAGCGCGTGAAGGCGCCGGTGGATCATCCCTGGTTTGCTGGTGACGGACCGCCGGTTATTGTCGGGGCCGGTCGTCTGACACCGCAGAAGGACTTTGCCACGCTGCTGGAGGCCTTCGCCCGGGTGCACGAACGGCGTCCGGTGCGACTGGTCATCCTGGGCGAGGGGCCTCTGCGTGAAGCCCTGCTGGAGCAGGCACGGCGGCTGGGGGTGGCGGAGGCCGTTGACCTTCCCGGCTATGTCCCGGACCCGCTACCCTATTTCGCCCGGGCCGGGGTCTTCTGCCTTTCTTCGCGTTACGAAGGGCTGGGTAACGTGCTCATCGAGGCCCTGGCGGCCGGGGCGCCGGCGGTGGCCACCGACTGTCCGTCCGGCCCGGCCGAGATCCTCCAGCATGGGCGGATCGGCCCGCTCGTGCCGGTGGGCGACGCGGATGCCCTGGCCACAGCCCTGCAGGCGACGCTGGAAAACCCGCCCGGCGAGGAGCGGATCCGCGAAGGCCTGGACCGCTTCCGCAGCGACTGCGTCGCCCTTCGGTATGCGCAGGTCATGGGGCTGGTGCCGCGAGAAGGAGAAACTCCGTGATTGTCAGCCATCGCCATCGATTCATTTTTATCCATTGCCGCAAGGTAGCGGGAAGCTCCATGAAGGTGGCCCTCGCGCCCCATCTGGGCGGACGCGACCTGATGCTCGGGAGCCTGCACGAGGCCCTGCGGGATGTGGACCCCCGCCAGGGGTGGATTCTTCGCCAGCTGATGACGCCCGGCGGGCTGCGGGAGCTGGTCGACGCGCGGCGCAAGAATCGTGACTGGCGTTCCGCGCTGAACAAGGTGGTCAAAAAGCGCGCGAAACGCCGGCTCGGACTCTCGTCATCGTCGCACCCCACGGCGGCCGAGGTTCGGTCGGCCTTCCCGAGAGAATGGGATCGGTATTTCAAGTTCTGTTTTGTGCGCAATCCCTACGAACGTGCGGTTTCCGATTACCTTTATCGCACCCGTAACGAGTCGAACCCTCCTGCCTTCAGGGAACATCTTGCGGAACTCCATCGGGAGGCCGAGGCAGGCAAGACCAAGCATGACAACTGGCCGATGTACACCATTGATGACCATGTGGCGGTAGATTTTGTCGGCCGTTTTGAGAACCTCGATTCCGACTTTCGCGAGGCGATGGCCCGGGTTGGGCTCAAGGACGTTGCCCTGGCGTCCGAAAAGCGTCGCGATTATCCGCGGCCATGGCAGGACTATTACGGTGCGGACGAGAAGGCGCTGGTGGAGCGGCTTTACCGCCGCGAGATCGAATATTTTGGTTATGGATTCGACGATTCGTCGGCAGGCGGGACATAACCGAGCCGGGCGAGCCGGTCGGATACGCTGGCAGCAAAGGTGCGCAGCTCTTCATCATGCTGCCAGGCGTGGGCCCGGTCGGGACGAAAAGCCGCGGCCGCTGCGGCCACCCGTTCGGCATCGGGGGGGCAGCCGCAGAACTCCAGGGCCTGCGGCAGCAGTCGCGCCGGATCCGTCAGCAGGTCCTCGTAGGCGATCTCCATGGCATTGGGGCCCAGGGCCCGGACATGCTCCCGGGCTCGCTGCAGGTAGCTTTCCCACAGGGAGAAGCCGCCTTCCAGCGTACGGCACCGTGCCTGTGGAGCGAAGCCGCGACGTGCCGGGGCGCCGGGATGGTTGCGATACCAGCTCCGCAGGGATCGATAGCGGTGCGCGCGCTTGTCGAAGACCCCGCGGCGGCGGGCGCGCAGGCTTGCTGCCACATCCACGCCGTGCCGCGTGATGTGCAGCACGCGGGCTTGTGGAAAGAGCTCCAGCCACAGCGGCAGGGTGTAGGTGTTGCGCGGGTCCTTCCAGCCCCAGGGCCGGTTCTGTCCGGGCATGCCGCCGCCGCGCAGCCCGCGGCGGAACCCGAGGAAGCGCAGACTGGCGGGGCCGCGCACGACCCCTTCCATATAGTCCAGCAGCCACGGCCTGAGTGTGTCGTCTTCCAGCAGCCAGTCGAATGACTCCGGGCGGTCCCAGGTCGCGGAGGCTTCGCGGAAGAGCCAGGCGTTGATCGCGTTGGTGAAGGCCGCCTCTTCGTTGCGGCTGGCGCCGAGCCCCATGAAGAATCCGGCCTGCTGCAGTACCCGTGTCAGCAGGCTGGTGCCCGAGCGGTGCATGCCGATGATGATGACCGGGGGCGTCGCGTGAGTGGTCATGATGCCGTGCTGAAATAGCGGTAGCCCGCGTACCAGGGGTCCAGGCGTTCGTTGATGATGGTCTCGACGTATTCGAGACTCTCGCCGTCGAGGTATTCGCGGTAGCCGCCGACCTCGCCCTTGCGGGTCTTGTAGCTTTCGGCGTCGTCGGCGTCGCGGGCGGCCAGCGAACTGCTCCCCATCGCGTTGCGGGATTCCAGCTGGCGCATGTTGTCGAAGCGGCCGAAGTCTACCGCGGCCCGGAGGGTTTCCGTGGATACGTCCTGCATGCCGATGAATTCGAGCACCCGCCGGAGCTGGCCAGCGGTGTCGGCGTGCAGGTCTTCATAGCGCAGCAGCAGGAAATCGCCCGGCACGTCACGGTTGCGCGCCCAGATGTTGTAGAAATCGACCAATGTCTCGATCCCGCCGCGCCGCTCCCTGACATAGTCTTCCATTCGGCCCTGGTAGTTCGCGTTGCGGCGGGTCTTCTGGAAATAGGACGAAACAAGGACATCCCGGGGGTCGCGGACCATGAAGACGACCTTGCGCCCCGCATAGTCACTCTTGTCCTGCTCCAGCTCCTCCGGCAGCAGAAACTCCGGACCGCCGTCGTGGTGCTGCAGGATGTAGGGGATGTCGCGCCAGGGGCGGGCATAGCCCCGCAGGCGCAGCGGCTTGCGCAGACGGATGCCGTAATGCAGTTCGAGGGCCTTGCTGAGGAGCACGACCAGCCAGGTCCTCCCGCATTTGGGGTACGAGATCAGGTGGACGTCCGCACGCCGGCGCCGCCAGCGGCGCCGGATGCGCTGGACACCGCGGCGCAGCGGGCCGCGATTGCGGGAAATGGCAGCCATGTTCAGCCGTCCTCGAAGCGGTATCCGAAGGTGTCGATCTCGCGCCGGCAGACGCGGTCGATGATCGCCCGGTCGGTATCGGTCAGGATCTCGCGGTAGTCCTGCCGCCCCTGGCGAAAGCCGCCCTTGGCCCGCTGCTCGGGCAGCCGGATGTCGGCGTCCAGGCCCAGTTTCTGCTGCAGTTCCGACAGTTCGTCGTTCAGGTTTTCGTAGCGCAGGACCCGGTCCACGGCGATCTCGTCATCGATGGTGTAGTGATCCCAGTTGCTGAGCCAGTGCGGCTTGTGTTCCTCCAGCCAGGCGAGGTATTCGCTCAGGCTCGGGAAGTTATCGCGCCCCTTCTCTTCCCAGCGGTGTTTCTGCCACCAGTAGCGCGACAGGGCCCGGTCCCAGGGGTTGCGCTCGATGGTGAAGCGGAGACAGGTCCGCCAGGTCTCGGGCCCGACGAGTGCGCGGATCTCCCGGGCGGTTGAGTGCTCGCCGTATTCGGCACGCTGTCTGCGCAGCAGCAACCGTCGCCATTCCTTCCAGCCACGGTGTTCCAGCAGCCGTTTATGGTGGTTGGAGGGCCCCCGGCCGCCCTCGGCCCGGCGGAGCTCTTCCTCGCCGCGATTGGCGCTCAACGGGGTGATGATGTCCTCGGGCCCGCAGGCGCGCGAAAGCCCGACTTCCAGGCTGGAGCCGGCGGTCTTGCGCGTCTTGATGAAGATGAAGCGATTGCGGTGCGAGATGATCACGATGACGGGCCTTGTCGGGCGACTGGCTGGGTGGATTAGATCACAGGCGCGGGAACGCGACCAATCAGTGGTCGGAGGATGCCGGCGGGTGAGCGAGTTCGAGTGCGGCCAGATACGCGCGGGCGGAGCGCGCCGCATCGAACGGGGTGATGGCCTGTCGCAGGGTGTCCGCCGAGGGGGGGCTGTCCAGGAGCTGCTGCAGTGCATCGGCGAGGGCCGCGTCGTCGCCCATGGGCACGACCGGGCCGTAGTTGCCGTGGCCAAGGATGTCGGCGGGGCCGGTGGGGCAGTCCGTGGTAACGGCCGGGGTGCCGCAGGCGAGGGCCTCCACCAGTACTGCGCCGGAGCCTTCGCGTCGCGAAGTCAGGGCAAAGGCATCGGCGCGGGCCATCCAGGCGTAGGGGTTGCCCTGAAAGCCGGGCAGGCACAGGTCGTCCATGATGCCGAGTTCGCGTGCCAGCCCCTCGAGGGCCGGGCGTTCGCGGCCTTCGCCGAGGATGACCAGACGGGCCGGGCGTTGTCGGCGAAGGCGCGCGAAGGCGCGCAGCAGGGTGGCGAAATCCTTGCGCGGCTCCAGGGAGCCGACGCCCAGAATGACGGGGACGGCCGGGTCGCGGTTTTCCGCCAGCCACGGGTGATCGGGCTCCTCGGTGGCCTGCTGCAGGAGGGCCGGGGTCACGATCGGGTTGGGGATGACGTGCAGACGCGATTGAGCCACGTCGGCGAGTCGCCGCAGGTCCTCACCGACACCGGCCGACGGAGCGATCACGACATCCGCGCGCGGATACCAGCGTTGCATGGAGCGCTGCAGGCGCCGGGCCCTGTGCCCGGGCAGGGCCTCCAGCGTGGCGGCGACTGACATGCCCATGCGGATTGCGACCGGCATGCGCGGTCGGGCCAGTGCGCGCGCGAGCAGCGCCGCGCGATTGAGCCGGTGGCTGGCGGTGTACAGGGCGCGGGGGCGGTGGCGCAGGAGATAAGCGATCAGCGCGGGCAGGACTGTGTTGCGGTGGGCGGCCCGCAGCGGGACATGGCGGACGTTGTCCGGCAGCTCGTCGATATACGGTCCGTGACCGCGGATCGTCACCAGGTCGAATGGCTGGTCCACTTCTGCGAATTCCCGGACCAGGTTGGCCACCACGCGATCCACTCCGCTGTGTCCGGAGGTCGCGAAGAACAGGGCGACAGGGTCTTTGGCGCGATTACGCATCGAAAGATGTCGCCTGCCTCAGGGCATCCAGGCGCTCGGTGACCTCGGCCACCGTGATGCGCTCCATCACGTCGGGTTCACGCACGCGCCGGCCCCAGCGCAGGTCTTCGGGCGGCTTGCCGAACGCGGCCCGGCAGGCCTCGGGGTACTGGTTGACCACCCATTGCCGGCTGCAATAGGGGCCGGTGCGGTCGGGGTTCGAGCCGGCGTACAGGCCGATCACCGGGGTGCCGGTTGCGTTGGCCATGTGGGCGGGGCCGGAGTCGGGCGAGACCAGCACCTGCGCGCGTTCGAGCACGGCCAGCAGCTGCTTGAGGTCGGTCCGGCCGACCAGGTTGGTGACGGGGTGGCGGCATTGCGCGGCGATGGCCTCGCCGTATTCGCCCTCGAGCTGCGTGGGGCCGCCGGTCAGCACGATGCCCATGGCGTGGCGTTCGGCGGCGTGGTCGGCCACCGCCGCGTAGCGTTCGGGTGCCCAGTTGCGGAAATTGCGAAAGCGGGCGCTGGAGCACGGGTTGATGGCGAGCCAGGGTCGGTTGGCGGGCAGGTGCTGTTCGGCCCAGGCCCGGGCCTCCCGCGGCACCGGGATGTCCCAGCGCAGGATGCGTTCGCGCACGCCCAGTGCCTCGGCGAAGCCGAAGAAGCCGTCGAGCACGTGTTCGCGCGGGCGGTGGGCGATGCGGTGGCGGGTGAACAGCCACTGGAAGTCGCGCGCGCGCCGGCGGTCGAAGCCCAGGCGCAGGCGTGCGGGGACCTGCAGGCCCAGCAGGCTGGCGCGCAGCGAGACCTGCATCTGCAGCAGCACGTCGAAGCGGCGGCCGCGCAGGGCGCGGCGCAGGTCGCCGTAGGCGCGGCGGCCGCGGTTCTTGTCCACGACCACGAATTCGACCCCGGGCAGTCCTTCCAGCAGCCGGTGTTCCAGCCGCCCGATGATCCAGGTGATGCGGGTCTGCGGCCAGGCGGCCTGCAGGCTGCGCACCACCGGGACGACGTGGGTGCAGTCACCCAGGGCCGACAGTCGCAGCAGGCACAGCTCGTCCGGCGGGGCCTCGATCAGCGGGCGGTCGGCCGAGTACTCAGGAGGCATCGTCCGGGCCCTGTTCGCGGGCGGCCTTCTTGCGCTTTTTCTTCAGCGCCTTCTTTTTCTTGTTCTTCTGCCAGGGCATGCGCCCGATATGCTTGGTCCGCAGGCCCGGGTACGGGTCGGGTGCATCCTCGGGCTGGGTCTTGAACCGTCGATGGGCCCAGAAGTACTGCTGCGGTGCGTGCCGGACGGCGTCTTCCAGCACCGCGTTCATGCGTGCGGCGTCGCGGGCGCGATCCTCGCTCGGGTAGTCCTCCAGCGGTGGCCCCACCACGAACTCGTAGCCGTCACCGGCGTCGTTCACGTAATAGAACATCGGCAGTACGCGCGCCCGACCCATGCGCGCCAGGCGCGACAGGCCGGTGGTGGTGGAGGCCTGCATGCCGAAGAACGGGGCGAACACCTGCTCGGTGCGCCGCATGTTCTGGTCGCCGGCGTACCAGATGGTCCCGCCCTTTTTCAGCTTGCGCAGGATCCCGCGGATGTCGTCCTTGGAGATCACGCGTTCCAGCTTGCGCTCGCGGCCGGAGCGCAGGGCGCGTTCCAGCACCGGCTTCTTGTCCATGGGCTTGTAGATCGCGGCCATGGGCACCTGTGCGCCGAACAGCCGACCGGCCATCTCGATGCAGGAGAAATGCCCGGACAGCAGGATCACCGGGTCACCGGCGTCGTGCGCCGCCTCCAGGTGCTCCATCCCGTGGAAGCGGCACGGCACGCGGTCCACCGCCGGTCCGCCGAACCAGCCCAGTGCCACCTCGGCCACCCCGCGACCGGTGTAGCCGAAGTTGGCGCGCACCCAGCGTTCGCGTTCTTGCGGGGCGAGGTCCGGGAAACACAGCTCGAGGTTGCGGCGCACCACGTAGCGCCGGTCCCGCGCCAGGTAGTAGAGCAGGTGGCCCAGCCCGGTGCCCAGACGGATCGCCAGGCGCCAGGGCAGGCGGGCGAGCAGCCACAGCAGGGCGACGGCCAGGGCCTGTCCCCAGTTGGCCGGATGCCAGGCTTGTTCGCGGCGTTGCGATGTCATCGTTGGTCGAAGTCGGGTGTCGGGTAGATAATGTTGCGCATTGTACATTCGGGACCGCCGGGACGGGGCGTCGCCGGTGGCCGTCTCCGGGGTCGCCCCCCGAAAGTGAGGAACGCGTGCAGGAAGGGATCGCAGCAGAGTTGCAGGCCGCCAGCCGGCTTTTCGGACAACTGGCCGAGGATGCGGAATTCCTCGGGGAGGTGGAGGCCGTCGCGCGGCGCTGGCTGGCCAGCCTGGATGCCGGCGGCCAGATCCTGCTTGCGGGTAACGGCGGCAGTGCGGCGGATGCCCAGCACATCGCGGCCGAGATCGTGTGCCGTTACCGCGTGGTGCGGCCGGGCGCGGCGGCGGTTGCGCTGACCACCGACACCTCGGTGCTGACGGCCATCGCCAACGACTTCGGTTACGAGCAAGTATTCGCGCGCCAGGTCGAGGCGCTGGGGCGCCCCGGCGACGTACTGGTCGGCTTCACCACCTCGGGCGAGTCCCCCAATGTGCTGCGCGCGCTGGAAACCGCCGGGCGCCAGGGCCTGACCACGGTCGCGCTGACCGGTGCGCGGGGGCTGCCCGCCGGTCCCACGGTGGACCATCTGCTGGCGGTGCCGGACGCCGCGACCGCACGGGTGCAGGAGGTGCACGGGCTGATCGGGCATCTGTTGTGCGCCGTGGTGGAAGATGCCCTGGTCGCCCGCGCGCAGGGCGACGCGGCGCCGTGAGCCGGCCGGCGCTGTTCCTCGACCGTGATGGCGTGATCAACGTGGATCACGCCTATGTGTACCGGCCCGAGGACTTCGATTTCATGCCCGGGATCTTCGAGCTGGTGGCCCGGGCCGGTGCCGCCGGCTACCCCGTGGTGGTGGTCACCAACCAGTCCGGCATCGGTCGCGGGTACTACGGCGAGGACGACTTCGAGCGGCTGACGCAGTGGATGCGGGCGCGGTTTGCCGAACGTGGCGGACGTCTGGATGCGGTCTATCACTGCCCGCACCATCCGCGCGATGCGCTGGAGCCCTGGCGGCGCGACTGCCCGGACCGCAAGCCGGCCCCGGGCATGCTGTTGCGGGCGCGGGACGCGCTGGACGTGGATCTGGCGCATTCGGTACTGGTCGGTGACCGCCCCTCCGATCTGGAGGCCGCGCGCCGTGCCGGGGTGGGCACGCGGCTGCTGTTCGCTCCGGAGACCCCGGATGCGGAACAGGCGGCTGCGCTGCAGGCGGATCCGCAGGCACGCCGGATCCGTTCCCTGCAGGAGGCGGCGGCGCTTCTGGAGACGGAACGCTCCTGATGCGGCGCGCCGGTTACGCGGTCCTGTCACGCCTGCTGGCGCCGGTCATGGGCGCGGTCCTGTGGCGGCGTGCCGCGCGCAACCACGTCCCGGCGGCGCGCCGCCTGGAATGGTTGGGCCGGGGTGCCGCGCCGCCGTCGGGGGCATGGTGGGTGCATGCCGCCTCGGTGGGCGAGGTGGAGGCCGCCCTGCCGCTGATACGGGGCCTGCGCGAGCGATTCCCCCGGGTGTCCGTGCTGGTGACCACCACCACGCCCGAAGGCGCGGCGCGGATCACGGCGGCGGGCATCGACGACGTCCACCACCGTTTTCTGCCGCTGGACCTCCCCGGTGCCGTGCGGCGCTTCGTGGTCGCGGCCCGACCGCGTGCCGGGGTGATCGTGGAGACCGAGCTGTGGCCGCATCTGTTCGCGGCCTGCGAGCGCGCCGGGGTGCCCCTGGTGCTGGCCAGCGGCCGGCTCTCGGATCGTGCGTTTCGGCGCTATCAGCGCCAGCAGCCGCTGATCGGCGAGGTGCTGGGCGTGCCGCGGCGGATCCTCGCGCAGGACTCCACGGCCGCCGGGCGGTTCCGGGCACTGGGTGCGCCGCCCGGGCGGGTGGAGGTCGGCGGCAACCTGAAGTTCGATCGCGATCCGCCTGCGGGCGCCGAGGGGGGCGCGGCACTGCGCGCCGCCCTGTGGTCCGCGGAGGTGCCGGTGTGGGCGGCGGTCAGTACCCGCGAGGGTGAGGACGAGGCCGTGCTGGCGGCCCATGTCGCCTTGCGCAGGCGCCATCCGGATGCGCGGCTGATCTGGGTGCCGCGTCACCCGCAGCGTTTCGATACGGTGGCGCGGGCGGCTGCGGACGCGGGCCTGTCGGTGGCGCGACGCTCGCTGCAGGCGGACGCACCCGGCCGCGCGGAGGGCGAGGCCGACGTGCTGCTGGGGGATACCCTCGGCGAGATGGGGCTCTATCTCGCCGCGGCCGACGTGGCCTTCGTCGGTGGCAGTCTGGTGCCACTGGGCGGACAGAACCTGCTGGAGCCGGCGGCCCTGGGGCGACCGGTGCTCACCGGTCCGGACGTGTCGAATTTCGCCGCCGTCGCTCGCGCCCTGGATGCCGTGGATGCCCGCATCGAGGTCGCCGATGGCGACGCGCTGGGCGCGGCTCTGGCCGAACTGTTCGACGACCTGGAACGAGGGCGGCGCATGGCCGTAGCCGGCCAGGATGTGGTGGCCTCCGGGCGCGGTGCCGTGGCGCGGGTCCTGGGTGTGCTGGAGGAGACGGTGGCGACTGTCTGATTCCGCGCGGGCGCCGCCTGGCTTCCTGGCACAGAACCAGCCGATCGGTTATGGCCGGATCGAGGGCGTCGACCGGCCATGCTCGCACGCGAACCGGCAGGGTTCGGGTCACTCCCCGGACTCGCCGCCAGCCCGGTCAGCGCCGGAAGATCACTCTTCGGGGCCGGCCTGTTCCTCCTCGCCGAACTGGCCCTTCTGCAGCGCGGCGTAATGCCCGCCGGCCTCCATCAGCTCGTTGTGCGTGCCGGATTCCACCACCCGGCCGTCGTCCAGCACCAGGATGCGGTCGGCGTCTTCCACCGTGGACAGGCGGTGCGCGATCACCAGGGTCGTGCGCCCGCGCATCAGCTGTTCCAGGGCGTCCTGGATCTTCTGCTCGGACTCCGAGTCCAGCGCCGAGGTGGCCTCGTCGAGGATCAGGATGGGTGCGTCCTTGAGCAGGGCGCGGGCGATTGCCAGCCGTTGCCGCTGCCCGCCGGAGAGCATCACGCCGTTCTCGCCCACCACGGTGTCGAAGCCGTCGGGCAGGTCGTCGATGAACTCCAGGGCGTTGGCCGCGCGCGCAGCCTCGTGCAGCTCCTCGGCGGAGG
The DNA here is from genome assembly GCF_000381405.1 of Thioalkalivibrio sp. ALE20. Lineage (NCBI taxonomy): Bacteria > Pseudomonadati > Pseudomonadota > Gammaproteobacteria > Chromatiales > Ectothiorhodospiraceae > Thioalkalivibrio > Thioalkalivibrio sp. ALE20. Next base: position 348,178 of record NZ_KB906472.1, read on the forward strand.
GTTCGCGCGCCAGGCCGTAGCCGATGTTGTTGGCCACGGTGTCATTGAACAGCACCACCTGCTGGCTGACCAGCGCCATCTGCCCGCGCAGGTCGCGCAGTGGATATTCCCGCACCGGATGGCCGTCCAGGCGCACCTCCCCATGTTCGGGCTCGTAGAAGCGCGGGACCAGGCTTGCCAGGGTGCTCTTGCCGCTGCCGGAACGTCCGACCAGGGCCACGGTCTGCCCGGGCCGGATCTCCAGCGAGATGTCGCGCAGCACCCAGTCCTCGGTCTGGGGATAGCGGAACCAGACATGGTCGACCTCGATATGTCCCTCGGCCCGTTCCAGGCGGCGTTCGCCGTGATCCGGCTCCGGGGCGGTATCCAGTACCTCGAACACGCTCTCGCCCGCGGCCAGCGCCTTCTGGATCTCCGAGTTGACCTTGACCACCCGCTTGAGCGGCGGAAGCAGCAGGAGCATGGCCGCGATGAACGAAATCATGCCCCCGGGGGTGATGGTTTCCATCACCATGTCCATGGTGGCGAGATAAACGATGATCGCGAGCGCGATGACCGCACCGAACTGTGACAGGGGCTGGCTGGCGGCCTCCACCGTCTTGTAACGCATGAACTGGCGGTGGTGTCGGTCATTGATCTTGCGAAAGCGGTCGGATTCATAGTCCTCGGCGCCAAAGATCTTGACTTCCGAATGTCCGCGGATGCTGTCCTCCGCAACCTGGGCATAGTCCCCCACCGAACGCTGCATGCGCCGGCTGAACTTGCGAAAACGCTTGTTGGCCCCGCTGATGACCAGGGCCACCGCCGGCGCCAGCCCGAACACGATCAGCATCAGCCAGCCACTGAGCCAGGTCATGTACATCAGCAGGAACAGGATGGTGAAACTGTCCTTGACCAGGATCAGGATCGCCTTGGAGGCCGCGGCACTGATCTGATTGACGTTATAGGTCAGCTTGGCCAGCAGGGTGCCGGAGGAATGGCGGTCAAAGAACCCTGCGGGCAGTCGCAGATACTGATCGAATACCGCCTGCCGGATGTCCTTGACCACTTTGCGCCCGACCCAGGCCACGGTGTACTGCGCGGCAAAGGTGGTGAACGCATAGAAGAAAAAGATCCCGACCAGCCCCAGCGGGACCCAGATGCGGGCATCGGGGTCCTGTTCGATGAACGTGCCATCCACCAGCGGCTGGATGATCCAGGCGAAGGCGGCCTGTCCGGCGGCGGCCAGGATCATCGAGATGATCGCCACGATCCCCATGCGCCAGTAGGGCTTGATGAACTCGAAGATGCGGAGGAACAGGCGCCAGGATTCGCCGGCGCTGGGGTGGGTGGCGTCGAGGGCTTTTCTCTTCATGCGATTGCGGGGTCCTGGTCGGAACGCCGGCTGCGGGATTGGCTGCGAAACCGGGCAGGCATGATAACAGACTGCCGCGGCACGGCTGCGGAGTCCGTGGGCTCGTTATTCGGCCGGGCGCAGCCAGCCCCCGCAATGCCGGCACTGGTAGCGATACCCCTTTTTCTGGATCAGGGCATGTCGTTGCGGACTGAGCGCGTGGTGGGTGCAGTCGCAGATATAAGCATAGGTTCGTTGCCGGCGTGCGGGTGTGAGCGGGGTGGCATGCCGCACCCGCGGTGCCACCCCCAGGTGATGCATGATGGCCTGCCATTCCGCGCCGTGCGGACGGACCCGGCGTCCGCGATAAAGGACATGCACCGCGGCGTGGGCGACTTCGTGTGCAATGGTTTCCGGGAAATGTGTATTCCAGTCACGGACAAAAGCCTCGGGATTGAAACGGATGGCTGGATGGCCGCGGTGGACCCGGAACTGACCGGCGGCGCGGCCGCGCAGATCAAAAAGAACCGCCGGGGTGGAAGACGCCGGGTGGCCGGTGGCCTCGATATAAAAGGAACGCGTGCGTCGGCAAATGCGGTCGCGGGTTTCAGGGTCGAGATTCATGCGATGTTTTGGTTTCGCGCCGGGTTTCGTGGCATATTTGTCAAAAGATGGATCGAACGCAACATTTTGTGCCTGTGGCCCGCTCCGGTATGTAAGTCCTCCGGAGCGGGCAGATAACGAAACGAACAATGGAGAAAAGCATGACCGTGGATGACAAGAAGGCCTCCGAACTTTCGGCCGAGGAACTTTATGCCCTGGCGCGCGAACGCGAGCGCGAGGAAGAGGAACGCAAGGAAGCCGAGCGCAAGGAAAAACGCGAGGCGCTGAAAGAAAAGCGCCGCGAAATGCTCGCCCGGCACAAGGCCGAACTGCGCGAAATCGACCGCCAGATCGAGGAACTGGGCGGGCGCGTCGGGGGCCGGCGGAAGGCCTCGTCCGCACGCGGCGGGCGTCGCGGCGGCGGTGGTTCCATCAGCCAGAAACTGTGCGACATCGTGGCCTCTCAGCCCGAAATGAACGTGAAGGACATCAAGGCCGAGGCCGAGAAGGCCGGGCTGGATACCCGCAACATCAGCCAGACGCTGGCCTACCTCAAGCGTCAGGGGCGTCTGACGTCGCCGCGTCGCGGCGTTTACAAGGCCGCCTGAGAAAGGGGCGCGGGGGAGCGGGCGGTCCGCCCCTCCCGTCCCGCGGGGGGAAAGCCGACGGTCTCATCCGGCCGTGGATTTCAGCTCGAGTCCGTTTGCGGGGTCGCGTGACAACGCGGTTTCGCCGTTCAGCCAGCGCTGAATCTCGGCGCCTGCCACGTGATGGCGCCAGCCGCTGCCGAGGCGGCTGTCCTGCGCGCGTCCGCGCACCAGTTCCACAACATCCTTGCGCTGGGCGATGGCCGCGGGCGTGATCTCCTGCCGGCGGGCGAGTTCGCGCAGCAGGGCCATGGCCATGTCGGCGAGCACCTCGTCGGCTTCGGACAGCGGCTTCTGCTTCGGCAATGCCGGCCATTCCGACTGCGGACGTTCGCGTCCTGCCCGAATCGCCTCCAGCAGGCCCTGTACCCGGTCGTCGTTCATGCCCGAGGGGAAACCGCGCAGTCCGCGCAGTTGCGCGCTCCCTGCGGGTGCCCGGCGGGCGATCTCCAGCAGCAGGTCATCGCTCAGGACCCACTTGCGCGGCCGGTCGCTGCTCTGCGCCGTGCGTTCGCGCCACGCGGCCACGCCCTGGAGTACGGAGAGTTCGCGCGGTTTCAGGCGTTTGTGTCCGGAGACCCGGCGCCAGGCTGCTTCCGGATCGGCGCGGTAGGCCTCGGGGTCGGCGAGGGCGTCCATCTCCGGCTGCAGCCATTCCAGGCGCCCGCTGCTTTCCAGGTCCGCGTGCATCTGCTGGTACAGGGCCGCGAGATAGCGCACATCGTCGGCGGCATATGCCAGCTGCTCCGAATCCAGCGGACGGCGCGACCAGTCGGTGCGGGTCTGGCTCTTGTCCAGTTCGTGGTCCAGCACCGCGCGGACCAGATTGGCATAGCCGACCTGATCGCCGTGACCGAGCATCGCCGCGGCAATCTGGGTGTCGAAGGCCGGTGCGGGTACGTCGCCGGTCTCGCGCAGCAGGATTTCCATGTCCTGCCAGGCGGAGTGAAACACCTTGGTGACGGAACGGTCGTGCAGCAGCGGGGCCAGCCGTTTTACGTCCAGCGCCAGCGGGTCGATGCTGGCGATGTGCTCCGGGGTGGCCGCCTGGATCAGGCAGAGCTTCGGGTAGTAGGTCTTTTCGCGCAGGAACTCGGTGTCCAGCGCGATCCACGGGGCACCCCGGACGGCCTGCAGGAATGCCTGCAGTGCCTCCGGGGTATCGATCAGGCCATGATCATGCATGGTCGTCGTCGGGGCGGTTCTGTGCGAATGCCTCCAGCTGCTCGTTGCTGGCCGGTTTCTGATACCGCTCCTTCCACTCGGCGTAGGGCATGCCGTAGACGATCTCGCGGGCGGCCTCGTAGTCAATGGACTCGCCGCGTTCCTCGGCGGCCGCGACATACCATTTGGACAGGCAGTTGCGGCAGAAACCGGCGAGGTTCATCAGATCGATGTTCTGCACGTCCTTGCGCTCGTCCAGATGCTGCAGCAGCCGCCGGAAAACCGCGGCCTCGATCTCGGTCTGCTTGTTCGGGTCCATGGGGCCTCCGAAGGGGTCACGACTGAATGGCCGGGAGAGTATGCCGCAGCCGGCCTTCCGGGTGCGATGGCCACGGGTGGATCAGGTCAGGTGCAGCAGCCAGCGCTTGCGCACGTCGCGCAGCAGCACGAAGATCAGCGGCCATATCAGAGCGCTGCTGAGCACGGGCGCCCAGTACCACGGGGTGCCCGGCGGCAGGCCGGCCAGGCCCTGCGGCCACAGGGCGGTGAGCTTGTACAGGGCGATCAGGCCGGTGACCACGATCATCTGCTGCCACAGCGGATAGACCCGCAGGCGTGAATGCAGCTGGATGGTGAGGTAGGCCACCAGGGCCATCGCAACGGCATTCTGGCCCAGCAGCTGGCCCTGCAGGACATCGAGCAGCAGACCGGCGCCGAAAGCCGTGAACACCCCGACCCGCTGGGGGAAGGCCATGGCCCAGTAGATCAGGACCAGCGCCACCCATTCGGGCCGCAGCAGCGCGAGGCCCGCGGGCAGGGGCACGATCGCCAGCGCGAGGGCCGCCAGCAGGCTCAGCGGGATCGGCCAGGGAACGCCCGCGCCGCCGCTCATGGCGCCGGCGCGGATTCGGTTGCGCTTTCGGCGGGCAGCGGCGTGGGGATCGCGTTGCGTTCGCGGTCCTGCATCCACAGCAGCAGCACCTCGCGCGAGCGGTCCAGCGCGGCCAGCGGTTCCGCCTCGATGGCGAGAAAGGGCTCGCCCGGCGGGCGTTCCACCGAGGTGACGCGCGCGACCGGGTAATCTGCAGGAAAACGACCGCCCAGCCCCGAGGTCAGCAGCAGGTCACCCTCCTCGATGTCTTCCTGTGGCGGGACGTGGCGCATGTGCAGGCGCTGGGGGTTGCCGGTGCCGACGACGATGCCGCGCAGGCCGGTGCGGGCGCTGACTACCGGCAGGGCATGTCCGGGGTCGGAGATCAGCAGGGCCGTGGCGCTGGAGTATTCGGCGGAGAGGATCTGACCGACAACGCCGTCGGCGTCGATCACCGGTTGTCCGGCATACACCGCATCGCGCTGTCCCTTGTTGAGCACGATCTGCTGGCGGAAGGGGTCCAGGTCCACCGCAAGGATCTGCGCGACCTGGACCTCCTCGTCCGCCTGACGGGCGGTGTTGAGCAGGGCGCGCAGGCGGTCGTTCTCCGCTTGCAACGCCTCGAAACGCAGCTGGCGGGCGCGCAACTCGCTGTTCTCGCGCCGCAGGATGCGGTTCTCCACCACCAGATCCTCGCGGCTGGAGAACGATTCCAGCACCCGTGAGCCCGCGCGGATGGGCGCATCCACCGCGACCTGGATCGGGTAGGCCACGGTCGCGAGCACGCTGCGCACCGTCTGCAGTTCGTTCAGGCGGTGGTCGAGCACCATCAGCGCGATCCCCAGCAGGACCACGAACAGCAGACGCAGCGTGGGCGAGATGCCCAGTCTGAACAGCGGCTTGCTTATAACCGAACCTCCGGAACGCGGGGCGACTCCCGGGGACGAGCCCGGGACCGGAGTTTACTCCATGGAGAGGAAGTCGACCCGCTTCTCGTCGAGCATTTCCAGGACCCGGCCGCCTCCGCGGGCGACGCAGGTGAGGGGGTCGTCGGCCACGACTACCGGAATGCCGGTCTCCTCCATCAGGAGACGGTCGATCTGCTGCAGCATCGCCCCGCCGCCGGTCAGCACGATGCCGCGTTCCGCGACATCGGAACCCAGCTCCGGCGGGGTCTGTTCCAGCGCCGTGCGCACGGCCGAGACGATCCCGTACAGCGGATCCTGCAGGGCCTCGAGGATCTCGTTGGAATTCAGGGTGAACGAGCGCGGCACGCCCTCGGACAGGTTGCGGCCCTTGACCTCGATCTCCAGCAGCTCCTTGCCCGGATAGGCCGAACCCACCGCATGCTTGATGCGTTCAGCCGTGGCCTCGCCGATCAGGACGCCGTAGTTGCGGCGCACGTAGGCCATGATGGCCTCGTCGAAGGTGTCGCCGCCGATGCGCACCGACTCGGAGTAGACGATGCCGTTCATCGACAGCACGGCCACCTCGGAGGTGCCGCCGCCGATGTCCAGCACCATGGAGCCGACCGCCTCGTCCAGCGGGATGCCGGCGCCGATCGCCGCGGCCACCGGTTCCTGCAGCAGGTAGACCTTGCGCGCCCCGGCGCCGAAGGCGGATTCGCGGATCGCGCGGCGCTCCACCTGAGTGGCGCCGCAGGGCACGCAGACCAGCACCCGCGGGCTGGGGCGGAAGATCCGCCGTTCGTGCACCTTCTTGATGAAGTACTGCAGCATCTTCTCGGTGGTGGTGAAGTCGGCGATCACGCCGTCCTTCATCGGCCGGATGGTCACCACGTGCTCCGGTGTGCGCCCGAGCATCTTCTTGGCCTCGATGCCGACGGCCTCGATCGAACGCGGTCCCCCGGGGCCCCGGTCCTGACGAATGGCCACGACGGAGGGTTCGTTGAGCACGATGCCCTGGCCGCGCATGTAGATCAGCGTATTGGCCGTGCCGAGGTCGATGGAGATGTCGTTGGAGAACAGCCCCAGGAGGCGTTTGAGCATGGGGTACGAACCTGCTTGCATGGTCGGCGGGAAAGCCACGGACTCTAGCAACCGCCCCGGGTTTGGGCAAGGTCGGGGTTGTGGTAAGTTTGCGCTCCGTCTCAGCGTATCCCTGAGTGTTTCGTTATCGCCCGCAGCGAGGGTCCGCAAGCCATGTCCGTAGACACCGAACACGTCCAGCGCATCGCCGAGCTTTCGCGTCTGGCGATGGATGACGACCAGGCCCGCGAGTTTGCCGGCGGGCTGAGTGACATCTTCGACTTCGTCGAGCAGCTCGACGGCGCCGATATCGAGGGGGTGGAGCCGATGGCCCATCCGATGGACGCGGCCCAGCGCATGCGCCCGGACGCGGTCACCGAGCCCGACCGGCGCGACGACTACCAGGCCATTGCCCCGGCGGTGGAAGGGGGGCTCTACCTGGTGCCGCGCGTCATTGAATGACGCGCCATCCGCCGAATCGCCCGCGGCGCGCCCTGTGCGCCGCTTTCAGCCACGCTTGAAGGAAAGAGTCCCGAGTCCATGACCCAGGAAACCCTCTCCGACTGGGTACGCAAGCTGCGCGCCCGAGAGATCAGCTCGCGCGAGCTCACCCGCCTGTACCTGGACCGCATCGAGCGTCTGGATGCGGATCTCAACAGCTTCGTCACCGTGACCGCCGATTCCGCGCTGGAGCAGGCGGACGCCGCCGATGCGCGTCTGGCGAAAGGCGAGGAGGCCCCGCTGCTGGGCGTGCCGGTGGCGCAGAAGGACATCTTCTGCACCCGCGGCGTGCGCACCGCCTGTGGCTCGCGCATGCTGGACCCGTTCGTCTCGCCCTACGACGCCACGGTGGTCGAGCGCATGCACGCCGCCGGCGCGGTGATGCTGGGCAAGACCAACATGGACGAGTTCGCCATGGGTTCGTCCAACGAAACCAGTTTCTACGGTCCGGTGCACAACCCCTGGGACACCGCGCGGGTCCCGGGCGGCTCCTCGGGCGGTTCCGCGGCCGCGGTGGGCGCGCGTCTGGTGCCCGGCGCGACCGGTACCGACACCGGCGGTTCCATCCGCCAGCCGGCCGCGTTCTGCGGCATCACCGGGCTCAAGCCGACCTACGGCCGGGTCTCGCGCTACGGCATGATTGCCTTCGCCTCCAGCCTGGATCAGGGCGGGCCGATGGCGGCCTCGGCCGAGGACTGCGGGCACATGCTCAATGCCATGGCCGGGTTCGACGAGCGCGACTCGACCAGCCTCGAACGCCCGGCCGAGGACTTCACCGCAGCGCTGGACGCCGACCTCACCGGGCTGCGCATCGGTCTGCCGCAGGAGTTCTTCGGCGAAGGCCTGGATGACGGCATCCGCGCCGTACTGGACGAGGCGATCCGGGTGCTGCGCGAACGCGGCGCCGAGATCCGCGAGGTCAGCCTGCCCAACAGCCACCTGTCGGTGCCGGCCTACTACGTGGTGGCCCCGGCCGAGGCCTCGTCCAACCTGTCGCGCTTCGATGGCGTGCGCTACGGCTATCGCTGCGAGGATCCGCAGGACCTGCTGGACCTGTACACGCGTTCGCGCGGCGAGGGCTTCGGCGCGGAGGTGAAGCGGCGCATCATGGTGGGTACCCATGTGCTGTCCGCCGGCTACTACGACGCCTACTATCTCAAGGCGCAGAAGGTCCGCCGGGTGATCGCCGACGACTTCCGCCGGGTGTTCGCCGACGTCGATCTGCTGCTGGGCCCGACCACGCCGGAACTGCCGTTCGAGCTGGGAGCCAAGAGCGCCGACCCGGTCAAGATGTACCTCTCGGATATCTACACCATCGCCGCCAATCTGGCGGGGCTGCCGGCGATGTCGCTGCCGGCGGGCGAGGTGCAGGGGCTGCCGGTCGGGCTGCAGCTGATCGGCAACTATTTCGACGAGGCGCGCATGATCGGCGTCGCACACCAGTTTCAGCAGGAGACCGACTGGCACGCCCGCGTGCCGTCGGCCTTTGCCTGAGGGGTCGCAGCATGGAATGGGAAACCGTCATCGGGCTGGAGATTCACGCCCAGCTCAATACCGTCTCCAAGATCTTTTCCGGGGCGCCCACCGCCTACGGCGCCGAGCCCAACCGTCAGGCCTGCCCGGTGGACCTGGGCATGCCCGGCGTGCTGCCGGTGCTCAACCGCGGGGTGGTCGAGCGCGCGGTGATGCTGGGCCTGGCGCTGGACGCCGAGGTGGCCGGCCGCTCGGTCTTCGCGCGCAAGAACTACTTCTACCCGGACCTGCCCAAGGGCTACCAGATCTCGCAGTTCGAGCTGCCGATCGTAGCCAGCGGGCATCTGGACATCGAGCTGGAGGACGGCTCGACCAAGCGCATCGGCGTGACCCGTGCGCACCTCGAGGAAGACGCCGGCAAGAGCCTGCACGAAGGCTTCGAGGCGATGACCGGCATCGATCTCAACCGCGCCGGCACCCCGCTGGTGGAGATCGTCTCCGAGCCGGACCTGCGTTCGGCGAAGGAGGCGGTCGCCTACATGAAGAAGCTGCACTCGCTGGTGCGCTACCTCGACATCTGTGACGGCAACATGCAGGAGGGCAGTTTCCGCTGCGACGCCAACGTCTCCGTTCGGCCGAAGGGGCAGGCGGAGTTCGGTACCCGCGCGGAGCTGAAGAACCTCAACTCCTTCCGCTTCGTCGAGCGTGCGATCAACTTCGAGATCGAACGCCAGATCGACGTGATCGAGGGTGGCGGCCGCGTGGTGCAGGAGACCCGGCTGTACGATCCGGACCGCGACGAGACGCGTTCGATGCGGACCAAGGAAGAGGCCAACGACTACCGCTACTTCCCCGATCCGGACCTGCTGCCGGTGGAGGTCGATCAGGGCTTCATCGAGGAGATCCGCGGTCGCCTGCCGGAGCTGCCCGACGCCAAGCGCGAGCGTTTCGTGCGCGAGTACGAACTGCCGGAATACGATGCCGGCGTGCTCACCGCGACCCGTGAGATGGGGGATTTCTACGAAGCGGTGGTGCGGGGCTGCAATGCGCCCAAGCTGGCCGCCAACTGGGTGATGGGCGAGTTCTCCGCCGCGCTCAACCGCTCCGAGGTGGAGCTCGCCGAGGCCCCGGTGGATGCCGGGGCGCTGGCCGGGCTGCTGGCGCGCATCCAGGACGAGACCATCTCCGGCAAGATCGCCAAGGAGGTGTTCGAGGCGATGTGGAACGGCGAGGGCGATGCCGACAGCGTGATCGAGGCCAAGGGGCTCAAGCAGATCACCGACACCGGCGCGATCGACGCCATCATCGACGAGGTGATCGCGAACAATCCCAAGCAGCTCGAGCAGTACAAGGGCGGCAAGGACAAGCTGTTCGGCTTCTTCGTCGGCCAGGTGATGAAGGCCACCCAGGGCAAGGCCAACCCCGCCCAGGTCAACGAGCGGCTGAAGGAACGCCTGGATCAGGCATGAGTGAGGCGGGCATGGGCGCGGCATCCGCGCGCGAAGCCGATACCCTGCACCGCTTCATGCTGGAAAACACCGGGGTGCGCGGCGAATGGGTGCACCTCGACCGGGCATGGCAGGCGGTGCTGGAGCGCCACCCCTACCCGCCGGTGGTGCGCGACCTGCTGGGACAGGCCTGTGCCGCGGTCACCCTGGTCGCCGCCACGCTCAAGTTCAAGGGCTCCCTGATCCTGCAAGTCACGGGTTCCGGGCCGCTGCACATGCTGGTGGCACAGGCCGACGGGCAGGGCCATCTGCGCGGCGTGGCCCGTTATCACGAGACCCCGCCGGAGGACGGCACGCTGGACGCGATCCTGGGCGAGGACGCGCGGGTGATGATGACCCTGGACCCCGGGGACGGCGGCGAGCGCTATCAGGGCGTGGTGGAGCTGCGCGGGCAGACCCTGGCCGACGCCCTGGACGGGTATTTCGAACAGTCCGAGCAGCTTCCCACGCGGGTCTGGCTGGCCGCCGATGGCCAGCGCGCCGCGGGCATGTTGCTGCAGGGGCTGCCGGATGACAGCGGGCAGCCGCTGTCGCGCGACAGCGAGGACTGGAACCGCGCGACCACCCTGGCCGAAACCACCACGGCGGCCGAACTGCTGCAACTGGACGCCGGCTCGCTCCTGGGCCGGCTGTTCGCCGAGGAACGCGTGCGCCTGTTCGACGGCTCCCCGGTGGAATTCCACTGCCACTGTTCGCGCGAGCGCGTGGCCACCACCCTGCAGAGCCTCGGGGTGGACGAGATCCGCTCGATCCTGGCCGAGCAGGGCCGCATCGAGGTCACCTGCGAGTTCTGCAACGCGCAGTACGTCTTCGATGCGGTGGATGCCGAGGCCCTGTGCCGTCCGGACAGCGCGCAGCCGCCGGGGCCCGACACCTCGCAATAGGGCCGCATCGGCCAGGGGCTGGCCTCCTACGGGGAATCTCCGCAGACCGGGTAAATCCCTGTGGGAGGCCGGCCCTCCGGCCGATCGGGCGTCCGGGCTGCCTCCGGCGCCGAATCGGCCAGGGGCTGGCCTCCTACGGGGGATCTCCGCAGACCGGGCAGGCCGGGTCGCGCTGCAGGCCGATCTCGCGGAACTGCATGTGCAGGCCGTCGATCAGCAGCAGGCGCCCCGCCAGGGTCGGCAGGCCGGCCAGCAGCTTGAGCGCTTCGGTCGCCTGCAGGCTCCCGACCACCCCCGGCAGGCTCGCCAGCACCCCGCTGGTCGCGCAGGTGTCCTCGTCCGCCCCTTCGTCGCCGTACAGGCAGTGGTAGCAGGCCGCCTGCGGGTCGCGGAAATCGAAGGTGGTGAGCTGGCCCTCGAAGCGGATCACCGCGCCGGAGACCAGCGGCGTGCCGGTGGCGACCGCCGCGCGGTTGATCGCGCCACGCGCGGCAAAATGGTCGGTGCCGTCCAGCACCACGTCGGCCCCGGCGAACAGCGCGCGCATCGCGTCGGCGTTCAGCCGTTCGGCCCGGGTCTCCACCTGGCAGGCGCTGTTCAACGCCGCGAGGCGCCGCGCACCGGAGGCGACCTTGTCCGCGCCCACGTCGGCCTCGCCGTGCAGGATCTGGCGCTGCAGGTTGCTGGTCTCGACGTGATCCGGGTCCACCAGGGTCAGCCGGCCGACCCCGGCCGCCGCCAGGTAGGCCGCTACCGGCGAACCCAGCCCGCCCACGCCCATCACCACCGCATGCGCCCGGCGCAGGCTTTCCTGGCCCTCGACCCCGATACCGGGCAGCATGATCTGGCGTGCGTAGCGCAGGAGCTCGTCGTCATTCATGGGTGGATTGTAACTCCGTCACATGGCCGCGCGGACCGCGTGCCGGAACTGCGGCGGACTTCACGCAACGCGGCAGGCGGTTCAAGGGGGGTTCAGTCGGGAGAGCTAGTCTGGTTCCCGGCAATCCGGCCAGAAGAGAAATGGAAGGAGGCGTCCCATGAACCCCGAACAAAAATCCATCCTGCAGCGTCTGACCGCCGTGGTCGTGCCCGCCGCACTGCTCGCCTTTGTGGTCGTGGCACCGGCCCAGGCCGCGACACCGGTCAAGGGGGCATCCGGCGGGGCCACGCTGCAGTTCTCGGTCGAGGGCCTGCAGGAGGTCCGCCATGATCGGCGCTCGGGCAAACGCGGTTACAAGCACAAGCGCGGGCATCCCGGGAGTCGTGGCCACAAGCACAAGCGCGGGCATCCGGGCGCGCGCGGTCACAAGCATTCCCGGCGCGGTCATTCGCGCGGGCGTGGACCCGGCCACCGCGGCGCGGAACGGCACTACCACCATCACTACTACGGTCGTTCGCACCGTTCGGGGCCGCGGGATCGTGGTGACCGGCGTCCCTCCGGCAGCATCCACCTCAAGCTGCCACTGCCGCTGCCGCGTCCGTGATGTGGCGTCGGGCCGCTCGCCGGTCCGGAGCATGGCACGCAGGGCCCCCGGTGCATGCGCCGGGGGCCTCGGCATGTCTGTCAGTCAGCGCCGGGCCCGCAGGCGGGCTCCGGTCACGCGGGGATGACCGGCGGTGTCCGGCCAGGTCGTGATGTCCGTCCACGGCCCGATCTCCAGTCGTGCCCGTACCGCCCGCTCCTGGTCGAATCCGTGTTCCAGCAGCAGCCAGCCGTCGTCCGTCAGGTGATCGGGTGCGGTGGCGATCAGTTCATGCAGGTCCGCCAGACCTGCTTGTGCGGCGACCAGCGCACCGCGTGGTTCGAAACGCAGGTCGCCGCGTTGCAGATGCGGGTCGTCGGGGGCGATGTACGGCGGATTGGAGACGATCAGGTCGAAGCGCGCGGAGGCTGCCAGCGGTTGCAGCCAGGCCCCGGCGAAGAAGCGGATGTCCAGATCCAGTTCGCGGGCGTTGGCGCGGGCGCGGGTCAGGGCGTCGAGGCTCGTGTCGCTGGCGAAGCCGTCGACCCCGGGCCGTTCGGCCTTGAGCGCAAGGATGATGGCCCCGGAGCCGGTGCCCGCGTCCAGCACCCGGGGGTGTTTTTCCGAAGCCGCGTCGATGGCCCCCAGCGCGGCCTCGACCAGCACCTCGGTCTCGGGGCGCGGGATCAGGCAGGCCGGGGAGACCCCCAGATCCAGGGTCCAGAAGCCGCGCCGGCCGAGGATGTGGGCGATCGGTTCACCCTGCAGGCGGCGCCGGCACAACGCCTCGGCCGCGGCTGCCTGCGTGGGGCCGGGGGCATCGCCGCCGCGCGCGATGAGTTGCGCGGTGCTCAGGCCGGTGGCCATGCCGAGCAGCAGGCGTGCCTCCAGGCCGGCGGCCTCCACGCCGGCCTCCTGCAGCCGGTTGCGCAGGCTGGCCAGCAGGGCGTCCAGCGTGGCCGGGTGGTCCATCAGGCGTCGGCGAGGGAGGCGAGCTGTTCCGCCTGGTGCTCGTGGATCAGCGGGTCGATCACCGGGTCGAGGTCGCCGGCCATCACCTGCTCCAGCTTGTACAGCGTCAGATTAATGCGGTGGTCGGTGACCCGCCCCTGGGGGAAGTTGTAGGTGCGGATCCGTTCCGAGCGGTCGCCGCTGCCCACCAGACCCTTGCGCTCGGCGCTCTGGGCCTCGGCCTGCGCGGCGCGTTCGTCCTCGTACAGCCGCGCGGCGAGGAAGTTCATCGCGCGGGCGCGGTTCTTGTGCTGGGAGCGCTCTTCCTGGCATTCGACCACGATGCCGGTGGGCAGGTGGGTCAGGCGCACGGCGGAATCCGTCTTGTTCACGTGCTGGCCGCCGGCACCGGAGGAGCGGAAGGTGTCCACGCGCAGGTCGGCCGGGTTGATCTCCGGCATCTCGACCTCCTCCAGTTCCGGGAGGATCGCGACCGTGGCCGCCGAGGTGTGGATGCGGCCCTGGGATTCGGTCTCGGGTACGCGCTGCACGCGGTGGGCGCCGGATTCGAACTTCAGCCGCGAATAGGCCCCCTGGCCGGCGAGGCGGGCGATCACCTCGCGGTAGCCGCCGTGTTCGCCCTCGCTGGCCGACAGGATCTCCAGCTGCCATTGGCGCTGTTCCGCGTAGCGGCTGTACATGCGCAGCAGATCGCCGGCGAACAGTGCGGCCTCGTCACCGCCGGTGCCGGCGCGGATCTCGAGGAACACGTTGGCGTCGTCGTGCGGATCCTTCGGGATCAGGTGGCGGTAGAGTTCGGCCTCCAGTTCCTCGTTGCGTGCACTGAGGGTCTCGATCTCGCCCTCGGCCATCGTGCGCAGTTCGGGGTCGTCGTCCTCGAGCATCGCGCGCGCTTCCTCCAGCGCGGCGCGGTTTTCGTTCCATGCCTTCCACGCCTCGGCCACCGGTTCCAGCTGGCTGTATTCCTGCGACAGCCGGCGCAGCTGCTCGGGGTCCTCGGCGGCATCGGGCGTGGCGAGCAGGCCGGCGATCTCGGCGTGGCGTTCGGCCAGGCCCTCCAGTTTGGCGCGAAAGGAATCCTTCACGCGTCGTCCCTGGTGTCGTCGGGTTCCGCGCCGTGGTCAGGTTCCGGTTCATGTCCGTGATCACGCCCGCGATCATGTCCGGGGTCGTCCTCGCGTTCGGGCAGCTGAAACAGCTGATGCGCGGCTTCCAGCAGGCGGGCGTCGCCCTCGTGGGCCGCGGTGTTGAGGCTCTTGCAAGGATGGTGCATCAGCTTGTTGGTCAGGGTGTGGGCCAGCCAGGGCAGGACCTCGTCGGGCGACCGACCGGCGCGGATCATTGCCAGGGCACGCTCCACGGTCTCGTCCTTGACCGTCTCCGCGCGCTCGCGCAGCTGGCGGATGCTGTCGATGGAGTCGCGCGCCCGCAGCCAGCGCATGAACTCCCCGGCGCGCTGGTTGATGATCTCCTCGGCCTGTTCCGCGGCGGCCTGACGCGAGGCCATGTTGTCGTCGATCACCTCCTGGAGGTCGTCGACCGTGTATAAATAGATGTCCTCAAGTTGCCCGACCTCGGGTTCGATGTCGCGCGGGACCGCGATGTCGACCATGAACATCGGCTTGCGGCGGCGCTTGCGCAGCGCGCGTTCCACCGCCCCCTTGCCGAGGATGGGTACCGGCGCGGCGGTGGAGGAGATCACGATGTCGGCCTCCGGCAGGCGTTCGCCCAGATGGTCCAGGCCGATGGGCTCGCCGTCGAAGCGTTCGGCCACGCTGCGCGCGCGTTCCTCGGTCCGGTTGGCCACGATCACCCGGCCGATGCCGAGGCCCCGCAGGTGCTGCAGGGCCAGTTCGATGGTCTCGCCGGCGCCCACTACCATGGCGGTCAGCGGCTTGAGGTCGCCGAAAATCTGCCGGCCCAGCGATACCGCGGCGAAGGCCACCGAGACCGCGCTCTGGCCGATCGCGGTCTCGGTGCGCACGTCCTTGGCGGTGGCGAAGGCGTGCTGGAACAGCCGCTCCAGCGACAGTCCGAGGGTGCCGGCGTCGTGCGCGTACTGGTAGGCGGTCTTCATCTGGCCGAGGATCTGCGGCTCGCCCAGCACCATCGAATCCAGACCGCTGGCGACCCGCAGGGTGTGGCGCACCGCCGAGCCGTCGTGGTGCAGGTAGAGATAGGGTCGCAGTTCGGCGCGGTCGATCCCGTGGTAGCCGCCCAGCCAGTCCACCACTCGGTGTTCGCTGTCCTCCCCGCTCTCGCGGAAATAGACCTCGGTGCGGTTGCAGGTGGAGAGGATCGCACTCTCCGGCAGCCGCACGCCGGAGCGCAGCGAATGCAGCGCATCGTCCAGTTCGTGCTGGCTGACCGACAGCCGCTCGCGGATCTCGACCGGCGCCGTCTTGTGATTGATTCCGAGTGCGAAGAGCATAACCTGCGTATTGTGCCGCAAAACGTCCCCTGCGGGTCAGTAGTGTACGCGGTGAAAGGGTTCGGTACAGTGCGCAGGAATCCGGATGCCGGGCCCGAAGGAACCTGGCGCGGCCCGGTGCCGTCTCACTGAAAGCTGACATGCATGGAATGCCTTTATGACCCGAACCCTGCTGGCCGCGGCCGTTGTCCTCCTTGTCAGCGGCTGTGCGCACCATTCGCTCGATGCCGGCGAGCCGCTGGAAACCGACGCCCCGGAGATCGTGACCCTGCCCGAGAGCGGATTGCAGGAGGATCCGGAGGCGGCGCTGATGTTCAGCGTGCTTGCCGGCGAGATCGCCGTGCGTTCCGGGCAGACCGCCGATGCGGCGGCCTTCTACGGTGCGGCGGCGGCGCTGAGCCACGACCCGGAGATCGCCGAGCGGGCCACCCGCATTGCCCTTTTCGCGCGGGATCGTGAGCAGGCCCTGCGTTCCGGGGAGCGCTGGCTGGCCCTGTCGCCCGAACACATGGAGGCGGTACAGATCGTTGCGCTGCTGCGCATCGACGCCGGGCAGGTCGAGGCCGCCGCGCAGCTGCTGGATGAATTGATGCAGCGGCGCGCGCGGGAAGGTGCCAGCCCCTATTCATCGCTGGCCTCGCTGATGGTGCAGGCCGACAACCGGGACCACGCGCTGGAGACCCTGGACCACCTCGCCACGCGGCGGGCAGAGGATCGCGACACCTGGCGAGTGTATGCCGAACTTGCGCTGCGGTTCGACGCGACCGGGGCGGCCCTGCAGGCCACCGAGCGGGGTCTCGAGCAGCATCCCGACGCCATCAGCCTGTACCTGTTGCGGGCACAGGCCCTGGAGCGAGACGAACGCGGGGACGAGGCCCTGGCCCTGATGCGCGAGGCCGTCGCCGCCCACCCGGACAGTCGCGACGCCCGCATCGGTTACGCCCATGCGCTGACCGACCATGCCGACGACGACCGGGGCCCGGAGGAGATCGCGCGGCTGGCAGAGCTGGCCCCCGACGACCACGAGGCCCGCCTGACGCTGGCCCTGCTGAGCCTCGAGAGCGGCTGGAACGAGGCCGCGCGCGAGCAGCTGGAGGCCCTGGATGCCCGCGGCGTGCGCGAGAACGAGGTGGCCTATTATCTGGGCCGTCTGCACGAACTGGAGGGGGATGCGGACCGGGCCAGGACATTCTTCGAGCGGGTCGGCGAGGGCGAGTTTCGCGCGGATGCGCGGCTGCGCCTGGCGGCCCTGACTCTGCGCGAAAACGGTGCCGGGGCGGCGCGCGCTGCGTTCGACGAACTGCAGACGCACGACGACGCCGACGTGGCGCGCGAGGCCTGGGTCGTGGAGGTCAACACCCTGCGCGAGGAAGAGGCCTACGAACGTGCGCTGGAACGCGCCGATGCGGCCCTGGATGCCTTCCCCGAGGAGGGTGACCTGCTGTATCTGCGCGGGCTGATCCACGAGCGCCTGGACCGGGTGGACGCGGCGCTGCAGGACTTTCGCACGATCCTTGACAACGAACCGGACAATGCCACGGCGATGAACGCGCTGGGGTACACCCTGGCCGACCGGACCGACCGCTACGAGGAGGCCTACGAGCTGATCACGCAGGCCCTCGAGCAGCGTCCCGATGACGCAGCCGTGGTCGACAGCTACGGCTGGGTGCTCTACAGGCTCGGGCGGCTGGACGAGGCCGAGGAACAGTTGCGGCGGGCCTGGAGCATGATGGAGGACGGCGAGATCGCCAGTAATCTGGCCGTCGTGTTGTGGGAGCAGGGCGAGCGCGACGAGGCGCGCGATCTGCTCGAGAAGGCGCTGGAGCGCGAACCCGGACACGAGCGGCTGCAGCGGGTCCGGCGCGAGCTGCTCGAATGAGTCGAATGAGGGGGTCGGGTGTGCGCGCGGCACTCGCGCTGATGACCGTAATGCTGCTCGCCGGGTGTGCCGCCCTGCCCGAGGTGGACCGGGGCGACGCCGCGCAAAGGGCCTTCGAGGAGCGCAGTGAGCGGCTCGCCGCCATCGAAACCTGGCGCCTGGTGGCCCGCCTGGGGCTGGATACCGAGCGTGAATACTGGTCCGCACAGCTCAACTGGCGGGTGCAGGAGGGTACGCACATCCTCGATCTGTCCGGTCCGATGGGAAGGGGTGGCGGTCGATTGACCCTCGCCGAGGGGCAGCCGGCGCGGCTGGTGACGCGCGACGGCCAGCATCACAGCGCGCGCGATCCGGATGTCCTGGCACAGCGTCTCACCGGCGATGCGATTCCGGTGTCGGGGATGGTCTACTGGGTACGCGGGCTCCCGGACCCGGCGCATGCCTACGAGCGCGAAGTGGATGCCGAAGGGCGTCCGATTCGCATCCGTCAGGCCGGCTGGGAGATCGAATACGGCGAGTACGAGGAATTCGACGGCGAGTCCCTGCCGGTGCGCATGGAGCTGCAGCGCGATGCGCTCACGCTGCGCGCCGTGATCCGCCAGTGGCAGATGGGAGACGGATCCGCCTGATGGACAAGCCCTTTGCGCAGATCTTCCCCGCGCCCGCGAAGATCAACCGCTTCCTGCACATCACCGGTCGGCGCGCGGACGGCTACCACGAGCTGCAGACCGTGTTCCAGTTCCTCGATCTGGAGGATCGGCTGCGCTTCGAGCGGCGCCCCGGCGGGGAGGTGGCGATGGCCTCCGCGGATGCGGTGGACGGGTCGGAAAACCTCTGCGTGCGCGCCGCCCGCCTGGTGTTCGAGGCC
The DNA here is from genome assembly GCF_000381405.1 of Thioalkalivibrio sp. ALE20. Classification (NCBI taxonomy): domain Bacteria; kingdom Pseudomonadati; phylum Pseudomonadota; class Gammaproteobacteria; order Chromatiales; family Ectothiorhodospiraceae; genus Thioalkalivibrio; species Thioalkalivibrio sp. ALE20. Next base: position 366,763 of record NZ_KB906472.1, read on the forward strand.
GCCGGCCGGCACGAGGGGGTGACGATCCACCTCGACAAGCGCCTTCCGGTCGGTGGCGGGGTGGGCGGAGGCAGCTCCGACGCCGCCACTACCCTGGTTGCGCTGAATTATCTGTTCGAGCTGGGCCTGGACGAATCGACCCTGGCCGATCTCGGCCTGCGTCTCGGCGCGGACGTGCCGGTCTTCGTGCGCGGCCTTGCCGCTTGGGCCGAAGGCGTGGGCGAAACCCTGGTCCCGGTGCGGCCCGACTGCCCCTGGGCGCTGCTGATCGACCCCGGTGTCCCGGTCGCCACCGGAACCATGTTCGGGTCAGGAGAATTGACACGCGACTGTCCCACCGAGAAAATCTCGCACGCGGTTGACGGCGCGCCATTTGGAAACGTCTTCGAACCGGTGGTCCGGACGCGCCATCCGGACATCGCCCGGGCGCTGGACTGGCTGGGCTCGCAGACCGACCGGGCCCGCCTGAGCGGAACCGGCGGTTGCGTGTTCGGGCTGTTTCGCGAGCGCGCCGACGCCGAAAGGGCACGCGAGGAGCAGCCGCTGCCCTGGAGCAGCCGGGTCACCCGGCTGCGCAACGAGTCGCCCCTGCGGGCGTGGTTGCCCGAGTCGGGCCGCCATTCTACTGGGCCGTAGCCAAGCGGTAAGGCAACGGGTTTTGATCCCGTCATGCGCAGGTTCGAATCCTGCCGGCCCAGCCATACAATCGCCCCGCGCCGAAGGCGAGGGGCCATATTCCCGAACCCCGGCCCCGGCCGGGGTTCCTTACTGGAGACCGCGCCATCCGGGCGCGGTTCCGCACCACCCAGACCGGGACAAGTCGTGGTCGACAAGAGTCGCATGATGATCTTCGCGGGGAATGCCAACCCGCGACTGGCACAGGGCGTTGCCGAGCACCTCGGCCTGCCGATGGGGAAGGTAACCGTCGGCCGGTTCAGTGACGGCGAGGTCCAGGTCGAGATCCTGGAAAACGTGCGCGGACGCGACGTCTTCCTGATCCAGCCCACCGGGCAGCCCACCAACGAGAACCTGATGGAGCTCGTGATCATGGTGGATGCCCTGCGCCGCGCCTCGGCCGGGCGTATCACCACGGTGATTCCGTATTTCGGTTATGCCCGCCAGGATCGCCGCGTGCGCTCGGCAAGGGTGCCGATCTCGGCCAAGGTCGTGGCCAACATGATCGAGGCGGTGGGCGCCGATCGCGTGCTGACGATCGACGTTCATGCCGATCAGGTTCAGGGGTTTTTCAACGTTCCGGTGGACAACATCTATGCCTCGCCGGTGCTGCTGGGCGATGTCTGGCGGCACGTCTCCGGCGACCTGACGGTGGTCTCGCCGGACGTCGGCGGGGTGGTGCGCGCCCGCGCCATCGCCAAGCGGCTGGACGATGCCGACCTGGCCATCATCGACAAGCGCCGTCCGCGCGCCAACGAATCCGAAGTGATGCACATCATCGGGGACGTGCGCGGCAAGTCCTGCATCATCATCGACGACCTGGTGGATACGGCCGGCACCCTGTGTCAGGCGGCGAAGGCGCTGAAGCAGCATGGCGCCTCCTCGGTCAGCGCCTATGCCACTCACCCCGTGCTTTCCGGCGCGGCGATTGATAACATAAACGGTTCGGCGCTGGACGAGCTGGTGGTGACCGACACCCTGGCCCTCCAGCCCAACGCGCAGGCCTGTCCGAAGATCCGGCAGCTTTCGGTCGCGGAGATGCTCGCGGAGACCATCCGCCGCATCAACCGCGAGGAGTCCGTGAGCTCGCTGTTCGTGGACTGAGCCCGGGCCGGCGGAACCCGGCCTGCGTCGCCGGCGGTCGCCGGCTGCCCCGAATCCGGGAGGATGGGCCTCCCGCTTTACGCCTCACCTGGTCGCGGGTGGGGCGCGTTCATTCTGGAGAACGTCATCATGAGCATGAGTTTTACCCTTGAAGCCGAAAAGCGTGACGAACAGGGTTCGAGTGCGAGCCGCCGCCTGCGTCGCGCCGGCAAGCTGCCTGCCATTCTGTATGGCGGCGAAGATCCCGCAGTGCCGATCACGCTGGATCACAACGCGATGGTCCACAACCTGAAGGAAGATGCGTTCTACTCGCACATCCTGACGGTCAAGCTGGACGGCCAGTCGCAGAAGGCGATCCTGCGCGATGTGCAGCGCCATCCGTTCAAGCCCACCATCTATCACGTGGATCTGCTGCGCGTGAGCGCCAACCAGCCGATCCGCGTGAACGTGCCCATCCATTTCCTCAATGAGGAGACCTGCAAGGGCGTGAAGCCCGGCGGCGGCATGATCAACCGTCAGGTCAACGAGATCGAGGTCGAGTGCCTGCCGGACGACCTGCCGGAATCGATCGACATCGACATGACCGACGTCGACGTGGGCGAGACGCTGCACCTGTCCGACCTGAAGGGCAATCTGCCCAAGGGTGTCGAGATGGTCGCGCTGATGCAGGGCGACGAATACGACTACGCGGTCGTGACCGTGCAGCTGCCGCGTTCCGCCAAGGGTGGCGGCGGTGGTGGTGCGGCCGCCGCCGAGGGCGCCGAAGGCGAGGAAGGTGGTGACGAGGCCGCGGGCGAGGAAGCCGGCGGCGAGGAAGACAACGGCTGAACGCCGCGGTCACGACCTCCCGCATGACCAGCCGACCTGCGCCGATTCGCCTGGTGGTCGGGCTGGGCAACCCGGGCCCGCGTTACGCCGAAACCCGGCATAACGCGGGCTTCTGGTTTGTGGATGCCCTGGCCCGTGATCACGGCGTCCGCTTTCGCCCGGAGAACCGCTTCGATGGCGAGGCTGCCCGGCTGACCCTCCCCGAAGGTGATGCCTGGCTGCTCAAGCCGATGTCCTTCATGAACAGGAGCGGCCTGCCGGTGCGCAAATGCGCCGATTTCTATCGCATCGCCCCGGAGGAGATCCTGGTCGTCCACGACGAGCTGGATCTCGAGCCCGGGGTGGTCCGCCTGAAGCATGGCGGAGGGCATGGCGGGCACAACGGTCTGCGCGACCTGCACCGGCACCTGGGCGGCCCCGCCTACTGCCGTCTGCGCGTCGGTATCGGTCATCCCGGCGAACGCGACCAGGTGGTCCCGTTCGTGCTGGATCGTCCCGATCGCGATGCGGCTCGGGCGATCGGCGAGGCACTGGACGACGCGGCGCGCGAGATCCCGGCCCTGCTGGCCGGCCGCTGGGACGAGGCCGTGCGCCATCTGCACGGTCGCGGCTCCGGCTGAGCCCGCACCGAGTTACATCCGAGGAAATCCCATGAGTCTGAAATGCGGCATCGTCGGCCTGCCCAACGTCGGCAAGTCGACCCTGTTCAACGCCCTGACGCGCGCGGAGATCGCCGCGGAGAACTACCCCTTCTGCACCATCGACCCCAACGTTGGCGTGGTGGAGGTGCCGGATCCGCGGCTGGAGAAACTGGCAGCGCTGGTGTCGCCGGAGCGGGTCCTCCCGACGACCGTGGAGTTCGTCGACATTGCGGGGCTGGTGTCCGGGGCGGCTCAGGGCGAGGGGCTGGGCAATCAGTTCCTCGCGCATATTCGCGAGACCGATGCCATCGCCCAGGTGGTGCGCTGCTTCGAGGACGATGACATCGTTCACGTATCCGGGCGCGTGGATCCGCTGGCGGACATCGAGACCATCAGCACCGAGTTGATGCTGGCGGACCTGGAGACCGTCAACAAGGCCCTCACGCGCCTGACTCGGGCCGCCAAGTCCCAGGACAAGGAAGCCATCGCCCGGCTGCAGGCCGCGGAGAAGGTCGCCGAGGGGCTGGGCGAGGGCATCCCGGTGCGTGCCCAGGCGCTGGAGCCGGAGGAGCTCGAGCTGCTGCGCGATCTGCACCTGCTGACCATCAAGCCGCTGATGTATATCGCCAACGTGAATGAAGCGGGGCTGGCCGAGGACAACGAGCAGGTGCGCGCGGTGCGCGAGAAGGCCGCCGAGGAGGGCGCGCAGGTGGTCAGCGTGTGCGCTGCCATCGAGGCCGAGATCGCGGTGCTGGAACCTGACGAGCGTGCCGAGTTCCTGGCCGATCTGGGTCTCGAGGAACCCGGTCTCGACCGGGTGATCCGCACCGCCTACGAGCTGCTGGACCTGCAGACCTTCTTCACCGCCGGAGAGAAGGAGGTGCGCGCCTGGACCGTGCGTCGGGGCTCCACCGCGCCGCAGGCCGCGGGCGTGATCCACACCGACTTCGAGAAGGGCTTCATTCGTGCCGAGGTGGTCGCCTACGACGACTACGTGGAGCATGGCGGCGAACAGGGGGCCAAGGATGTCGGCAAGTGGCGGCTCGAAGGCAAGGAATACGTCATGCGTGAAGGGGACGTTGTACATTTTCGCTTCAATGTCTGAGTATAATACTCGGACTTTGTCGCGGGGGCGGCACCGCTGCGCCCGGCACGTTTCCTTATCGCAATCACCCATCAGGCCCGTATCAGGAGTACAGCAATGGATGTAATGGACCGTATCCGCCAGCAGGTGGAAGAAAACCCGGTCGTGATCTTCATGAAGGGGAGCCCGCAGTTCCCGATGTGCGGCTTCTCCAGCCGCGCGGTGGAGGCGCTGAAGCGCTGCGAGCGCGAGTTCGGCTACGTGAACGTGATCGCCGACCAGGAGGTCATGCAGAATCTGCCGCGCTTCGCCGACTGGCCGACCTTCCCGCAGGTCTATATCGACGGCGAGCTCATCGGCGGCTGCGACATCACCCTGGAGATGTTCGAAAGCGGCGAGCTGAAGAAGATGGTCGACGAGGCCCACGACAAGCACGCCCAGCGCAACGCCGGCTGAGGCGCCCGGCCCGCGGCGTGCCCGGCCCGTCATCGCGATCGCGGTGGCGGGCCTTTTTTGTGGTCAGCTGCCGGGCGGCAGCTCCTCGGGGTCGGGCAGCTGCAGCGCGGCCTGCGGCACGCCGATGTGGTCCTGCCAGTGGTTGGCGACCGCGCAGAACAGGTCGGCGGTCTTTTCGGCATCGAAGGCCGCGCTGTGAGCGGAATCGTTGTCCCACTCCAGCCCGGCGGCGCGCGCCGCGCGCGCGAGTACGGTCTGGCCGTAGGCCAGTGCGGCCAGCGAAACGGTGTCCAGGCTGCTGAACGGGTGGAAGGGGTTGCGCTTGATCCCGCAGCGGTCCGCCGCCTTGTGTACGAAGCCCAGGTCGAAATGGGCATTGTGTCCCACCAGGATCGCGCGCTTGCACAGGTTCAGCTTGACCTCGCGGCGCACCTCGCTGAACAGTCGGCCCATCGCCTGATCTTCCGGCCACGCCGCGCGCAGCGGATGGTAGGGGTCGATCCCGTTGACCTCCAGCGACTTCGGATCCATCTCCGAGCCTTCGAACGGACGCACGTGCAGACTGACGGTATGGGCGCGCTCCAGGCGATCCTGCTCGTTGCGGCGCAGGAAGACCGCGGCCACCTGCAGCAGTGCGTGGCGTTCGCAGTCGAAACCCCCGGTTTCCACATCGACGACCACGGGCAGGAAGCCGCGGAAGCGGTGGGCCATGGGGCGGTGCGACGGATCGAGCTGGGCGGGTGCGGCCATGCGGTTACCTTGGTTCGAATCGATTTCGGGAAGATCTTTGCATATCCTTCCCGTTTTGCGGGAGATCGGCGCCATAGAACGCTTTCGCTTGACCTGTTGGCAACACAGTCGGGATACTTGCGCCTTTCTGTCCGCCCGGGCCGCGGCATGGTAGCAGAACCGCCCCGCGCCCGGTGGCACGGCCCCGCGCCCGCGAACCGTTTCCCAACCCGTTTTCAGGGGTAGACGCATGGACCTGAACGCCATCCCGAATGACATCGATCCGCAGGAAACCCAGGAGTGGATCGACGCCCTTGCCTCCGTGATGGAGGCCGACGGGCCCGAACGGGCGCACGCCCTGCTGGAGGCCCTGGTGGACAAGGCCCGGCGCAGTGGAGCCTATCTCCCGTACTCGGCCAACACCGCCTACGTGAATACCATCCCGCCGCACCTCGAGCCGGTGTACCCCGGCGACGGCGCGCTGGAACATCGTATCCGTTCCTACATCCGCTGGAACGCGATGGCGATGGTGGTCAAGGCCAACCGGGTGTCGCCGGAACTGGGTGGTCACATCGCGTCCTTCGCCTCCGGGGCCACGCTCTACGACGTCGGCTTCAACCATTTCTGGCGCGCCCCGTCGCACGAGCACGGCGGTGATCTGGTGTTCGCTCAGGGGCATTCCTCGCCGGGGATCTACGCCCGTGCCTTCCTCGAAGGGCGCCTGACCGAGGAGCAGCTGGATCACTTCCGCCGCGAGGTGGACGGCAAGGGGCTGTCCTCCTACCCGCACCCCTGGCTGATGCCGGACTTCTGGCAGTTCCCGACGGTGTCCATGGGGCTGGGCCCGATCATGAGCATCTATCAGGCGCGCTTCATGCGCTACCTGCAGGATCGCGGGCTGGCGCAGACCGAGAATCGTCATGTGTGGAGCTTCGTCGGCGACGGCGAGGTCGACGAGCCCGAGACCATGGGGGCGATCACCCTGGCCTCGCGCGAGAAGCTGGACAACCTGACCTGGGTGGTGAACTGCAACCTGCAGCGCCTCGACGGGCCGGTGCGCGGCAACGGCAAGATCGTGCAGGAGCTGGAAGCGATCTTCCGTGGCGCCGGCTGGAACGTCATCAAGGTCCTGTGGGGGCGCTACTGGGAGCCGCTGCTGGCCAAGGACACCGACGGCCTGCTGCAGAAACGCATGATGGAGGCGGTCGACGGCGACTACCAGAACTACAAGGCCAACGACGGGGCCTACGTGCGCGAGCACTTCTTCGGCAAGTATCCCGAGCTCAAGGCGATGGTCGCCAACATGTCCGACGAGGAGATCTGGCGCCTGAATCGCGGCGGGCACGACCCGGTCAAGGTCTACGCGGCCTACAAGGAGGCCATGGAGCATACCGGGCAACCGACCGTGATCCTGGCGCACACCGTCAAGGGCTACGGCATGGGGTCGGCGGGCGAGGCCCAGAACCGCACCCACAGCCAGAAGAAGATGGACACGGAGGACATGAAACACTTCCGTGACCGCTTCAACATCCCGCTGTCCGACGAGCAGGTGGAACGGGCCGAGTATCTCAAGCCGGATCCCGACTCCGACGAGATGCAGTACATGCACGAGCGGCGCAAGGCGCTCGGCGGTTACCTGCCGCAGCGGCGGCACATGACCACGCCGCTGGAGGTCCCCGGACTGGACGCCTTTTCCGGGCTGCTGGAGGACTCCGGCGATCGCGAAATGTCCACCACCATGGCCTTCGTGCGCATGCTGCAGATCCTCGCGCGCGACAAGAAGATCGGGCGGCACGTGGTCCCAATCGTCCCGGACGAGGCGCGTACCTTCGGCATGGAAGGCCTGTTCCGCCAGCTGGGTATCTATTCCTCGGTCGGTCAGCTCTATGAGCCGCAGGACAAGGACCAGGTGATGTATTACAAGGAGGACAAGGGCGGCCAGATCCTGGAGGAAGGGATCAACGAGGCCGGCTCGATCTCCTCCTGGATCGCCGCCGCGACGTCCTACTCCACCCACGGCGTCGCGACCATCCCGTTCTACATCTTCTATTCGATGTTCGGGTTCCAGCGCATCGGCGATCTGATCTGGGCCGCCGGCGACCAGCGGGCGCGCGGTTTCCTGATCGGCGGCACCGCCGGCCGCACCACCCTGGCCGGCGAAGGGCTGCAGCACAACGACGGCCACAGCCACATGATGGCGGCCAACGTGCCCAACTGCATCGCCTACGATCCGACGTTCGCCTACGAGCTGGCGGTGATCGTGCAGGACGGCATGCGGCGCATGTTCCGCGAGCAGGAGAGCGTCTTCTACTACATCACGGCGATGAACGAGAACTACCATCAGCCGGCGATGCCGGAGGGCGCCGAAGAGGGCATCCGCCGTGGCCTGTATCGTTTCCAGGCCGGCGGACGCAAGAAAAAGAAGGTCCGCCTGCTGGGTTCCGGTACCATCCTGCGCGAGGCGATCGAGGCCGCGGCGCTGCTGGAGCAGGACTTCGGTGTGTCGGCCGAGGTCTGGAGCGCGACCAGTTTCACCGAGCTGGCGCGTGACGGTCGCGACTGCGAGCGCCACGCCCGGCTGCATCCGGACGCGAAGCCGCGTCGCAGTTGGGTCGAGCAGTGCCTGGGCGGTTCCGAGGCGCCGGTGGTCGCGGCCACCGACTACGTGTCGAACTTCGCCGATCAGATCCGCGCTTATGTGCCCGCCGACTATCGCGTGCTGGGCACCGACGGTTTCGGCCGTTCGGACCTGCGCTCCGCGCTGCGGCGCCACTTCGAAGTCGACCGCTACCACATCGCGGTGACCGCGCTGAAGGCCCTGGCCGATGCCGGGACCGTCGAGGCGAAGACCGTCCGCGAGGCGATCGACAAATACGAGATCGACACCGATCGTCCCAACCCCCTGCAGGCCTGAGGCCGGCGTCCCGAGGCAGGAGCAGACATGAGCGACACGATTACGGTTGAAGTCCCCGATATCGGTGACTTCAAGGACGTCGAGATCATCGAGGTACTGGTCAAGCCGGGTGACACCGTGGCGCCCGAGGACCCGCTGATCACCCTGGAGTCGGACAAGGCCTCCATCGAGATCCCGGCACCGCAGGGCGGTACCGTGCAGGGCATGAAGGTCAAGGCCGGGGACCGCGTCTCGCAGGGGGATGCGATCCTCGAACTGGCCCCCGCGGACGAGGCTGCCGCCAGTGGTGCCGCGGAAGCTCCGGCGGAGGCCGCCGCCGAGCCGGCCGCCTCCGCCGGAGGCGAAGAATCGGCACCCGCGGCAGCGGCCAGCGCGCCGGATACCGGGTCCGCGCCGGCCAGGGCATCGGCCGGCGACTCGGGTGGTACCGGCGGGCAGGGCGGCCAGGGTGGCCCGCGGGCATCGCCCACCGCCCATATCGAGAACGAGTCTGCGTTCCGTCGCGCCCATGCCTCGCCCGTGGTGCGCAAGTTCGCGCGCGAGCTGGGTGTGGACCTGTCCAAGGTCGAGGGGAGCGGTCGCAAGGGGCGCATCCTGCGCGAGGACGTGCAGGCCTTCGTCAAGCGCGCGCTCAGCCAGCCCGCCGGTTCCGGACTGGGGGTCGAACCCATGCCGGAGATCGACTTCTCCGAGTTCGGTCCGATCGAGACCCAGCCGCTGTCGAAGATCAACCGGCTCACCGGCCAGAACCTGCATCGCAACTGGGTTACCGTTCCGCACGTGACGCAGTTCGACGAGGCCGACATCACCGAGCTGGAGGACTTCCGCAAGTCGCTGAAGGCCGAATACGAGAAGCAGGGGGTCAAGATCACCTTCCTGCCGTTCCTGATGAAAGCGGTGGTCTCCGCGCTCAAGGAATACCCGCGCTTCAATGCCTCGCTGGACGCGACCGGCGAGAATCTGGTGATCAAGCAGTACTATCACCTGGGCGTGGCCGTGGATACGCCGGATGGTCTGGTGGTTCCGGTCGTGCGTGACGTGGACCGCAAGAGTCTGGTGGACATCGCCTCCGAACTGATGGACCTGTCGAAGCGGGCGCGCGAGAAGAAACTCAAGCCCGCCGACATGCAGGGCGGCTGCCTGACCATCTCCAGCCTCGGCGGCATCGGCGGTACCCAGTTCACGCCCATCGTCAATGCCCCGGAGGTCGCCATCCTCGGGGTGTCGAAGGCCTCGATGCAGCCGGTCTGGAACGGCGAGGAATTCGAGCCGCGTCTGGTGCTGCCGATGGCCCTGTCCTACGACCACCGGGTGATCGACGGGGCCCTGGGTGCCCGCTTCACCACCACGCTGAGCGCGCTGCTGTCCGACATGCGGCGCATGCTGCTGTAATCACCGGAGCTTTGTCATGAGTCAGACCACCACCGTCGAAGTCCCGGATATCGGCGATTTCAAGGATGTCGAGATCATCGAGGTCCTGGTCCAGCCGGGCAGTACCATCGCCCCGGAAGATCCGCTGATCACGCTCGAATCGGACAAGGCGACCATCGATGTCCCGGCACCGCAGGCGGGTACGGTCAAATCCGTGCACGTGAAGACCGGCCAGCGGGTGTCTCAGGGGGATCCGATCCTGGAACTGGAGGCCGGTGCGGAGGCCGCGGACAGCGAGGCTTCGCCCGCCCCGGCGGAGGATACCGAGGCGGCGTCCGCGGAACCCGCCGGCGCGGCCGGGGCATCCTCCACCCCGGCACCGCAGGCCGCGGCCGACCCGAATACCGACAGCCAGTGCCAGGTGCTGGTGCTGGGCTCCGGCCCCGGCGGCTACACCGCTGCGTTCCGCGCCGCGGACCTGGGCCTGGACGTGGTGATGGTCGAACGCTATCCCCAGATCGGCGGGGTCTGCCTGAACGTCGGCTGCATCCCGTCCAAGGCACTGCTGCACGCCGGCGAGGTGCTGCACGAGGCCGAGCGCTTCGCCGCGCTGGGCATCAAGTTCGGCGAGCCCGAGATCGACCTCGACGGCCTGCGCGGCTACAAGGACAAGACGGTCAAGAAGCTGACCGGCGGCCTCAAGCAGCTGGCCAAGCAGCGCAAGGTGCGCGTGGTGCAGGGCGTCGGCGAATTCACCGGGGCCCACAGCATCGCGGTCGAGGGGGATGATGGCCGCGAGGTGATCGGCTTCGAGCACGCGATCATCTCCGTCGGCTCGCAGGCGGTGAAACTGCCCGGCTTCCCCTGGGACGACGACCGGGTGATGGACTCCACCGATGCGCTGGATCTGGCCGACATCCCCGAGCGCATGCTGGTGATCGGCGGCGGCATCATCGGCCTGGAGATGGCCTGCGTGTACGAGTCGCTGGGCACGAAGGTCACGGTGGTCGAGCTGTCCGACACCCTGATGCCGGGGGCGGACCGCGACATCGTGCGCCCGTTCGAGAAGCGCGCGAAGAAGCGCTTCGAGAACATCTTCCTCAAGAGCAAGGTGACCGGGGCCGAGGCCACCGAGCAGGGCATCTTCTGCCGTTTCGAGGGCGAGGCCAAGGGTCTGCCGGAAGAGGACACCTTCGACCGCGTGCTGGTCGCCGTGGGGCGCAGCCCGAACGGTGCGAAGATCAACGCCGAGGCCGCCGGGGTGCAGGTCAGCGAGCGCGGCTTCATCGAGGTCGACAGCCAGCAGCGCACCAATGTCGAGCACATCTTCGCCATCGGCGACGTGGTCGGCCAGCCGATGCTGGCGCACAAGGCGACCCACGAGGGCAAGGTCGCGGCCGAGGTGATCGCCGGGCACAAGGTGCACTTCGACGCCCGCGCGATCCCGTCGGTGGCCTACACCCACCCGGAGGTCGCGTGGATGGGGGTGACCGAGGAGCAGGCGCAGGCCGACGGCATCGAATATACCAGGGGTGTGTTCCCCTGGGCCGCCTCCGGCCGGGCAATCGCGCTGGGCGCCGAGGACGGCATGACCAAGCTGCTGTTCGATGCCGAGGGCCGGGTGATCGGCGCCGGCCTGGTCGGCCCCTCCGCCGGCGACCTGATCGGCGAGGCGATGCTGGCGCTGGAGATGGGCGCGGAGATGGAGGACATCGGCCTGACCGTGCATCCGCATCCGACGTTGAGCGAGACGGTGGCCTTTGCCGCCGAGGCCGCGCACGGCTCGATCACCGACATCCTGCCGCCGAAGAAGGGTTAGGGGCGGGTGCGCCGCGAGTCACGTCCGGGGTTGCCGCGGGTCGCCGGGCGGCTGGCGGCCTGGCTGACCGGCGCCGCGCTGGTCCTGCTGGCCGCTCCGGCGCCGGGCGGCACGCTGTATCAGGAGACGCTCGAGCGCTCGGACTGGACCCGGGTCGAGATCGACGACCTGTGCCGCCTGGAACAGCGGGTGCGCCACGGTGGTTCGCTGCAGTTCGAGACCCGTCCCGGTCTGGCGGTCCGTGCGTTCTGGGATCCGCCCTATCCCGTGCCCGGGCGCTCGCAGGCGCCGCTGGAAACCGGGGCACCGGAATGGCTTCCCGGCGACGGCCCGGCGCCATTGTCGCTGATGCTGCGGGCGGGCCCGGACGACCGCTTCCGTGTGCCGGACGATCGCGTGCAGGCCCTCAAGGCCCGTCTGCTCGCCGGCCATGATGTGCGCATCGGGTTCCCCGACGGCGAGGACATCGTGCATTTCCGTGGCATCCGTTTTGGGCGCCGGGTCGAGGGCTTCCGCATCTGTCAGGCGGAGCAGGGGATGGCCGAAGGGGCCCCGGAGGCCGGTGACGGAACGGCACGCGAGCGCTGGGTGGTCTATTTTGATTCCGGGCGCACGGCTCTGGATGGTGAGGCCCGGGCGACGCTGGACCGGGTGGTGGCGGCCCTGGACGGGGTCGAAGGACCGCGTTTGCGGGTGATCGGCTTGACCGATGCCGAAGGCCCGGACAGAGTGAACCGGCGAATCAGCCAGCAGAGGGCCGAAACCGTGCGTGACGCGCTTGGCGAGGCCGGCCTGGGCGAAGCCGACATCGAAATCGAGGCCGGGGGCGTCGCTCCCGGGGTCGAGGACGAGTCACGCGATGCCCGTCGCGCCGAGATCTGGTGGGTGGGCGAGCGCGACAGCAGCGGCTCCGGGGCTCCGGGTGAGGATCCGGCACCGGAGGCTGCCGGTGACGCCGACCCCGCACTGGATGACCCGGCCGCTCCGCAGCCGGTGGAACCCGGGGACGGTACGGCCTGGTAGCCGTACCCGCCGCCATGGCTTGATAGGCCCGGCCGACTGGCCGGCGTAAACATTGATTCAGTGTCTTTCCCAAGGATTGCATGCCCATGAGTTCGAACATCAAGCGCGTCGTCCTCGCCTATTCCGGCGGTCTGGATACCTCGGTCATCCTCAAGTGGCTGGAGGAGCAGTACGGCTGCGAGGTCATCACCTTCACTGCCGATCTGGGCCAGGGCGAGGAGGTCGAACCGGCCCGCGCCAAGGCCGAGGCCCTGGGGGTGAAGCAGATCTACATCGAGGACCTGCGCGAGACCTTCGTGCGCGACTACGTCTTCCCGATGTTCCGCGCCAACACGGTCTACGAGGGCGAATACCTGCTGGGGACCTCCATCGCCCGACCGCTGATCGCGCGGCGGCTGGTGGAGATCGCCGAGGAGACCGGCGCCGACGCGATCGCCCATGGCGCGACCGGCAAGGGCAACGATCAGGTGCGCTTCGAGCTCGGGGCCTACGCGCTCAAGCCGGGGATCGAGGTGATCGCTCCGTGGCGCGAATGGGACCTCAATTCGCGCGAGCGCCTGATGGCATACGCCGAACAGCACGGCATTCCGGTGGACTATGCCCAGGCGGGCAAGAAGTCTCCGTACTCGATGGACGCCAACCTGCTGCACATCTCCTACGAGGGCGGTCCGCTGGAGGATCCGTGGACCGACTCCGAGGAGGACATGTGGCGCTGGTCGGTGTCGCCCGAGGCCGCGCCGAACGAGCCCGAGGTCCTCACCATCGGTTTCGAGAACGGTGATCCGGTCTCCATCAACGGCAAGCAACTCTCGCCGGCCGCGCTGCTGTCGAAGCTGAACGAGCGCGGCGGGGCCCATGGCATCGGTCGGCTGGACATCGTCGAGAACCGTTATGTCGGCATGAAGTCGCGCGGCTGCTACGAGACCCCGGGCGGTACCATCCTGCTGCGCGCGCGCCGGGCGCTGGAGTCGATCACCCTGGATCGCGAGGCCGCCCACCTGAAGGACGAGCTGATGCCGCGCTACGCCAGCATCATCTACAACGGCTACTGGTGGAGCCCCGAACGGCGCATGCTGCAGGCGGCGATCGACGAGTCCCAGGGCGTGGTCAACGGCGAGGTGCGCCTGCGCCTGTACAAGGGCAACGTGATGGTGGCCGGTCGCCAGTCGCCGGACAGCCTGTTCGACGAGTCCATCGCGACCTTCGAGGACGACGCCGGCGCGTACGACCAGAAGGACGCCGAAGGCTTTATCCGGCTCAACGCGCTGCGCCTGCGGATCGCGGCCAGCCGCAACCGCAGCGGGACCTGAGGTCATGGGCTTCCCGGGGCGTCCGCGAGGGTCGGCGCGGGGCATGCTGCGGTGGCTGGTCGTGCCCGGGCTGGCGCTCGGTCTGCTGCTCGGCCTGGCCGGCTGCGCCAGCGTACCGTCCGAGGACCGCCATCCGGATGATCCCTGGGAGTCCTACAACCGCGCGATGTTCGCCTTCAACCAGGAGGTGGACCAGGCGATCCTCAGGCCCACGGCCGTGCAGTACCGCCGCCTGCCCGACCCGGTGCAGACGGGCGTCGGTAATTTCTTCTCCAACCTCAACGACGTGACGGTCCTGTTCAACAACCTGTTGCAGGGCAATCTGCACGCCGCGGCCTCGGATACCAGCCGGCTGATGTTCAACACCACGTTCGGTCTGGCCGGCCTGATCGACGTCGCCTCGCCGATGGGACTGGACAAGAACAACGAGGATTTCGGCCAGACCCTCGGTGCCTGGGGCGTGCCGTCCGGGCCCTATCTGCAGCTGCCGCTGCTGGGGCCCAGCACCGCGCGGGATGCGCCCGCCCGCCTGGTCGACAGCCAGACCGATCCGCGCAACGTCCGCAGCATCCGGCGCGATCGCACGCCGCTGTGGGTCGGCCTGGTGGTGGTGGACGTGGTCGACATGCGTGCGGGGCTGATCGACACCGAGGCCATGATCGACCAGCTTTCCGATGACCCCTACATCGCCATGCGCAGGGCTTATCTGCAGCGGCGCGATTTCCTTACCGGGGGCCGGCGAGCCGACGAGCGGGCCGAAGAAATGCTGGACGAACTCGAGGAACTGGAGGCGCTGGAAGCCATGGAGGCCGGGGAGTGAACGGCCTGCTGGTCATGCTGGACATCCTGCGCGCCCGCCGCGGACCGCAGGACCTGCCGGCGGATCCCGCGCTCGCGGTGTTCTGGACCGGGGTCGCGGTGGCCGTGGGGCTGGCCATCGGCGTGCCGATGTATGGCGCGACTGCGGCCCTGGTCATGAATCTGGTGGACGTGGCGGTGCTGTTCGGCTTCGTGGCCCTGGCACTGCGGTTTCAGGGCTTTGTCGGGCGCCAGGTGCAGACCTTTACCGCGATGGTGGGTACCGGGGCGATCCTCGGGCTGCTGATGGCGTTGCTGACGCTGGTCGCTCCGATTGATCCGGAGGCCGGGGAGGCCCCGCCGCTGGCGGTACTGGGCATGTTGCTCCTGCTGGGCTGGTTGCTGTTCGTGTATGGCCATATCCTGCACCAGGCCCTCGAACTGTCGAACCGCATGGCGGGGGTCGTGATCGCGCTGGGGTTCGTCCTGATCTCGTCGGTGATCACCCAGGGCGTGGCCGGGGCGGTGACGGCATGAACCGCTCCGCCGATCTGCACATCCTCGGGATCGGCGGGACCTTTATGGGCGGGCTGGCGCAGCTGGCGCGCGCCCGCGGCTATCGCGTGAGCGGGGCCGACGCGCAGACGCTTTATCCCCCCATGAGCGAGCAGCTGGCGGCCGCGGGCATCCCTTACCACGCGGGTTACGAGGCCGAAGCCCTGCCCGAGGACGTCCCGGTGGTGGTGGGCAACGTGATGACCCGTGGCACGCCCGCGGTGGAAGCGATGCTGGACCGCGGGCAGGCGTACACCTCCGGTCCCCAGTGGCTGGCGGAGCACGTGCTGCACGACCGCTGGGTGCTGGCGGTCGCGGGGACCCACGGGAAGACCACCACCAGCTCGCTGCTGGCCTGGATCCTGGAATACGCCGGCATGGCGCCAGGATTCCTGATCGGCGGGGTCCCCGGCAACTTCGGCGTGAGCGCGCGTCTCGGCGAGTCGCCGTTCTTCGTGATCGAGGCGGACGAATACGACAGTGCGTTCTTCGACAAGCGCGCCAAGTTCGTCCATTACCGACCACGGACCCTGGTGCTGAACAACCTGGAGTACGATCACGCCGACATCTACCCGGATCTGCAGGCGATCGAGCGTCAGTTTCATCATCTGGTGCGCACCGTGCCGGGCCAGGGCAAGATCCTGATGCCCGCCGGGGACGCCGCGCTGGAACGCGTGCTGGAGTCCGGCTGCTGGACACCGGTGGAGCGGCTCGCGACCGGCGAGGATGGCCCCGCAGACTCGCCGGTCGCGCTGAGCGCTCGCTCGCTGTCAGCCGACGGGCGCTGCTTCGAGGTCCTGGAAAACGAACAGCCGTGTGGTCGCGTTGAATGGTCGATGTGCGGTCGGCACAACCAGGCCAATGCCCTGGCGGCGCTGGCCGCGGCCCGCCACGCCGGCGTGCCGCTGACCACCGGGCTCGCGGCGCTGCCGGAGTTTCGCGGGGTCCGTCGACGCCAGGAACTGCGCGCGGAGATCGCCGGGGTCCGGGTCCTGGATGACTTCGCCCATCACCCCACCGCCATCCGCATGACCCTCGAGGGTCTGCGCGGCGGACTGGACGAGGGCGGGCGCCTGCTGGTGGCGCTGGAGCCCCGGTCCAACACCATGCGCATGGGGGTGCACGCGGGTGCGCTGGGCGATGCCCTGGATCGCGCCGACGGCGTGCACCTGTACCGGCCACCCGACCTGGACTGGGCCATCGGTCCGCTGCGCACCCGCCTGGAAGAACGCCTGACGGTGGCGGCGTCGGTGGATGAGCTGCTGCAGGGGCTGCTGGACGGCCTGCGACCCGGCGACACCCTGGTGATCATGAGCAACGGCGGTTTTGGCGGGCTGCATCAGCGCCTGATCGACCGCCTGCGGGAGGAGCGGTCATGAGTCGGCGCATCGCCCTGGCCCTGACCGGCGCGTCGGGGGCTCCCTATGGCCTGCGCCTGCTGGAGTGTCTGGTGCAGGCCGGGGTCGAAGTGCATCTGATGGTGTCGAAGCCGGGGCAGGTGGTGCTCGGGATGGAGACCGACCTCGGCGTGCCCGGGCGGCCGGCGGAGATCGCCCGGTTCTTCAGTGAACGCTACGCTGCCGCGCCGGGTCAGATCCAGTGTTACGGCCCGGATCAGTGGACCGCCCCGGTGGCCAGCGGCTCGGCGGCCCCCGAGTCCATGGTCGTGTGCCCCTGTACCACGGCCACGGTCTCGGCGGTAGCGACCGGGGCCTCGCGCGGGTTGATCGAACGCGCCGCCGACGTGGTCCTGAAGGAGCGCCGCCGCCTGATCCTGGTGGTGCGCGAGACCCCGTTCTCCGAGATCCATCTGGAGAACATGCTGCGCCTGACCCGCATGGGCGCCGTGGTGATGCCGGCCAATCCGGCGTTCTACCATCGCCCCGAAGGTCTGCAGGACCTGATCGATTTCATGGTGGCGCGGGTCCTGGATCACCTGCAGATCGAACACGCACTGGGTCCCCGCTGGGGGGCCGGGCATGGCCAAGCCGGAGAGGACGGCCCCGAATGAAGACGCTTCCGCTGTTTCCGCTGAACACCGTACTGTTCCCGGGTGGTCTGCTGCCGTTGCGGATCTTCGAAACGCGCTATCTCGACATGGTGCGTGGCTGCCTGCGCGACGACAGCGGCTTCGTGGTGGTGGCGATCGAGCCGCCCGCCGAGGGCGAAGAGCCGCCGGACGAATCGGATCCGACGGTGGGGTTCCATGCAGTGGGCACCGAGGCGCGCATCATCGACTGGGACCAGCGCTCCGACGGTCTGCTGGGGATCCTCGCCAAGGGGGCGCAGCGCCAGCAGATCCACAACCCGCGGCGCGGAGATGACGGACTGTGGCTGGGCGAGGTGGAGCCGCTGGACGAATGGCCGGCGGTCAGCCTGCCGGTGGACTATGCATCGCTGGCCGATCTGCTGGAGCGTCTGCTGGATCAGCTGGGCACGCCCTGGTCGCACCTCGAACGGCACCTGGATGATTCGGCCTGGGTGGCCGGGCGGCTTGCCGAGCTGCTGCCGGTGGATCTCGGGATCAAACAGTCGCTGCTCGAATCCGATGATCCGATCGATCGTCTCGAGCGTCTGCGGGCGGCCATGCTCGCGCAGTCGTCTCCCTGACAGCATCCGGGCGGCCTGTTAAGGTAAAGGGCCGTAATTTCAAGCCGGAGCCGATCATGGCCGTTCAGGAACTCACGCAGGACAACTTCGAATCCACCATCACCGGGAATGACATCGTCATCCTGGATTTCTGGGCGCCGTGGTGCGGCCCGTGCCAGCAGTTCGCGCCGACCTTCGAGGAAGCCTCGAACAAGCACGACGACGTCGTCTTCGCCAAGGTCAACACCGACGAGGAGCAGGGCATCGCCGGGGCCTTCCAGATCCGGTCCATCCCGACCCTGATGATCTTCCGCGAGCAGGTCATCGTGTTCTCGCAGCCCGGCGTGCTGTCCGCGGCGCAGCTGGACGAGGTGCTGGGCAAGGTGCGCGAGCTGGACATGGAGGCCGTGCGCGCCGACATCGAAAAGCAGCAGCAGGAACAGGAGCAGCAGGCCGGCGGCAACGCCTGAGTCCGGCACCTGCCGCAATAACCTGAGCTCCCGCGGCCCGTTCCCGGGCCGCTCCGTCCGCCACTCGAACCGACCCTGACAAGCCGACGAGGTCCCTCCCCCCGTGTTCAGCGTGATGACCCAGATGGGGGCCCTGATCGTTGCCGGGGTCGGCTGGCGGATCCTGCAGCCCGGCGGTCTGGATGCCGAAACCACCCGCCGGGTCCTCACCACGCTCGTCTATTACCTGCTGCTGCCCGCGCTGGTGCTGCAGGTCCTGTGGACCGCACCGCTGGGTCTGGACTCGGTCCGCATCGCCCTGGTCGCCGGGGCGACGGTCCTGATCACCCTGGCCGTTACCGCCGGTGCGTGCCGAGCATGCACTGCCGACCGCGCCGCGGTGGGCGCGATGCTGCTGGCCGCTGCCTGGCCCAACGCGACCTATCTGGGCCTGCCGATCCTCGACAGTCTGTTCGGCGAGGCGGGGCGCGCGGTGGCCATCCAGTACGACCTGTTCGCCTGCCTGCCGCTGGTGCTGACCCTGGGCGTGGTTCTCGCGCGCCGTTACGGCGACGGTCGCATGCCGGCGGTGCATCCGTTGCGTGGCCTGTTGTCGGTGCCGTCGATCTGGGCCGCCCTCGCCGGTGTCACCCTGAACCTGGGCGGGGTGCCGCAGACGGTCTGGCTGGAGGAGTGGCTGGGACTGCTGGCGGATTCGGTGTCGCCGCTGATGCTGTTCGCGCTGGGCCTGGCACTGGTGTTCCACCGCTTTCACGGGCGCGACGCGCGGCCGCTGGCGGTCGTTGTGGGGATCCAGCTGCTGCTGGCACCGGCGGTGGCGCTGGGGCTGGTGTGGCTGCTGGGGATGGAGGGGATCCCCGCGACCGGAACGGTGCTGGAGGCGGCCATGCCGGCGATGGTGCTGGGGCTGGTGTTCTGTGACCGCTTCGGGCTGGATACGGGGCTGTACGCGGCCGCGGTAACCCTGACCACGGCCCTTTCGCTGGTTACCCTGCCGCTGTGGTTCGCCCTGGCCGGCGGTCTTCTGGGGGTATGAGCCTCAGGATTCCTCGCCGAAGCGGTCGGCGACCAGTTCGGTCAGGGCATCCAGCGCCGCCTCGGCATCCTCCGCGCCGTCGGTCCGGATGGTGATCTCCGAGCCCTGGGCGGCGGCCAGCATCATCACCCCCATGATGCTCTTGCCGTTCACTTCCTGATCGTTGCGGGCGACGGTGACATCGGCGGTGTACTGACTGGCGAGGCTGACGAACTTCGCGGCGGCCCGGGCATGCATGCCCAGCCGGTTAACGATGGGAACTGCGCGCTGCGGCATCGCTGGATTCCTGGTCGCAGAGAAGGATTCCGTCATGGCCCCCGGACAGCGCCTTGTTGACCAGTTCGCTCAGGGGCAGATGGCGGTAGTTGAGTACGCGGACGAGCATCGGCAGGTTGACGCCCGCGATCACGCGCGCGTTGTGTCCGCGCGCCACGCGGCTGGCCACGTTGGCCGGCGTGGAGCCGAACATGTCGGTCAGGACCAGCACACCGGCACCGCTGTCGAGGGTCTCCATGCGGGCGCGCGCCTGCGCCTGGATATCGTCCGGATCGTCGCTTTGCGACATCGCCATGGACTCGCAGTCCTCGGGCAGGTCTCCCAGCATGCTCTGCGCGGTCTGCAGGAGTGTATCGCCCAGGTTTTGATGCGTGATCAGGATCAGACCGACGCCCATGGAACTACTCCGTTTCAGGGGAGAGAGAATCGAGCTCGCGATGACGGGTGCTAACAGTAACATGTTCCCGTTCGCGCCACGCAGCCGCCAGCCGTTCCACAAGGTAGACCGAGCGGTGGCGCCCGCCGGTACAGCCGATGGAGACCGTGGCATAGCTGCGATGGTCCGCCACCAGCCGCGGGATCCAGGTGTCGAGAAAACCGTGGATGGAGTCGAACATCGCCCCGACCTCGCCATGGCTGTCGAGGAAATGCGCTACCGCCGGATCCAGCCCGGTCAGTGGCGCCAGTTCGCGCTCGTAGTAGGGGTTGGGCAGACAGCGCACGTCGAACACGAAATCGGAATCCAGCGGCGAGCCGTGCTTGAAGCCGAAGGACTGGAACAGCAGCGACAGGCCGGCGGTCTCGCGGCTGCCGACCCGGGCCCGGAGCGTGCGCGCGAGGTCGTGCATCGACAGCCGGCTGGTGTCCACGGTCAGGTCGGCTTCTACCGCCACGTGCCCCAGCCAGGTCCGTTCCATTCCGATCGCTTCCACCAGCGGGATGCCATCGCGTGCCAGCGGATGGCGTCTGCGGGTCAGGTGGTAGCGACGCAGCAGGACCTCGTCGGAGGCATTGAGGAACAGCACCTCGACCTCCAGGCCCGATCCACGCAGCTCGCCCAGCAGTTGACCGAATCCGCTGAGGGCGTCGAGGCCCGAACGGACGTCCACGCCCACGGCCAGATGGCGGTCACCGCCGGTGTCGTAATGGCCGCTGCGGACCTTCTCCACCAGTTCCGGCAGCATCGGCAGCGGCAGGTTGTCGACACAGAAGTAGCCGGCGTCCTCCAGGGTATGCAGGGCGACGGTCTTGCCGGAACCCGACAGACCACTGACCAGCAGCAGACGCATGTCGGTCAGCCCTCGGGATCGGGGTTGGGGACCGTGGTGCTGGGCCCGCCGATGTGGAAGATGGATTCCTCCTGCTGATCCTCGCCCATCTGGCGCCGCTGGCGGGCGCGCAGGTCGTCCCCGGCGATGTAGCCCTGCATGTGCAGCAGGTGATTGCGGACCGCGGCCTCGATCATGACCGCGATGTTGCGCCCCGGCGCCACCGGCAGGCTGATCAGCGGGATGCGCAGGCCGAGGATCTCGCTCTCGCCGCGGCGCCCGTTCAGGCGATCGTCCGGCACCGGCGAGGGCTCGTTGTGATCGCGCAGATCGATGATCAGGCGCAGATACTTGCCGCCCTTGATCGCCGAGTCGCCGTACATCGCGCGGATGTTGAGCACGCCCAGGCCGCGCACCTCGAGCCGGTCCTGGAGCAGGGCGGGGCAGTGTCCGCGCACGATATCCGGGGCAATGCGCGCGAACTCGGGGGCATCATCGGCGATCAGCCGGTGGCCACGCGAGATCAGCTCGAGTGCGACCTCGCTCTTGCCAACGCTGGAGGCCCCCGAGATCAGTACACCGATCCCGAGGATCTCCATGAACACCCCGTGGCGCACCTCGAAATGGGCGAGGCGCTGCTGCAGGAAATAGCGCAGCAGCGCGATGACTTCGTGCGAGGATGTGCGTGTGCACAGGATCACCGGCAGGGGGTCGTCACCTGTCTGCGGCATGCGCGGGAACGGGCAGGTGTCCTCGGCGAAGATCACCATGGTAGTACCGGTGCGGGCCATTTCCAGCACCAGGTGGTCACGCTGCTCGTCGGACAGGCCGGCGATGTAGCGGGCCTCGTAGTCGCCGATGACCTGGATGCGGTTGGGGCGGATCAGGTTCAGGTGGCCGGCCAGCGGCAGGTCGCCATCCCCGAATCCCAGGAGTTCGCGGTCGCCCGCGGCCTCCTCTCCGTGGACGTAGCGCAGGTCCAGACGGCTCCCCATCGCCCGCGTGAGCGCGGCGATGGTGATGTTGCTCGCGGTGCCGTCGGCTGCCGCTTCCGCCCGGTCGGCCATGGTCAGGTATCTCCCAGGGCCCGGGTGAGGGCCTGCTGGACCCCCGCGCTGTCCGCGGCGCGCCGGATGCCGGCGAGGGTGTCCGGCTGCGACAGCCCGCGCGCGAGCTGGGCCAGCAGGTCCAGGTGTTCGCTGGTGGCCTCTTCCGGCACCAGCAGGGCGATCAGGATGTCCACCGGTTCGTGGTCCATGGCTTCGAAATCCACGCCCTGATCCAGACGCAGGACCGCGATGCGGGGCGTATCCAGCTCGGCGAGACGGCCGTGCGGGATCGCCACGCCATGGCCGAGCCCGGTGGAGCCCAGTTTTTCGCGGGCCGACATGGCTTCGAACGCGGCACTGGCCGCCAGTCCGTCCGCGGCCCCGTCCACCAGCAGATCGGCGAGGGTTTCCAGCGCTCGTTTCTTGCTGGAGCAGTCGGTTTCCAGTCCGATGCGCTCCGGGGTGATGAGCTCGGCCGGATTCATCGGCTTACTCGGGTTGTTCGCGGTTGCGCTGGGCGCCCTCGGCGCGATGATGATCCTTGACCTTCTCCTTGTGCTTGATCAGCTGGCGGTCGACCTTGTCGATCAGGCCGTCGATGGCGGCGTACATGTCATCGTGGCTGGCCTCGGCGTGGATGTGGTTGCCGCTGACCTGCAGATTCGCTTCCGCCTTGTTGTGCAGCTTCTGCGTCTTCTCGTGGTTCAGCACCACGTGCACGTCGATCACCTTGTCGAAGTGGCGTTCCAGCTTCTGGAATTTCTCGTTGACGTAGTCGCGCAGGGCGTCGGTGATGTCGACGTGGTGTCCGGTGAGATTGATCTGCATGGGTCAGGCTCCTTTCGGTTTGCTTCCGGTCGGCATGGCGGCCATCTGGCGGCGCTCGCTGGAGGATGGCAGGTTCATGCCCTCCCGGTATTTGGCCACGGTACGCCGGGCCACGTTGATGCCCCGATCCGCCAGGATCTGGGCGAGGCGGGAATCGCTGAGCGGTTTGCCCGGCGTTTCCTCTTCGATGAGTTCGCGGATCATGGCACGAATCGCGGTCGCGGAGCATTCCCCGCCGTCACTGGTGCCCACGTGACTGGAGAAGAAATACTTGAATTCGAACACCCCGCGGGGGGTGTGCATGTATTTCTGCGTGGTCACCCGCGAGATCGTGGACTCGTGCATCTCCAGGGCTTCGGCGATGTCGCGCAGGATCAGCGGCTGCATCGCCACCTCGCCGTGTTCCAGGAACCCCTGCTGGCGTTCGACGATCGCGCGCGCCACGCGCAGCAGGGTGTCGTTGCGGCTGTGCAGGCTCTTGATGAACCATCGCGCCTCCTGCAGCTGATCGCGCATGAAGGCGCTGTCGCGGGCATCGGAGACCTGGCGGACCATGCCGGCGTAGAGGTCGTTGATGCGAATGCGCGGGGCGATCTCGGGATTCAGGTCGACCTGCCAGCCCCGGTCGGTATGACGCACGTAGACATCCGGGACCACGTATTCCGGCGGTGTCTCGCTGATCTGGGCGCCGGGGCGCGGGTTGAGCGTGCGGATCAGGTCCAGCGCCGCGGCCAGTTCGTCGCCATCGCGTACGCCGCTCTGGCGCTGCAGGGCCTTGTAGTCACGCCGGGCAAGGGCGTCCATGCCGTGTTCCAGAAGCGCGCGCGCCGCCTCGCGCGAGGGCGCGTCCGGCGCCAGCTCGCCCAGCTGGACCTCCAGGCACTCGCGCAGATCCAGCGAACCGACCCCCAGCGGGTCGCAGTGCTGCAACCAGTGGCGTACGGCCTCGACCTCGTCGGTGTCGACGGGGGGTTCTTCACTCCGGCTGATGGTCTCGGCCAGGGTCTCGACGTCGCCCTCGAGGTAGCCGTCGCCGTTGATGGTGTCGATCAGGGCGGCGCCGATGCGCTGGTCGCGCGGGGTCAGGTGCGACAGATGCAGCTGCCACAGCAGGTGATCCTGCAGCCCGCCGCCGTCGTCGTCCGAGGTGTTCTCCAGCGGGTCGCGGTCGTCCAGACCGCGCGGGCTGGCGCTGGCGTCGTAGATGTCTTCCCAGCGGCTGTCGGTCACCAGCTCGTCGGGGATGACGTCCTCCGAGCCGCCGGCATCCACCGTTTCGCCGGTGCCGGCGGTGTCGCTGCCGCTCTCGCCGTCGTCGGTGTTCGCGTCGCTGTCGGTGTCCCCCGCGTCGGCACCGAGTTCGTCATCCTCGGCCTGTTCCAGCATGGGATTGCTTTCCAGCGCCTGCTGGATCTCGGCCTGGAGCTCCAGCGTGGACAGCTGCAGCAGCCGGATGGCCTGCTGCAGCTGCGGCGTCATGGTCAGCGTCTGACCGAGCTGCAGATTCAGCCCGGGCTTCAGCATGAGTTGGGAAAGGCGTTGGTCACCATAAGTGAATAGTAATCCCTTGCTGCGGGCTTGTGCACCGCCCGGGTGCGGCGGTCGGTGTCACAGGCGGAAGTTTTCGCCGAGGTAGACCTCGCGCACGCGGGTGTCGGCCAGCAGTTCGTCCGGCGTGCCCGCGCTCAGCAGGCGCCCCTCGCTGAGGATGTACGCGCGATGGCAGATGCCCAGGGTCTCGCGTACGTTGTGATCCGAGATTAGTACGCCGATGCCGCGTTCGGCCAGGTGGCGGATGACTTCCTGGATCTCGCCGACCGAGATCGGATCGACCCCGGCAAACGGTTCGTCCAGACAGATGAACCGCGGATCGCCGGCCAGCGCGCGGGCGATCTCGGCGCGCCGCCGCTCGCCTCCGGACAGCGCGATCCCGGGGCTGTGGCGCACGGTCTCCAGCTGGAATTCCTCGATCAGGGCGTCGCCGATGCGGCGGCGCTCGTGGCGGTCGAGTTCCGGGCGCAGTTCCAGCACCGCCTGCAGGTTGTCCTGGACCGACAGGCGGCGAAAGATCGATGCCTCCTGCGGGAGATAGCCCAGCCCGGCGCGGGCGCGTTCGTGGATGGGCGCCCGGGTGATGTCGCGCCCGCCCAGGGTGATGCGCCCGGTATTGGGCCGGATCAGTCCGACCAGGCTGTAGAAGCAGGTGGTCTTGCCGGCTCCGTTGGGTCCCAGCAGGCCGACCACTTCGCCGGGCACCAGGTCCACATCCATCGCGTCCAGCACGGTACGCTGGCCATAGCGCTTGCTCAGCTCGCGGGCGACCAGATGGCCGTCGGCCGCGGGGGTCATGGATTGTCCTCGCGTGGCTGCAGGCGGATGTGCACGCGCTCGTCGTCGGTGTCGCCGCGTTCGGCGCGGATCACGTCGCGTTCGAGATCGTAGGTGATGCGCTGCCCGCGGGCATCCTCGGCGGCGGTGATGACGCGTGCCCGTTCGGTCAGGATCACGCGTTCCTCGTCGAGGAAATAGTCGATGCGCAGCCCTTCGGCGATGCGCGTCTCGCCGGTCTCGGGATCGGGCGACTCCAGGCGTGCGGGCTCGCCGTGGGCCTCGATCTCGTAGGGGCGGCGCTCGCGCATGTGCACGATCACGCGGTCCGCTTCCAGCGTGGCATCGCCGCGCACCACGATCACGTCGCCGGTGTAGGTTCCGGTGCCCGCGCGTTCGTCCATCTCGGCGTGGTCCGCGGTGATCTCCACCGGCAGGGCATCCTCGCGGCCGGTCGCCGGCGGGGCCGCCAGGAACAGTGCGAGTATGCCCGCCACGGCAAGCAGCGGGGCCGGTCGGCGGATGCCCGCGCGGCGATGTTCGGTTGTGGCCGGGTTCATTCCGGGCGGTCCTCCTGCGGCAGGTCGCTGTACAGCGTGTAGACCTCGGCGAGCAGCTCAATGGTATCCGCTTGCGGGTCGGCGCGCAGGCCGGTACCCCGCTGGAACAGTCCCGGCTGTTCCAGGGTGCTCGGGGCCGACGAGGTCGTCAGCCGGGTGTCCAGCGCCACGCGCACGTCGCGCGACTCGATCACCGTGCGTACGCGCGCGTCGCGTTCGGGGCGCAGGCCGCGGGTGTGGCCGAAGGTATGCAGCAGTTCGCGATCGGGCTGATGTGCCGCGCGCGGGGCGCGCCAGGTCCAGTTCAGGCCCCGTTGGTCCAGCAGATCCAGCTCCGGGTCATCGATGAACTGGACCGCATCCCGGTCGTATTCGCGCAGCCGCGACCCCTGCAGGCGGTGGGTGGGCCGCCCGTCCTCGCCGGTGACATGCGCGGTAAACCCCTCGATCTGCAGCGTAGGTTCCGCGTCGGCCGCGGGTTCGGCGGGCGGCTCGGCCGCTGCCGGCCCGGCGAGCAGGCATCCGGCGGCCAGCAGCCGGGCGGCGAGCGGGGTGCGGCGCGGATCCGGGGTCATGCGTGCAGGTAGCTTTCGAGCACGGCCTCAAGGCGGCCGCGCGCGGCCAGCAGGTCCTCGCAGACTTCGCGGACCGCGCCGCGCCCGCCACCGGCCGTGGTGACCCATTGCGCGTGCTGGCGCACGAACGGATGGGCGTCGCCGACCGCGATGCCCAGGCCAACCCGTCGCATCGCCGGCAGATCGACCACGTCGTCGCCGACGAACGCGGCCACGTCGGCGCGGTGCCCGGTCTGCTGCAGCAGCTGTGCCAGTGCCTCCCCCTTGTCCCGCCGGCCCTGGATGCAGTGGCGGATGCCCAGATCCTGCAGGCGATGTTCGACGACCGCCGACTGCCGCCCGGTCAGGATCGCGACCTCCAGGCCTTCGTCCATGGCCATGCGCAGGCCGTGGCCGTCGCGGCTGTGGAAGGCCTTGTACTGTTCGCCACCGTCGCCGAGGAACAGCGCGCCGTCGGTCAGCACGCCGTCGACGTCCAGGATCAGCAGTCGGGTGCCGCGCTGCAGGCCGGCGAGATCGATGTCGTCATGCATCAGGCGACCCCCGCGCGCAGCAGGTCGTGCATGTTGATCACCCCCTGCAGCCGGCCGTCCGCATCGGCGACCGGGAGGGCGTTGATGCGGCGGCTTTCCATCACCTCCAGGGCCTCCGCGGCCAGCCAGTCGGCGCGGGCGGTGTGCCCGCCCCGGGTCATCACCTCGCCAATGGTCAGCGTCTCCAGGCTCTCGCCCCGGTCCAGGGTGCGGCGCAGGTCGCCGTCGGTGAAGACCCCCAGGATTCGCGCGTCGGCGTCGCTGACGATCACCAGTCCCAGTCCCTTGCGGGTGATCTCGAACAGCGCGTCCTTCAGCGGCGCTTCGGGCGCGATGCGCGGGATCGCCTCGCCGGTATGCATGATGTCGCCGACGTGGATCAGCAGGCGCCGCCCGAGGCGCCCGCCGGGGTGCGAACGGGCGAAATCGTCGGCGGTGAAGCCGCGCGCATCCAGCACCGCCACCGCCAGGGCATCGCTCATCGCCAGGGCCGCGGTGGTGCTGGAGGTGGGGGCCAGTCCCAGCGGGCAGGCCTCGCGTTCCACGCTGACGTCCAGATGGACGCTGGCATCGGTGCCCAGGCGCGAACCGGGATTGCCGGTCATCGCGATCAGCGGGACGTCGAGGCGCCGGATCAGCGGCAGGATGGTCAGGAGCTCGTCGGTCTCGCCGGAGTTCGACAGCGCGATCACCACGTCGTCGCGGGTGATCATGCCGAGATCGCCGTGGCTGGCCTCCCCGGGGTGCACGAAGAACGCCGGCGTGCCGGTGGAGGCGAGGGTGGCCGCCAGCTTGCTGCCGATGTGGCCGGACTTGCCCATGCCAGTGACCACCACGCGCCCGCGGCAGTCGAGGATGTGGCGGCAGGCCGCGAGGAAGGCGTCGTCGATGCGCGCGGCGAGGCCGCGCACCGCATCGGCTTCGTTCTCGAGGACCGCGAGGGCGAGCTTGCGGGTGGTTTCGGGGTTCAGATCCATGCCGGTGCCGTGATTGCGAGAGTCACAAGGTAGCCGCTGAAGGCCAGCAGGAGAAGGGCCCCGTGCCAGCGGGTGATGCGGCCGGCGCCGAAGCGGGCGGCCAGCAGCACCGCCACGGTCAGGGCCAGCATCACCGGATAGTCACGGGTCAGCACTGCGGGTTCCACCGCCAGTGGCGCGATCAGGGCGGGTACCGCCAGCACCGCCAGCAGGTTGAACAGATTGGAGCCGACGACGTTGCCGAGGGCCATGCCGGTTTCGCGCCGCAGCGCGCTGGCCACGGTGGTGGCCAGCTCCGGCAGACTGGTGCCGATCGCGACCAGGGTCAGGCCGATCAGCAGTTCGCCGGCTCCCAGGGCGGTGGCGATCTCGACTGCCCCCCAGACCAGCGCCTGGCTGCTCGCCAGCAGCACCACCAGACCGCCGGCGAGCCACCCCAGGGCGGTCGGGAGACCGCCGGGCGTGGCCGCCGGCGGGGGCGGGGCCAGCCCGGGGTCGGACTCCGGGGGCGTGCCGGGGTGGCGGGCCGCGCGGATCATCCAGACCACGACCGCGATCAGGCCGGCCAGCATGATCACCCCTTCCGCCCGCGCCAGCCGGCCGTCCAGCAGCAGCAACAGCACGCCGAGCGTGGCCAGCAGCAACAGTGGCAGTTCGCGTCGTACCAGCCCGTGACCGGCGATGATCGGGGCGATCAGGGCGGCCAGCCCGAGTACCAGTCCCAGGTTGGCGATGTTCGAGCCGATCGCGTTGCCCACCGCCAGCCCCGGCGCCCCCTGCAGGCTGGCCAGCAGCGAGACGATGATCTCCGGGGCCGAAGTGCCGAAGGCGACTACGGTAAGGCCGATCAGCACCGGCGAGACCCCGAGCCCGCGCGCCAGGCCGGCGGCGCCGAACACGAAGCGATCGGCACTGGCGGCGAGCAGCACGAGACCACCGACGACGGCGAGCAGCGGCAGCAGCATGCGTGGTCCGGTCGCCCCCTATCGATTGCCGACCCGCAGGCGCTCGAGGCACTCCGGGGTCGTGACCCGGGGTTGCCAGTCGAGTTCCCGGCGTGCGCGGGTGCAGTCCAGGACCAGCGGGCCGTCGAGCCCGCGCACCCAGCCCGGGTCGCCGGCGCGCGCGCTCAGGCGCCAGGCCAGCGGGTGCAGTCTGCGGATGAGGCCGGCGGGCACCGGCAGGGTCAGGCGCCGACCGTGACGGGCCATGGCGCGCAGCGACCACACCGGTTCGGTGCCCAGGTTGAAGCAGCCCGGGGCACGGCGGGTGACTGCGGCGGCGATCGCTCGCGCGGCGTCCTCCTCCCACAGGATCTGCACCGGTGCGTCGATCCCGGCGGGGTGAAGGCGGCTGCGGGCGATCCGCTGCAGCAGCGGCTGGGCATGTGGCCCGACCACCGCGGGCGGCCGCAGCACGGTGGTCACCAGCTCCGGATGCTCGCGGTCCAGAGCCTCCAGGGCCTGTTCGGTGGCGACCTTGTCCTCGGCATAGGGGAAGCGCGGGCGGGGCGGCTGGTCCTCGCTCAGGGGGACGGGCGAGTCCGGCCACGGGCCGTAGACCGCGGCGCTGGAGAGGAACACCACATGGCGCACACCGGCCTGCGCGGCGGCCGCGAAGACCGACCGCGACAGGTCCACGTTCTGCCGGCGAACCCAGTCGCGGTCGTGGCGCCGGCGTCCGCCGTGCCCGCCCATCAGCTGGAAGGCCAGGTGCACCAGGGTATCGGTCCCGGCGAGGTCTTCGGGCGTCAGTTGCGCCAGATCCTTCTGGCGCAGGTCGTAGCGGTCCGCCGGCAGGGTCGCGGCCCCGGGGAAGTCCGCCGGTTCGCGATCCAGGGCAATGATCCGCTCCACCTCCGGGGTGTGCAGCAGTTCGGGCAGCAGGACCCGGCCGATGCGACCCGCCGCACCGGTGACGGCAACACGCATGCGGTTATCGGGTCGGGGCGGGGCCATCGAGGAATTCCGGCATGACCTCTTCGGCGAAGCAGCGCATGGACTCCTCCGCCAGTTCGCGCGGCACGGCCCCGGCGCCGAAGGCCAGCAGCAGATGGTCCACGCCCGCCTCGCGCAGGGCCTCGATGCGCTCGCGGCATTCCTCGGGGGTGCCGACCAGCGTCATGCCCAGCATGTCGAGGATCTTCAGATTGATCCCGGCCTTGACCAGGTGGCGGAAGCGGCCCAGCGAGCGGTAGTAGTCGTAGCCCTCGATCAGGCGTTCCAGCACCGGCAGGGTCTGCCGGAACATGTTGCGGTAGAACCATTCGAACGCGGGCTTGGCCTCGCGTCGGGCACGCTTGCCGTCCGGCAGACACAGCACGCCGAGGGTCATGCCCACGCGCGGCGGATGCGGGGTGTCGCCGGCGGCATGGGTCCAGCCCTCGCGGTACAGGCGGATGTCCTCGCGGATCATCTGCCACGGCTTGAACGGGCCGGCCAGCGCACCGATGCCCTGTTCGGCTGCCCAGGTGAACGACTCGGGACTGACCGCGGCGGTCCACAGCGGCGGGTGCGGGTCCTGCAGCGGTGCCGGCATTACCGGGACGTCGTCGAGGTGGTGGAAGGGCCCGTGCTGGGTGATGCGGCCGGTGGCGAAGGCCTGGCGCAGCGCATCCAGTCCGGCATCCACCCGGGCGCGGCCCTCGCTCATCTCGGCGCCGAATGTGGCATATTCCGGCGGCGAGAAGCCGCGGCCGATGCCCAGCTCCAGGCGTCCCCCGGAGAGCTGGTCGAGCATGCCGACGCGCTGCGCGACCCGCAGCGGGTGGTGATAGGGCAGGGGCACGACCCCCAGGCCCAGGCGCAGGTTCCGGGTGCGCTGGCTGGCCGCGGCGAGCACCAGATCCGGCGCGGTGGAATGCGAGAATTCCGGCATCAGGTGGTGTTCCACCAGCCACGCGGTGTTGAATCCGAGGGTGTCGGCGAGATCCCACAGTGCCAGGGTGTCCTCGATCGCGCGGTGTTCGTCGATACCGAGGAATTCGGGGACCGAGATCTCGTGGAAGAGGTCGAAGTGCATCGGGAAACTGTGCCGCGCCACCGGGGTGCTGGCAAGTCGCAACGGGGGAGATACATGACGGCAGGAGATCCATCGGACGCGGCAACCGAAGGGAGGCGCGTGCAGCTTCAGCCGGCCGCGGTCGCCCGGCCGGGTACGCCGGCCTGGGACGGGTATTTCCCGGCCAGTCTGCCGCTGGACTGGCAGCTGGCCTATCTCGGCCATTTTCGTTCGCGGGTGTTCGTGCCCGGGGTGCTGGGGGCCGACCGGGCGCTCTCCGCTCCGTTCGGGGACTGGGACGACGCCGTGCCGCCCAACCTGCGCGTGACCGTCAGCTGGCCCGCGGACGTGCCCGCGGAGGCGGGGACCGCCGCTCTGGCCCGCCTCGCCGCGACCCTCGGCGAGCGTCTCGAGGGGGTCGCGTTCGAGCCGGGGGCGGCCGTCGAGGCGGCGGTTGCCGGGCTGCGGGGCGCAGGCCTGGAACGCCTGCAGGCGACAGGTCCGGGCGCATCCGTGGGGTTGCCCGGGGTGGACGAGGCGATATGGTACCCGCAGCTCCATGCCGGCGAGGGGCCGGGGCTCTGGCGTCTGCGTCCTGCGGGCGAGCCGGATCCCGCCGACTGGCGCGTGCTGGTGGAGGCGCTGGCCGGATGCAGCCCCGCAGGGGTGGTGCCGGTGTTCCTCGAGGCTTCGCCGGGTGTGCTCGACGATGTGCGCACCATCGCGAAACTGTTGACGTGATTCACGCTGGTTTGACGCACCGTGCGGCCGGGGCCAGACTCCGGCGTCCATGCCTGCGCCGCGCCGCGAGGGACGCCGCGCCCGCATCCCGGGAGACTCGAATGTGAGCCAGTCCGCATCCGCCGAAACGCCGCACATCGTGGTGGAGGACCTGCATTTCCGGCGGGGCCGGAAGGCCATCTTTGACGGCCTGTCGCTGGAGGTCCCGCGCGGTCGGGTGACCACGGTGATGGGCCCCAGTGGCTCCGGCAAGACCACGCTGCTGCGGCTGATCGGCGGTCAGCTGCGTCCGGATGCGGGGCGTATCCTGGTCGACGGCGAGGAGATCGGCCGGCTGTCCACGCGCCGGCTGTATGCGGTGCGCAAGCGCATGGGGCTGCTGTTCCAGACCGGCGCCCTGCTGACCGACCTGTCGGTGTTCGAGAATGTGGCCTTCCCGCTGCGCGAGCACACCGATCTGCCCGAGGATATCCTGCGTACCCTGGTGCTGATGAAGCTGGAGGCAGTCGGCCTGCGCGCGGCACGCGACATGGACCCCGCGGAGCTGTCCGGCGGCATGGCCCGGCGCGTGGCGCTGGCGCGGGCGCTGGCGCTGGATCCGGAACTGATCATGTACGACGAGCCGTTCACCGGTCTCGACCCCATCACCATGGGCCAGATCGTGACCCTGATCCGGCGCACCAACCACAGCCTCGGGCTCACCAGCGTGCTGGTGTCGCACGACGTGAACGAGGCCATGAGTATCTCCGATCACGTGGTGCTGATCGCCGAGGGACGCGCGGTGGACGCCGGCCCGCCGGATGCGCTGCAGGCGCGGGCCTCCGACTGGTCCGCCCAGTTCCTGGAAGGTCGGCCGGACGGGCCGGTGCCGTTCCATTATCCCGGGGCCTCGTATCAGGACGACCTGCTGGACGCGGGAGGGCGCAACCATGATTGACGCGATCGCGTCGGTCGGGCGCTTCAGCCTGAATGCCCTGGCGGTGCTGGGGCGGGCCTCGATGTTCCTGCTGCGGACCTTCGCCGCGCTGGATGCGGTGGTGCGGCGCTTCGGCCTGACCGTGTGGCAGGTCTATTCGGTGGGCGTGCGCTCGCTGCTGATCGTGGTCGTCTCGGGGCTGTTCGTGGGCATGGTGCTGGGCTATCAGGGCTATATCACCCTGGTGGACTTCGGCGCTGCCGAGGCCCTGGGCGGGGTGGTCGCGCTGTCACTGGTGCGCGAGCTGGGGCCGGTGGTGACCGCGCTGCTGTTCGCCGGGCGGGCCGGTTCCGCGCTGACCGCGGAACTGGGCCTGATGAAGACCACCGAGCAGCTCTCGGCGATGGAGATGATGGCGGTGAATCCCTACCGCAGGGTGTTCGCGCCGCGCTTCGTTGCCGGCTTCCTTTCCATGCCGCTGCTCGCCGCGATGTTCAGCGCGGTAGGCGTGATGGGCGGTTACATCGTCGGGGTCGGGCTGCTGGGCGTCGACAGCGGGGCCTACTTCTCGCAGATGCAGGCGGTCACCGACTGGAACGAGGATGTCCTCTCCGGGGTCATCAAGAGCATCGTGTTCGGCTTCGTGGTCACCTGGATCGCGGTGTTCCAGGGCGTGGACGCCTCGCCGACCTCGGAGGGCATCTCGCGCGCGACCACGCAGACGGTCGTGGTCTCCTCGCTGGCCGTGCTGGGGCTCGATTTCATCCTGACCGGCCTGATGTTCGGCGGGGACTGAGAAGTGGAGAAGCAATCATGAAGATGCGTTTCGTCGAGCTGGCCGTCGGGGTGTTCGTGCTCCTGGGCGTGGCGGCGCTGTTCTATCTGGCGGTGCAGGTCAGCAACATCACCGAATACCGCGACGGCGACACCTACGAGGTAACCGCCTACTTCTCCAACGTGGGCGGGCTGAAGGTGCGCGCGCCGGTCAACATCTCCGGGGTGCGGGTCGGCCGCGTGGCCGACATCCGCTACGACCCCGAGGCCTTCGAGGCGAAGGTAACCCTGGCGATTCGTTCGGAACACGACTACCTGCCGGCGGATACCCAGGCGAGCATTCATACTGCGGGCCTGCTGGGCGAGCAGTACGTCGCGCTGGAGCCGGGTGGCGACTACGATACCCTGCAGGACGGTGACCGGATCCTGTTCACCCAGTCGGCCGTGGTCCTCGAGAACCTGATCGGTCGGTTCATGACCAACATGGGGGATGACTGAGTCATCCCGGCCACCCAACCCCGAGGGAGTGTGCCATGCGTTTGTTGCCGAATTTCGTTCGTTCCCCGCGTACCGCGCCGGCATGGCTGGCCGCGGCGGCCCTGCTGCTGGCGACGCTGGCCCCGGCCGCTCAGGCCGAAAGCCCGGTGCAGATGATGGAGCGCTCGGTGAACGAGGTGTACGAGGTCCTGCGCGAGAACGAGGAGCGCGCGCAGGAAGAGCCCGAGTTCGTGATCGAGGTGCTGCGCGAGCGGGTGCTGCCGCATGTCGACATGGACGGCATGGCACGGCTGGTACTGGCGCGCCACTGGCGCGATGCGTCCGACGAGCAGCGCAGCCGCTTCACCGAGGCCTTCACCACGACCCTGCTGCAGGTCTACGGGGTGCAGCTGGCGGATCACCTGGACAAGGAAGTGCGCATCATCGAACGGCGCTCGCGCGAGGACGACCGCATGGCGGTGGTGGCCAGCGAGATCGTGATGGGGTCCGGGCAGTCCAATCTGCAGGTCAATTACCGCCTGCGTCCGGTCAATGGCGAGTGGAAGGTGTTCGACGTGGAGGCCGAGGGGCTGTCGTTCGTGGGCAATTTCCGCAGCCGCTTCGGTGACGAGATCTCCAGTAACGGGCTCGAGGAGCTGATCGTGCGCCTGGAGGATGGCGACGAGGAGCTGATCGAGGAGGCGGTGGACGACGTGGCCGAGGAGACCGGCGCCGCGGAGGACCGGTGAGCGACGCCCGGATCACCGCCGATGACGCGGGCCTGGTGCTGCGCGGTCATCTGACCTTCGTGACCGTGCCGGGACTGGAACGCCAGGTGCGACCGCTGTGGCAGGGCCTGCCCGAACATGCCCGGGTGGCGCTGGACGACACCGGGCGCATCGACAGTGCCGGTCTGGCGTTTCTGGTGACCCTGTGGCGCCAGGCCCGGCACCGGGGGCATTTCCTGGTGTTCGAGCCGGTGCCCGCACGGCTGGCGCCCCTGCTGGAACTGTACGACCTGCGGGGCGTGATCAGTGAATCCGCGGCGAAGGCGGCGGATCCGCCCGGCTGCCACTGACCGGCCCGGGGCGGGGCGCCGCGCGCCGGCGACGCAGTTTCGTTATCATTGCGGGTTTTGCCGGTCCGCTCCTGGCCCGGCGTGCGAACCGGGCAATACATGGACAAGCTCATCATCACCGGCGGCGAGCCCCTGGACGGTCAGGTCTGGGTCTCCGGCGCCAAGAATGCGGTACTCCCCATCCTGTCGGCGACGCTGCTGGCCGACAGCCCCATGGTGATCGGCAACGTACCGCACCTGCAGGACGTGACCACCACCATGGAACTGCTGGGGCGCATGGGCGTGAGCCTCACGGTGAACGAGCGCATGCGCATCGAGGTGGATCCCGCCACCCTGACCCAGTGCGTTGCGCCCTACGATCTGGTCAAGACCATGCGCGCGTCCATCCTGGTGCTGGGGCCGCTGCTGGCGCGCTTCGGCGAGGCCGAGGTGTCCCTGCCCGGGGGCTGCGCGATCGGTTCGCGGCCGGTGAATCTGCATCTGCGCGGGCTGGAGGCGCTGGGCGCCGAGATCGACGTCGATGGTGGCTACATCCATGCGCGGGCCGGGCGGCTGCAGGGCGCGCGGGTGGTGTTCGACCAGGTCACCGTCACCGGCACCGAGAACCTGCTGATGGCGGCGACCCTGGCCGAGGGCGAGACCCTGATCGAAAACGCCGCCCGCGAGCCGGAGGTGGTGGACCTGGCCGACTGCCTGACCGCGATGGGGGCCAGGATCCGCGGCGCCGGGACCGACACCATCCGGGTCGAGGGCGTGGAGCGCCTGCATGGCTGCGATTACGACGTGATGCCCGATCGCATCGAGACCGGGACCTTCCTGGTCGGAGCCGCGATGACCCGGGGGCATGTGTGCACCCGCAACACCCGGCCGGAGCTGCTCGATGCGGTGCTGGCCAAGCTGGACGAAGCGGGCGCCCGGGTGGAGACCGGTCCGGACTGGATCGATCTGGACATGCGGGGGCGTCGCCCGCGGGCGGTGAATCTGCGGACCGCGCCGTTTCCCGCGTTTCCGACCGACATGCAGGCGCAGATGATGGCGATGAACACGGTCGCCGAGGGAACCGGTTCGGTGGTGGAGACGGTGTTCGAGAACCGCTTCATGCATGCGCTGGAACTGCAGCGCATGGGCGCCCGGATCACCATCGAGGGGAACACCGCGATCGTCGAGGGTGTGGAACAGCTGGTCGGTGCGCCGGTGATGGCCACCGACCTGCGCGCCTCGGCCAGCCTGATCCTCGCCGGTCTGGTCGCCGAGGGGGAGACCGCCGTGGAGCGCATCTACCATATCGATCGCGGTTATGAATGCATCGAGGAAAAACTGAGCCAGATCGGCGCAACGATTCGCCGGGAGCCTGCCTGACATGATGGACGCCAATACCCTGACCATTGCCCTGTCCAAGGGCCGCATCCTCGAGGACACCCTGCCGCTGCTGGCACAGGCGGGGATCGAGCCGCTGGAAGATCCGGACAGGACACGCAAGCTGATCCTCGACACCACTCGCGAGGACGTGAAGATCGTGGTGGTGCGGACCACCGACGTGCCGACCTACGTGCAGCACGGTGCCGCCGCGGTGGGAGTGGCCGGCAAGGACGTGCTGATGGAGCACGGGGCCGCCGGGCTGTACGAACCGCTTGATCTGGGCATCGCCCGCTGCCGCATGATGCTGGCGGGCCACCCGGGGCAGCAGCCGGACCCGGGCACGCGCCTGCGGATCGCGACCAAGTTCGTGAACATCACGCGTAATTATTTCGCCAGCCAGGGGCGCCAGGTGGAGATCGTC
The DNA here is from genome assembly GCF_000381405.1 of Thioalkalivibrio sp. ALE20. NCBI lineage: Bacteria > Pseudomonadati > Pseudomonadota > Gammaproteobacteria > Chromatiales > Ectothiorhodospiraceae > Thioalkalivibrio > Thioalkalivibrio sp. ALE20. The sequence goes on from NZ_KB906472.1 coordinate 403,325, forward strand.
AAGCTGTATGGCTCGATGGAACTCGCGCCGCTGGTGGGGCTGGCCGACTACATCGTGGATCTGGTGGATACCGGCAATACGCTGCGCGCCAACGGCCTGGAGCCGCTGGAGGAGATTACCCCCATCAGTTCCCGGTTGATCGTGAATCAGGCAGCCATGAAGATGAGACATGGACTGATTCAAAATCTCATTGAGAACCTGCGCGAGGCCGTGACGCCCGCGACGACGTAACCGAGACTGCCATGACCGCCGATACCGACGACCTCAGGATCCGTGACATCCAGGAGGTGTCCGCCCCGGACACCGTGCGCGACGAACTGCCGATCACCGATGCGGCATCCGACACGGTGTACGAGGCCCGCCAGGCCTGCCATCGGATCCTGCATGGCGAGGACGACCGCCTGCAGGTGATCGTGGGCCCCTGCTCGATCCACGACGTGGATGCCGCGCTGGACTATGCCGACCGCCTCAAGCCCCTGCGTGATGAACTCTCCGATGCGCTGAACATCGTGATGCGGGTGTATTTCGAGAAACCGCGTACCACGGTGGGGTGGAAGGGCCTGATCAACGATCCGGATCTGGACGGCAGCTTCCACATCAACAAGGGGCTGCGCGTGGCACGCGGACTGCTGCGCGATCTGGCGGTCAAGGGCATGCCGGCGGCCACCGAGTACCTCGACCTGATCAGCCCGCAGTACATTGCCGACCTGGTCGCCTGGGGCGCGATCGGCGCCCGCACCACCGAGAGCCAGGTGCATCGCGAGCTGGCCTCCGGGTTGTCGTGCCCGGTGGGCTTCAAGAACTCCACCGACGGCAGTCTGCGGGTGGCGATCGACGCGATCCGTTCGGCGTCGCGGCCGCACCACTTCCTGTCGGTGACCAAGGCCGGGCGCTCGGCGATCTTCTCCACCACCGGCAACGACGACTGTCACATCATCCTGCGCGGTGGCAAACAGCCCAACTACGATGCCGAGAGCATCGACCAGGCGTGCCGGGAGCTGCAGATGGCCGAGCTGCCCGAACAGGTGATGGTGGACTGCAGCCATGCCAACTCGCGCAAGGACCCGGCGCAGCAGATGGAGGTCGCGCGGGTGCTGGGCGAGCAGATCGCCGGGGGGGATCGGCGGATCATCGGGGTGATGCTGGAAAGCCATCTCCTCGGCGGGCGCCAGGATATCCTCCCGGGGCAGCCGCTGAACTACGGCCAGAGCATTACCGACGCCTGCATGGGCTGGGATGACTCCGAGGCCACCCTGCGCGGGCTGGCGGAAGCCGTGCGCGCGCGCCGCAAGCACAACACCCCGGCCTGACGCCCGGGCACGAGGACACGCCATGCCTTCGATCAAGCGACTCGACACGCGGGACACCGGATTCGCAACCGAGCTGGAGCGCCTGCTCGCCTGGGAGTCGGGCGAGGAGGCCGGGGTGCGCGACGCGGTGCGCGAGATCCTCGACGCGGTGAAGGCCGAGGGGGACGCCGCGGTGCTGCGCTACACCGAGCGCTTCGACCGCCTGGAGCGCGACTCGGTCGCCGGGCTGGAAGTCCCGCAGCAACGCCTGCAGGCGGCGCTGGAGGCGATACCCGCGGCGCAGCGCGAGGCGCTGGAGACGGCCGCCGAACGCATCGGCGAATACGCCCGACACCAGTCGATGCAGGACTGGCAGTTCACCGACGCCGACGGCACGGTGCTGGGGCAGCGGGTGACCCCGCTGGACTCGGTAGGGCTGTATGTGCCGGGCGGCAAGGCCGCCTACCCGTCCTCGGTGCTGATGAATGCGGTGCCGGCGCGGGTCGCGGGGGTCGAGCAGCTGATCATGGTGGTGCCGGCGCCGGACGGCGAGCTGAATGATCTGGTCCTGGCGGCTGCTGCGGTCGCCGGGGTGGACCGGGTGTTCACCGTGGGCGGTGCCCAGGCCGTCGGGGCGCTCGCGTTCGGAACCGCCACCATCCCGGCGGTGGACAAGATCGTCGGCCCCGGCAACATCTTCGTCGCCGCGGCCAAGCGCGAGGTCTTCGGCACCGTGGGGATCGACATGATCGCCGGTCCGTCGGAGATCCTGGTGGTCTGCGACGGCGAGACCGACCCCGAGTGGATCGCGGCCGACCTGTTCTCGCAGGCGGAGCACGACGAACAGGCCCAGGCGATCCTGGTGTCCTGGGACCATGCCTTTCTCGATCGGGTGAACGAGGCGATGGACCGCCTGCTGGCGGACATGCCGCGGGCCGACATCATTCGCACGAGTCTGCAGGACCGCGGCGCGCTGATCGCCGCGCGCGACCTGGACGATGCCGTTGCGGTGGCCAACCGGGTCGCCCCCGAACACCTGGAGCTGTCGCTGGCCGACCCGCAGGCGGCGCTGGACGCCGGACTGCGGCACGCCGGCGCGGTGTTCATGGGCCGGCACACCTCCGAGGCCCTGGGCGACTACTGCGCCGGGCCCAACCACGTCCTGCCGACTTCGCGCACCGCCCGTTTCTCGTCCCCGCTGGGGGTCTACGACTTCCAGAAACGCTCCAGCATCATTCAGTGTTCGCCCGAAGGCGCGGCGCGGCTGGGTCGCACCGCTGCGGAGCTGGCCCATGGCGAGGGGCTGACCGCGCACGCACGCTCCGCGGAACTGCGGCGGGAATCGTGAGCGTGAGCCGCCACGACCGGCCGGAAGACCTGATGCGCCCGGAGGTTCTGGCGCAGCCGGCCTACGCGGTGGCGGATGCCACGGGGCTGCTCAAGCTGGACGCGATGGAAAATCCGTGGCCCTGGCCGGGCGAGCTGGAGGCCGCCTGGCTGGAAGCCCTGAGCGAGCCCGAGCTCAATCGCTACCCGGATGCCGCGGCGCGCGACCTGGCGGCGCGCGTGCGTGCGGTTGAGGCGGTGCCCGAGGGCGCCGGGCTGATGTTCGGCAACGGCTCCGACGAGCTGATCCAGATTCTGATCCAGGCAGTGGCCGGCAGCGGGCGGCCGGTGATCGCGCCCGAGCCCGGATTCGTGATGTACGGCGTGCTGGCGCGCGCGCTGGGTGTACCCTTCCGCGGCGTGTCCCTGCGGCCCGACTTTTCCCTGGACCTGGAGGCCCTGCTGGCGGCGATCCGCGAGGAGCAGCCGGCGATCGTGTTCCTGGCCCACCCCAACAATCCGACCGGCCGACTGGAAGACCCCGCGACGGTGCAGGCGGTGATCGAAGCCAATCCCGGCATCACCGTGGTGGACGAGGCCTACGCGCCGTTCGCGGGTCACAGCTTCATGCCCCGGGCCGGGAGTACCGCGGGGCTGCTGGTGATGCGGACGGTATCCAAGCTCGGCCTGGCGGGTACCCGGCTGGGTTATCTGGCGGCGGAGCCTGCCTGGATCGATGCGCTGGACCGGCTGCGTCTGCCCTACAATATCAACACCCTGACGCAGCGTAGCGTCCGCTTTGCCCTCGATCACCGCGATGTGCTGGATGGTCAGGCGCGGGCGATCGTGGCCGAGCGCGAGCGTCTGCTGCAGGCCCTGGAGGCGCTGGGCGGGGTCACTTCGGTGGTGCCCTCGCAGGCGAATTTCGTGCTGTTCCGCGTGCACGAAGGGCAGGGGCCGGCGGTGTTCGCCGGGCTGCGCGAGCGCGGGGTGCTGATCAAGGACGTGGGTCGCGCGCATCCGCTGCTGGCCGATCACCTGCGGGTGACCGTGGGCCGCCCGGAGGACAACGACCGTTTTCTCGAGGCGCTGGAGGCCACGCTGGCGCCGAGCTGAGGCCCCGAGGCCGTGGCACGCGGGAGAGGGTGGCGCCGGCGTCAGATGGGGCGCTGGGCGACTTCTGCTGCCAGATCGTGGCGGTCGCCGGCGCGCTCGATGCGGATGTCCAGTGATTCGCCCGGCGCCGTGCGGGCGATGATGTCGAGGGCATCGCGCGGGGATTCCACCCGGTCACCGTTGAGGTGAGTAATCACGTCCCCGGGCTCGATGCCGGCCTTTGCGGCGGGTCCTTCGCGCAGCACACCGGCGACCAGCACCCCCAGGGCATCGTCGATACCGAACGAGCGGGCGAGGTCCGGGCTCAGGGACTGGACTTCGATCCCCAGCCAGCCGCGCGTTACATAGCCCTGTTCGATGATCTGGGTCATCACGTCACGGGCCAGATCCGCCGGGATGGCAAAGCCGATCCCGTGGGAACCGCCGGAGCGGGAAAAGATCGCGGTGTTGATCCCCACCAGCTCGCCGTGCGCATTGATCAGCGCCCCGCCCGAATTGCCGGGGTTGATGGCGGCGTCGGTCTGGATGAAATCCTCGAAGGTGTTGATGCCCAGGCGGTTGCGGCCGGTGGCCGACACGATGCCCTGGGTGACGGTCTGGCCCACCCCGAACGGATTGCCGATGGCGAGGACCACATCGCCCACCCGCAGATCGCTGGACCGGCCCAGGGGGGCGACCGGCGGCTCGTCGGTCTCCACCCGCAGCACCGCCAGGTCGGTGTCCGGATCGATCCCGATGATCTCCGCGGGCAGCGCCCGATCATCGGGCAGGACCACCGCGATCGCCTCGGCTTCTTCGATCACGTGATGGTTGGTCAGTATGTGCCCCTGCCCGGTCATGATCACGCCCGAACCCAGGCTGGACTCCTCGCGTTCGCCGGGCGGCGGGACCCGGCGGCCGAAGAATTCCTCCAGCAGCATGCCCGGGTCCGGCTCCACGGTGCGCGAGGCCATGATGTTCACCACGGCCGGGGCCGAGCGTTCCACGGCCGGCGCATAGGAAGCGGGCGCGGCTGTGGCATCCTCGGCCGGCGTTGCCACCCGGTCCACGGTCGTGCCGTCCTCGCCGGTACCGAGCCAGTCCGGGAAGAACACCGCGATCGCCACCGCGATCAGGACGCCGGTCGCCGCAGCTTGCAGGAAGAAGCGAGAAAAATTCACCATATGGGGCAGCTTAAGGAAACACTGGTCCATGTGCACGTGCGCGTTGGTGCCCCGGGTTTTCCGAGACAAGGCGCGTCGTGCAGCGGGTAGTGGTTCTTACCCGCAAGCGGCGCAACGCAGGATCGGGGAACCCGGGGCGCCAACCCCGAAGTGGCTCGGCCGCTTTTGCGCGCGCACGGCGTTGCGGCTTCCTTGTGCAGAATGACTGCACGGCGGTCGCCGCGCCTTGTTCGCACGCAAAAGCGTCTCGAGCGCGAACGTGCACATGGACCCGTGTTTCCTTAAGGAAACACGGGTCCATGTGCACGCCTGCCCGCGCGGATCATGTGATCCTGACACCCCCAGTCCCAACCCCTTGCCCGGGTCGTCGGCCCGGCCGGAACCGGAGTCCCTCCCATGCATCGTGACGAGCTGCTTGCGGGCCTCGACGCCCAACTCGAGCCTGCCCGGTTTACCGATTACTGTCCCAATGGCCTGCAGGTCGAGGGCCGCGCCGAGGTACGCCACGTGGTCAGTGCCGTGACCGCCTCCGCTGCCACCATCGAGGCCGCCGCCGAGCGCGGCGCCGATCTCCTGCTGGTGCATCACGGCTATTTCTGGAAAGGCGAGCCGCAGGTCATCACCGGCATGAAGCAGCGGCGGATCCGTCGCCTGCTGGAGAGCGGAATGAACCTCGTCGCCTACCATCTGCCCCTGGATGCCCATCCGGAGGTGGGCAACAACGCCTCCCTGGCACGCGACCTGGGGCTGATAGCCGACGGTACGCTGCGTGACGACGGCGTGGGCCTGGTCGGCGCGCCGGACGAGCCGCTCTCGGCCCCGGGGCTTGCCAGCCGCATCGCCACCGCCCTCGGACGCGAGCCCCTGCTGGTCACCGCCGGCGAACACCCCGTGCGCCGGGTGGCCTGGTGCAGCGGGGGCGCCCAGTCGTTGCTGCCCCGCGCCGCCGAGCTGGGCGCCGATGCCTACATCAGCGGCGAGATCTCCGAACAGACCACGCACGAGGCGCGCGAGCTGGGCGTGCACTACCTGGCCGCCGGCCACCACGCGACGGAGCGGGGCGGACCGCGGGCGCTGGGCGAATGGTGCGCGCGGACGTTCGACCTGACCCACGAATTCCTCGATCTCGACAACCCGGCCTGATACCCTGCGCCGCGGGCCGCAGCCGTCTGCTGCCGGCGGACGCCCCGGATCCTGCGACGCCGCGACGATCCGCGTCGTACTTGACCTTATTAGCGTGTTCGGGAATTCTATTACGATTTTCCTGCCCGCCCGTCGGGTCCGAACAAGAGAGCCACAAGGCTCCTTCGAGCAGGCTGCGCCCGGCGGGTGCATCCTCGCATCACGCTTTCAACACGTTGTTTGGAGAGACAAACATGGCAAACCAAGGCGTAAATCGAGGCCGTCGCCGGTTCCTCGTCGCCGCGACTTCGGTCGTGGGCGGGGCCGGTGTGGCTGCAGTCGCCGCACCGATGCTGGCGTCCCTGCAGCCGAGTGCGCGCGCCCAGGCGGCCGGGGCTCCGGTCGAGGTCGCCCTCGGCGAGATCGAACCGGGCCAGCGCATCTCCGTCGAGTGGCGCGGCCAGCCCATCTGGGTGGTCCGGCGCACGGACGAGATGATCGAAGGGCTGTCCAAGATCACGGACCGTCTGCGCGACCCGAACTCCGAAGTCGAGGAGCAGCAGCCTCCTTACGCCCAGAACGAACACCGTTCGATCGATCCCGAATTCCTCGTCGTGATCGGCATCTGCACCCATCTGGGATGCTCGCCGACCTATCGTCCGGAAATCGGTGATCCCGAGATGGGGGCCGCCTGGCAGGGCGGCTGGCTGTGCGGTTGCCACGGTTCCCGCTTCGACCTGGCCGGACGCGTCTACTCCAACATGCCGGCGGCCACCAATCTCGTGATCCCGCCGTACAAGTATCTCACGGACGACGTGATCCTGGTTGGCGAAGACGACGAAGAAGGAGGGACCGTCTGATGGCCAGTAATCCGGACGAAAAGATCCAGGGCGGCTTCCTGGGCTGGGTGGATGCACGCTTCCCCCTGTCCCAGATGTGGAACGACCACCTGGCCAAGTATTACGCGCCGAAGAACTTCAACTTCTGGTATTTCTTCGGCTCGCTGGCCCTGCTGGTGCTGGTCATCCAGATCGTCACCGGCATCTTCCTGACCATGTTCTACAAGCCGGACGCGGAGCTCGCCTTCTCGTCCGTCGAGTACATCATGCGTGACGTGGAATGGGGCTGGCTCATCCGCTACATGCATTCCACCGGCGCCTCGATGTTCTTCGTCGTGGTCTATCTGCACATGTTCCGGGCGCTCCTGTACGGCTCCTACAAGAAGCCGCGCGAGCTGATCTGGATCTTCGGCATGCTGATCTACGTCGTGCTGATGGCCGAGGCCTTCGCCGGCTATCTGCTGCCGTGGGGCCAGATGTCCTACTGGGGCGCGCAGGTGATCGTGAACCTGTTCCAGACCATCCCGTACATCGGGCCGGAGCTGGTGACCTGGATTCGCGGTGACTTCCTGCTCTCGGATGCCACGCTGAACCGGTTCTTCGCCCTGCACGTGGTGGCCCTGCCGCTGGTGCTGATCCTGTTGGTGGCCGCGCACATCATCGCGCTGCACGAGGTGGGTTCGAACAACCCCGACGGCGTCGAGATCAAGGCCCACAAGGACGAGAACGGCATTCCGAAGGACGGCATCCGGTTCCACCCGTACTACACGGTGAAGGACATCGTGGGCGTGGGCGTGTTCCTGATCGTCTTCTTTGCCATCGTGTTCTTCGCCCCCGAGGGTGGCGGCTACTTCCTGAAGCCGGACAACTTCATCCCGTCCGATCCGCTGGTGACCCCTGACCTGATCCCGCCGGTCTGGTACTTCACCTCGATGTACTCGGTGCTGCGCTCCGTGCCGGATCCGTTCCTGGGCGTGGTGGCCATGGGGGCCGCGGTGGTGATCCTGTTCGTCATCCCCTGGCTGGACCGCAACCCCGTCAAGTCGATGCGCTATCGCTCGTTCGCGGCCAAGTTCAACCTGGCGGTGTTCGTGGTTGCGTTCGTGATCCTCGGCTGGCTGGGCCTGCAGCAGGCCACCACCGCGGTCAGCGACATGAGCCTGCGCTTCGCTCAGGTCTATTTCCTGTTCTTCTTCCTGCTGTGGTTCCTGTCGCGGGAGCGTTCGGCCGGCTTCAGCATCCTGGCGTTCCTGGTGCTGGTCGCGATCTACACGTTCTACGACGTGGTCCGCTTCGATCCGGACGAGGCCTCCCTGATCATGTGGGGCTGGCTCATCCCGACCGTTTATCTGTTCGTGACCATGGTGGCCCCCGTGTTCGCACGTGGTCTGGGCCGTGACCGTGCCGTTCCGCAAAGGGTGACTTCGTGATGAAAAAGCTGATTGCTGCAACCTTCGTGGGCCTCGCGGCCCTGTTCATGGGGCCGGCGGGTACCGCCGGCGCCAGCGAACTGATGTCGGCCAACGTGGACATCTCCAACCAGAACGCGCTGCAGCGGGGTGCCCGCCTGTTCGCGGACAACTGCATGGGATGCCACTCGACCAAGTACGAGCGTTACAACCGGGTCGGCAAGGGCATCGGCCTGACCGAAGAGCACATGGAAGAGCACTTCATCTTCGTCACCGACGAAGAGGGTGAGCCGGTAGGTGTCGGTTCGCTGATGGAGATCGCCATGGAAGACGACTATGCCGAAGAGGCCTTCGGCGTTGTCCCGCCGGATCTGACCCTGACCGCCCGCATCCACGGCGAGGACTGGCTGTATACCTTCCTCAAGTCGTTCTACCGTGACGAGTCCCGTCCGCTGGGCGCCAACAACACCATCTTCAGTAATGTCGGCATGCCGCATGTCCTGTGGCACAAGCAGGGCTGGCAGGAGCTGGTCGAGGACGAGGATGGCAACGAACGCCTGGAACTGGTCGAGAGCGGCAGCATGAGTCCGACCGAATACGATCGAGCGGTGCGCGACATCGTTACCTATCTGTCGTACATCGGCGAACCCGTGCAGCTGGAGCGCCAGCGGATCGGGGTCTTCGTGATGATCTTCCTCGCCTTCTTTACCGTGCTGGCGTACTTCTTGAAAAAGGAATACTGGAAGGACGTACACTAGGCGGGACGAGCCGTAGTCGGCGTGCCCCGGAAGACCGGGGTGCGCCGGCATCCTGTACCGTCGACCCGGCGGAACCCCATGCCGGGCTAGGGAGAATGCCATGGCGCTGGTCGCCAACCGCCGTTCCGTTATGACGCTGTTTTCTGCACACGACTGCGTGCGCTGTCACCGGGTGCGCATCATCCTCGCCGAGAAGGACATCGCGGTGGACGTGGTCAATCTCGGGCCCGACGACATGCCCGAAGATCTCTCCGACCTGAACCCGTACAACGAGGTCCCCACCCTGGTGGACCGGGATCTGGCCCTGTACGGGACCCATGTCATCACCGAGTATCTCGACGAGCGCTTCCCGCATCCGCCACTGATGCCGGTGGATCCGGTCTCGCGCGCGGCCGCGCGTCTGGCGCTCTATCGCGTCGAGCGCGACTGGTACGAGGGACTGGACAACCTCGCGAAGGCTTCGGGTTCCGGTATCAGCAAGGCCCGCAAGGTGCTCAAGGAGAGCTTTATCGCGTCCGGCGAGATCTTTGAACTCAAGCCGTACTTCCTGAGTGACGAGTTCAGTATCGTGGATGCGGCCATCGCCCCGGTCATCTGGCGGTTGCCGGCCGTGGGCATCGAACTGGAAAGCCTGCCGCAGGCGATCCAGGACTATGCCGAACGGGTGTGCCGGCGCGAATCCTTCTCCATCAGCCTGACCGAAGCCGAACGGGAGCTGCGGCTTTGACTTCTTCCCGCCCCTATCTGCTGCGTGCCCTGTGGGACTGGATCACCGACAACGGCATGACACCGCACCTGCTGGTGGATGCCACGGTGGACGGCACGGTCGTGCCGGACGCCTTCGTCGAGCAGGGCAAGATCACCCTGAATGTGGGCCCCACGGCCGTGCAGGGTCTGGAGCTGGGGGACGAGTACGTGTCGTTCTCGGCACGGTTCGCCGGCAGTCCGATGGATGTCTTCGTGCCGCAGACCGCGGTGATGGCGATCTACGCGCGCGAGAACGGCCAGGGGATGATGTTCGGCAGCGAGCCCGGGCCGGATCCGGACCCCGGTCCCGGAGACGGGCCGCCGGATGACGGCGACGACGCGGGTGATGGCGGCGAGGGCGGCGACGAGGCGCCCCGGCGCAAGGGCGGCCCGTCCCTGACCGTGGTCAAGTAAGGCCGCGCGTCACGGCGCGGGCGGCGCCTTCCCCGGATTGAGGATCCCGTCCGGATCGAACACCGCCCGCACCCCTTCCATCAGCGTCAGTGCGGCCGGATCCAGTTCGCGATCCACGAACGGTCGCTTGACCAGTCCTACGCCATGTTCCCCCGACAGGCTGCCGTCGAGCGACAGGACGAGGCGGAACACTTCATCCAGACACACTTCGGCCCGTTGCATCTCTTCCGGGTCGTCCGGATTGACCAGCAGGTTCACGTGGATGTTGCCGTTGCCGGCGTGGCCGAAATTGACGATGCGGATGGCGTGCCGCTCGGCCAGTTCCTCCAGGCCGCCGATCAGGGCGGGGATCCGCGATACCGGCACCACGACATCTTCGTTGATCTTCTTCGGGGCAATGGTCCGCAGCGCCGGTGACAGGGCCTTGCGTACCTGCCAGAGACGGTCCATCGCCTGGGGTGTGTCGGCGACATCCACGCTCAGGGCCCCTTCCGCAGCCGTCCGGCGGATCCCGTCGGTCCGGGGTTCGATGATCTCCGCGGGACCGTCGGATTCGATCATCAGGATGGCCCCGGCGTCTTCCGGCAGTTCCACCCCGCCATACCCGCGGATCATCCCGATCGCCGAGCGATCCATGAACTCCAGCGCCGAAGGCGACTCCGCGCGCGCCATCAGTCTTGCGACTGCCCGGGCCGCCGCATCGATACTCGGGTAGACCGCCTGCAGCAGGCGGGTGCACTCCGGACGGGGTGTCAGCTTGAGGGTCGCCTGGGTGATGATCCCCAGAGTCCCCTCCGAGCCGATCAGCAGGCGGGTGAGGTCGTAGCCGACCACACCCTTGGTGGTGCGTACGCCGGTGCGAAAGTATTCCCCGGTGCCCGCGACGGCCTCCAGACCAAGCGTATTGTCGCGCGGCGTTCCGTACTTCACCGCGTGCGGCCCGGCCGAGTTGTAGGCGAGATTCCCTCCCAGGGTGCAATACGCGGCGCTGGTCGGGTCGGGCGGCCAGAAGAAACCGTGTTCGCCTGCCGCGGCCTGAATCTCGGCGTTGGTGACCCCGGGTTCGGCAACCAGCCAGCGATTCGCGGGATCCACATCCACGATGCGGTTCATGCGCTCCAGGGACAGCACCAGCCCGCCGCGGTCGGGAACCGCTGCACCGGTCGTCCCCGTGCCCCGGCCGCGCGCCACCAGCGGCGCCCCGAGGCGCCGGCACAGGCGGACGAGTTCGACGACGGTCTGACTGTCGCGGGCGAACGCCACGGCTTCGGGCGGGGCGTGCAGCCGCGAATTGTCGGCGCCATAGGCCCAGCAGTCCGCCGGGTCCAGCAGGCGGTCCTCCGGCGGCAGCAGGCGTTCGATCTCGCGCGCCAGATCGCTCATGAGTCGTCCGCCCGGATCGCGTCCACGATCCATTCCACGCCGCCATCACCGTCCAGCGCCACAACGTCGAAGCGAGCCGGGCCGTTCCAGTCTTCCTCCAGCATCCAGGTTTCCGCCATGCGCACCAGTTTGCGGCGTTTGCGCCGGTCGACGCTCTCGAGCCCGCCTCCGTAGTCCTGATTACTACGCATGCGGACCTCGACGAAGACCACGGTGTCCCCTTCGCGCAGAATCAGATCCAGCTCGCCCCAGGGACGCCGGACATTGCTGGCGACCAGCCGCAGCCCGCGATCCTGGAGATAGCGCGCGGCGCGTTGTTCGGCCTGCTGGCCGGATTCTCCCGGACGAAACATCAGTCCGAGGGAGTTCCGGCATCCAGCCGCCGGGGTTCACCACGGACGAACCGCGCCCAGGCCGGCGTCCGCTGCCAGTCACCGGTCAACGGGTTGAGTTGCCACTCGCCGGCGGTACCGACGAGCGTCGTATGCGGGGCCGCGTAGCTTGTATCGGCGCGCACGGCCAGGCGCCGGGCGTCCATGCCGAGGGCATAGAAGCGCGGCAGTCCGGATTGTTCCCGCAGCGGCTCGGCTCCGGTGTTCCCCAGCGCGGCGATTTCAGTGAACAGGCCGGGCGCATCCGGGAAGGCGATCCCGTTGAGATCGCGGTCGCGCGAGGCGTCGGGGCGGCCCGGATAGACGTGTGGCGTGGACATCATCGGCAGGCGCGACGCCTGGTGGAAATGCAGATGCGGCGCGATGCGGCGTACGTCGGCAGCGCTCCCCGCGACGAAGATGTAACCGACATCGGCGCGAATCTGCGGGTCGCCTTCAAGACCGAGTCCGAGGCGCCGGGACACCGACGCAATGCGCTCGCGACTGCGATCAATCCCGACGTGGGCGGCGATGCGGTCGTTGAGGTCCCCGGCGCGAGTGTCCACCCGCGCCACCTCCCGCGGTGGTTCCCCGTGTTCTTCGGCGGCCAGTGACCATGCGGACGCCAGGCGATCACCGAAGGCCCCCTCGGCGATGATACCGAGGCCGGCGCCCCAGCCGGTGCGAGCCGCGCGGTCGGCCACGGCGCGGGCGTCGGCCTCGGGATCCAGCGCCAGTGCGCTCACGCCGCGCGGCAGCGCATTGGCGGTGCGGTTGAGGAGCACGCCGGGGCGATGCTCCTCGAGGTCGGCCACCGCGGCGACGGCATCGCGCTGCAGCGGACCGATAATGTGATCGGCACCTTCGAGGACTGCATCCCGGTAAAGGGCAACGGCCTGGCGTGGATCGCCCCGGGTGTCGCGCACCCGCAGCTGCCCCTGGCCGTCGGCATAATGCGCCCGGGTGATGCCGTCGAGAACCGCCTCCCCCAGGTCGGCCAGATTGCCCGACATTGGCAGCAGGACCACCGTATCTCCGGCCGGGTCCGCGCTGGCGGGCGACGCCGCGAGCAGCTCCGGGAGATGGCTGTTCGCGGGATGCCGGGGGAAGGCTTGCTGCCAGCGTCGGGCAAACGTTTCCGCTGCGGCGGCATCGTCTGCCCGGCCCAGTCCCCGGAACAGTTGGTGCCAGCCATCGGCCCCGACGATGTCCTCGCGCCCGAGTCGTTCCCGCTGGGTCGGGCGCAGGGCGGCCATGAGGCCCCAGATCCGCTCATGGTTGGCGGTCTGCAGATCGGGTTCCAGGGTCAGCAGCGAATCCAGCCGAAATCGCACATTCAGGGCCTGATACCATTGCTGCTCCCGTTCCAGCAGCCGGGCATGCAGCTCCATCCCGCGCCGATGGAATTCCGGGGTGCGTGTCGGATCGTCCGGATCGTCAGCCCCCAGGCGCTCGGCCGCGAGGTCGGCCTCCCCACGGTGCCAGGCCAGCCAGCCGCCGCGCACGCGGTCGGCAAGCGGGCGTGGCTCCGCGTCGGGCAGGCGGTTCCAGGCCGCCTCCGCGCGTTCCAGCAGCGGTTCCGGGACCGGGTCCAGTGCCAGCACCGCGTCGACCGCGGCCCGCAATTCCTGCGGCTCGGCCTGCTCGTCCGGCAACGCCTCGATTCGCTCGAGCCGATGCTCGGCCAGCGGCTCCGGGGCCAGCTCGATCTCGGCCGGGATTTCGGGGTCCGGGTCCGGTGTCGGCGCGGGATCCGGTTGCGGCGCAGCGCAGGCGGCCATCAGGCCGGCCGCCAGCAGTACCATGAGCGGGCGCGTCAGGCCCGGGCCCGGCACGGAGCGGTGTAGCGGGCGGAAGGGGAGCGGGAGTCGGTTCACGGCAGACATCGGATTGGCGATAAGGAGTCAGTATTGGAAGCGCGCGAAACAGTGTCAACGCAGGGCGGAACCCTGTGGGTGGTGGCCACCCCGATCGGCAACCGGGCCGATCTGGGGCAGCGCGCCCGGGATGTATTGTCGCATGTCTCGCGCATCGCGGCGGAGGATACGCGTCACAGCCGCGCGCTGCTGGCGCCGCTGGGCATCGACACGCCGCTGGTCAGTCTGCACGAACACAACGAAGAACAGCGCGTCGCGGGGCTGCTCGCACAGCTGGCCGCGGGCGAAGATGTGGCGCTGATCTCGGATGCGGGCACCCCGCTGGTGTCGGACCCCGGGTTTCGCCTGGTCCGCGGGGCCCGCGAAGCCGGCCATGCCCTGCGCGCGGTGCCCGGCCCGAGCGCCCCCCTGGCCGCGCTGGCGGTCTCGGGGATGCCGTGCGACCGGTTCTGTTTTGACGGCTTCCTGCCGCACGCCGCGGGCGCGCGCGAAAGGCGCCTGGCCGAACTGCTGGCGCGTCCGCAGACCGGCATCGTGTTCGAGTCCGCGCATCGCATCCTTGCGGCGGCCCGGGAGCTGGCCGCGCAGGCGCCGGACCGCTCCGTGTTCCTCGGGCGCGAGCTGACCAAGCAATACGAGGAACATTATTACGGTCCGGCCGGCCGCCTGCCCGAATGGCTGGAGGCGGATGCCTGGCGTACGCGCGGCGAATTCGTGCTGGTGCTGGCCCCGGCGCCGGCCGTCGACGAAGACGGCGACGCGCTGTCGGGTGAACAGGAACGGCTGCTTGCCGGCCTGGTCGCCGAGCTTCCGGTCAAGCGGGCCGCGCGCCTGCTGGCGGACGCCACCGGGCTGCCGCGCAATCGGCTCTACGCCCGCGCGCTGGAACTGCAGCAGGCGGACCGCGAAGGGGGCGATGATCCCGCCTGACTGCCCCGGATATCCTTGCATCCGGAGCAGGGCGCGGGTAAAAGGGAGGCGGGAGTCGGCCGGGCGGTCGCTGCGTCCGTGTGGCGTGGAGGAAAGTCCGGGCTCCGCAGGGCAGGACGCCAGGTAACACCTGGGCGGCGCGAGCCGACGGAAAGTGCAGCAGAAAACATACCGCCGATGGCCCGGCTCGTTCGGGCACAGGCAAGGGTGAAATGGTGCGGTAAGAGCGCACCGCACGGCTGGTAACAGTCCGTGGCAAGGTAAACCCCGTCCGGAGCAAGGCCAAATAGGGGTGCATGGTGTGGCCCGCATCGCACCCGGGTAGGCTGCTCGAGGCGTCCGGTGACGGACGTCCCAGATGAATGATCGTTCTCGACAGAACCCGGCTTACAGGCCGGCTCCCACTTTTCCCCACCATTGTCCCCGCGTGTCTCGCGCGCCCCGGCCGGGTGCTCGCGAAATCATCAAGTAATTTCTCAAGAGTGATCGCCAGGCTCCTGGTTTTCAACGGTCCGTTCCGGTTCCCTCCCGTCGCATTGACCGCGTCTCGTAAGTCTCTGTGATGCAAGGCTTATTTTTCTCGTGCAAGCCCGTTTTTCCTTGACCCTCAACAGGGGTGTACCTATAGTGGATTCAAGTGGGGAAAAGTGGGAGAAGGTGGGATTCCACCGCCAGCGGCCATGTTTCGAGGTGTCAGTCAGCTCAATCTGGATGCGAAAGGACGCCTGGCCATGCCGGCGCGTTATCGCGATGAGCTCGTGGCGTCCTGCGACGGCCAGCTGGTGGTTACGGTTCACCCGGATCGCTGTCTTCTGGTGTATCCGCGTCCGGAATGGGAGCGGGTCGAGCAGAACCTGATGTCGCGCCCCAACCTGAAGCCGGCCGTGGTCCGCCTGCAGCGCCTGCTGGTCGGGCATGCCTCCGACTGCGAGCTGGACGGCAACGGGCGCCTGTTGCTGCCGCAGCCGCTGCGCAAGTTTGCCGGCATGGACAAGCAGGTCGCCCTGCTGGGTCAGGGCAAGAAGTTCGAGATCTGGGATCAGGCGACCTGGGATCAGCGCTGCGAGGAGATGTTCGAGGATGGCATCGATACCGAAGAACTCGAGTCGATCTCGCTGTGATGCAGGAATCGCAACAGGCCCATGTCCCGGTCCTGCTGGACGCCGTGCTCGAGGGGCTGGCGGTGCGCGCTGACGGTTTCTACGTGGACGGTACCTTCGGAAGGGGCGGGCACAGCCGCGCCTTGCTTGACCGTCTGGGGCCGGACGGTCGCCTGCTGGCGATGGACCGGGATCCCGAGGCGGCCGAGGCCGCCTCTTCGTTTCTGGGGGATCCGCGTTTCGCGTTCGAGTCCGCGCCGTTCTCGTCCATGGCCGAGGTGCTGCGGCAGCGCTACCCGGATCGCCGGCCGGATGGCGTGTTCCTCGATCTCGGGGTGTCATCGCCGCAGCTGGACGATGCCGCGCGCGGTTTCAGTTTCCAGCATGACGGCCCGCTGGACATGCGCATGGACCCGTCGTCCGGCGAAAGCGCGGCCGACTGGCTGGCGCGTGCCGAGGAAAAGGAGATCGCGGACGTGATCTACCGGTACGGCGAGGAGCGTTTCTCGCGGCGCATCGCCCGCGCGATCGTGCGCGCCCGTGCCGAGGGCCCGATCACCCGCACCGCGCGCCTGGCGGAACTGGTGCGTGGCGCGGTGCCGCGCCGCGAACCCGGCAAACACCCCGCGACGCGCACCTTCCAGGCCCTGCGCATTCACGTGAACGCCGAGCTGCGCGAGCTGGAGACATGGCTGGAAACCATTCCCGAGGTCCTGCCGTCCGGGGCGCGCCTGGTGGTGATCGCGTTTCATTCGCTGGAAGATCGCATGGTCAAGCGGGCCTTCCGCGGGGACCGTGACGATGCGCCCCGAATCCCGCGCGGGCTGCCGGTCATGCCGGAGGCGGCACCGCGTTCGTTGCGCCCGCTGGGCAAGCCGGTGCGGGCGGATGCCGGGGAACAGCAACGCAATCCGCGGGCACGCTCGGCCGTGCTGCGCGTGGCGGAGCGCAACTGATGGTCTGGCGCGGGCTCGCGATCGTCGCGCTGTCGGTGGGCGCGTTTGCGTCGGCGATTGGCGTGGTGGTGGCGCGCCACGAGGCGCGTCAGGCGTTCGTTGAGCAGCAGGCGGTGCTGGCCGAGCGCGACCGGCTCAACCTGGAATGGACCCGGCTGCAGATCGAGCAGTCCACCTGGGCGACGCCCGGGCGTATCGAGCGTCATGCACGCGAGGAGCTGGGCATGTCGCGCCCCGATGCGGATCGCCTCGTGGTGATCGGGAGGGACGCATGGGCGCGCTGAAACGCGAAATCTCGATGGGCCGGCTGCGGGCGCTGGTGGTCCTGCTGGTCCTGATGCTGATCGCGCTGGTACTGCGCGCCGCCGATCTGCAGATGTTCAAGAGCGAGTTCCTGTCCGCCCAGGGCGAGGCGCGCCAGGTGCGCACGCTGACCGAGACCGCCCACCGCGGTGCGATTACCGATCGCCACGGCGAACCGCTGGCGATCTCGGCACCGGTGCAGACCGCATGGGCGCATCCGGGGGCGCTGCTGGAGGCGCGCGAACGCTGGGGCGAGCTGGCCGCGGCCCTGGACATGGACCGCGAGACCCTGGCGGAGCGCATCGAGAATCGCGCCGACCGCGAGTTCGTCTATCTGCGTCGGCACATGCTGCCGGCGCGGGCCGAAGCGGTGGCCTCTCTGCGCGTCCCCGGGGTGTCCCTGACCCGCGAGTTCCGCCGTTACTATCCGCATGGCGAGGCGGTCGCGCATGTGCTGGGCTACACCGACATCGACGACCAGGGCCAGGAAGGGGTCGAGCTCGCGTTCGACTACTGGCTCTCCGGGCAGCCGGGCGCCAAGCGGGTACTGCGCGACCGGCATGGTCGTACCATCCGCGACGTCGCCAGCATCCGTCCGGCGCGCGAAGGCAACCCCCTGCGGCTGACGCTGGACGCACGGCTGCAGTTCCTGGCCTACCGCGAACTCAAGGCCGCGGTGCAGCGCCACGACGCGCGCGGCGGATCGGCCGTGCTGCTGGATGCGCGCAGCGGCGACATTCTCGCGATGGTCAATCAGCCCGGCTTCAACCCCAACAATCGCAGTTCGATCCGCTCCGACCGCGCTCGCAACCGGGCGGTCGTGGACGCGTTCGAACCCGGCTCGGTCATCAAGCCGTTTACCGTCGCGGCGGCCCTGGATGCCGATGCGGTCGACCCTCACGTGACCCTGGACACCGCGCCCGGCACCATGCAGGTGGGACGTCTGACGGTCCGTGATCTGCGCGACTACGGCACCATCGACCTGACCACGCTGATCGCGCGGTCCTCCAACGTGGGCGCAACGCGTCTTGCCCTGGACACCGATCCGGCCGATTTCTGGCAGACGCTGCACCGCGCCGGTTTCGGGCAGGCAACCGGCCTGCATTTCCCGGGAGAGGCGCGTGGCACCCTGCGCGACTTCACCGCCTGGCGCGAGGTCGAGCAGGCCACGCTCGGCTACGGTTACGGGCTCGCGGTCACGCCGCTGCAGATGGCTGCCGGGTACACGGCCTTTGCCAATGACGGACGTCGCCTGCCGGTGCGCCTGGTCGAGACCGCCGATGATGCCCGCGAGCCGCAACGGGTGATGAGCGCGGACACCGCCGGACGGCTGCGCGCGATGATGGAACATACCGTGGGCAGCGAGGGCACCGCGCGCCAGGCCGTGATCGACGGATATCGGGTCGCCGGCAAGACCGGCACCGCGCGCAAGGCGGTGCGCGGTGGTTATGCCGAGGACCGTTACTACTCCAGTTTCGTCGGTCTGGTCCCGGCATCCGAGCCACGGTTCGTGATGGCGGTGGTGGTGGACGAACCCGCCGACGTGCATTACGGCGGGGCGGTCGCGGCGCCGGTGTTCCGCGAGGTCACCGCCTCGGCCCTGCGCATGTACAACGTGCGCCCGGACGCGATGCCCGAGATCCCGATGCAGCTCGCCACCGGCGAGGAGGCGCAGCCATGACCGCCGCGGCGACCGATCCACGGGTGGCCGGGGTGGATCTGCACGCGCAGTTCCCCGAGGCCCTGGAGGGCCACGGCCCGCTGGTCGTGACCGACCTGGTGCAGGACAGCCGCGCGGTGACCCCGGGCGCCGGGTTCGTGGCCCTCCGGGGAACCCGCGAGCACGGTCTGGCCCACGCCGAGGATGCCGCGGCGCGCGGCGCCGGCGTGATCCTGTGGGACGAGGCCGATGCGGGGCCCCCCGCCGGCTCGCCCGGGGTGCCCGGCGTTCATGTGCCGGGGCTGCGTGCCCTGTTGCCGGTCATGGCGCAGCGGGTATTCGGCGCCTGGCCGGAGGCCGCACCGATCGTCGCGGTGACCGGCACCGACGGCAAGACATCGGTGACGCATCTGATTGCAGCGGCACTCGAACGTCTGGGTACCCCGACCGGACTGGTTGGCACCCTGGGCGTCGGGCGTCCGGGGCAGCTGCGCCCGGCCGGGCACACGACCCCGGGCGTGCTCGAGCTCCATCGGCATCTGGCCGGGCTGGCGCGCGAAGGCTGCGAAGCCGCGGCGCTGGAGGCCTCTTCGCACGGGCTCGTCCAGGGGCGTCTGGACGGGGTCCCGGTGCGTGTCGCGGTGCTGACCCGCCTGGGCACGGATCATCTGGATTTCCATGGCAGTCAGGCCGCGTATGCCGAGGCCAAGGCCATGCTGTTCGACCGCCCGGGACTGCGCACGCGGGTGATCAACGCCGATGACGAGCTCGGTCACGAGCTTCTGCGCCGTCCGGTGCCCGAGGGGATCACCGACATCACCTGGGGTCTGGAGTCTTCCGCAGCGATGGCGCGCGCCGAGGCCATCGAGGCCGGCCCGGAGGGACTGCACTTCGTGCTCGTTGCCGACGGGCGGCGCGTGCCGGTGCGGTCGCGGCTGTACGGACGGTTTCAGGTCGAGAACCTGCTGGCCACTCTGGCCGCCCTGCATGCCCTCGGACATGCCTGGGAGGCCGCCGCGGACGCGGTGGCCGAGCTGCCCGGGGTCCCCGGGCGCATGGAGCGTCACGATCTGCCGGGCGGAGCCCAGCTGGTGGTCGATTACGCCCACACCGCGCAGGCCCTGGAGGCCGCATTGAGTGCGTTGCGTCCGCATGTGCGTGGCCGCCTGTTGGTGGTCTTCGGCTGCGGCGGCGATCGCGACCGGGGCAAGCGTCCGGCGATGGGGCGCGTGGCCATGCGTGCCGCGGACCGGGTGATCGTGACCGATGACAATCCGCGCCACGAGGACGCGGCGGCCATCCGTCACGCGGTGCTCCAGGGCTGTGACGATCCCGCGCGCTGCCGCGAGATGGGCGATCGCGAAGCCGCGGTGCGTACCGCGGTCGCCGATGCCGGGCCGGGCGACATCGTGCTGCTGGCGGGCAAGGGGCACGAAACCACCCAGCAGATCGGTGACCGGTTTCATCCATTCAGTGATCGCGAGCTGGCCGCCCGGCTGGCGCGCGAGGGGATTTCCGGGGAGGGGGAGCGATGATCCGGATGACGGCCGGAGAACTGGCGACCGCCGTGGGCGGGCGCCTGCAGGGGGACGCCGGGGCGGCATTCACCGGCGTGTTCAGCGACACGCGTAACCCGCGTGAAGGCGGGCTGTTCGTCGCCCTGCGCGGTCCGAACTTTGATGCCCATGACCATCTGCACGCCGACTTGCCGGCACCGGTGCTGCTGGTTCGCCGCGCACGCGAAGACCTGCCGCAGACCCAGGTGGTGGTGCCCGATACCGGCGAGGCCCTGGGGCGACTGGCCGCGACCTGGCGCAGGCGGTGCCACGCGCGGGTGATCGCGCTGACCGGCTCCAACGGCAAGACCACCACCCGCGAGATGCTGCGCTCGATCCTCGCGCGCATGGGGCGGGTGCATGCCAGCGAAGGCAACCTGAACAACGAGATCGGGACACCGCTGACCCTGCTGGCGATGCCGGAGGATACCGACTTCGCGGTGATCGAACTGGGCGCCAACCACGCCGGCGAGATCGGCCGCATGGCCGCGTGGACCCAGCCGCACGTCGCCATGATCACCAACGCCGGTCATGCGCACCTCGAAGGTTTCGGCAGCCTGGAAGGCGTGGCGCACGCCAAGGCCGAGATCTATTCGGGGCTGCCGGCCCAGGGCGGAACCGCAGTGGTGAATCTGGACGACCCGTTTGCCGACTACTGGCTCTCGCTCAACGAGCACCATCATCTGCAGCGCTTCTCCCTCGAGGGGGGCGGCGAGGTCGAGGGCGTGTGGGTCGCCCCGGATCGCCTGCGCCTCACGATCCTCGGGGCCAGCCGCGAGATCCGCCTTGCCGGTCCCGGCCGCCATGTCGCGGCGAATGCCGTGGCGGCCGCTGCCGCCGCCAATGCCGCGGGCGCCGCGATCGACATCATTGCGCAGGGACTGGGCGACTGGCGCCCGGTCGCCGGTCGCCTGCAGGCACTGCAGCACGCCGGCGGTGCCCGCATCTGGGACGACAGCTACAACGCCAACCCCGATTCCCTGCGGGCCGGCCTGGAGGTGCTGGCGGCGGTGCCCGGTCGGCGCATCCTGGTGCTGGGGGAAATGGGCGAGCTGGGCGGCGACGCCGCGGCCCTGCACGCGGCCACCGGGCAGGAGGCCCGCGCAATGGGGATCGATTTCTGCCTGGCGCTCGGCGAGCTGGGCCGCGAAACCGCGGATGCCTTCGGCGAGCAGGGCGAGTGGTTCCCCGATCATGCCGCACTGGTCGCGCGTCTGCAGGGGTTGCTGGACGAGCGAACCACCGTGCTGGTCAAGGGTTCGCGCAGCCAGCACATGGAATCCATCGTGGAGGCGCTGGACGCGCAGCCCGTGAATCCGGAGGCGGCGGATGCTGTTCGCACTGACTGAATATCTCGCCCAGTTCCATACCGGGTTCACGGTCTTCCAGTACCTGACCCTGCGCGCCATCCTCGGGGTGGTGACGGCGCTGGCGATCGCGCTCCTGATCGGTCCCTCGGTGATTCGCCGTCTGACCCTGGGCAAGGTGGGTCAGAACATCCGCGAGGACGGCCCCGAATCGCACCTGAGCAAGGCCGGCACGCCCACCATGGGCGGTGCGCTGATCCTGGTGGCCGTGGCGGTGGCCACCCTGCTGTGGAGCGACCTGACAAACCGTTTCGTCTGGATCGTGCTGCTGACCACGCTGGCCTTCGGTGCCGTCGGCGGCTGGGATGACTACCTCAAGCTGCGTTACGGCAACAGCCAGGGGCTGTCGGCGAAATCCAAGCTGCTGTGGCAGACCCTGTTCGCCCTGGTGGCCGCCGGGGTGATCATGCTCACGGCCCAGGATCCGGTGGAAACCACCTTTTATCTGCCGGTGTTCAAGGACATCGAATTCAGTCTGGGCTGGCTGTTCATCCCGCTGGTGTGGCTGGTGGTGGTGGGCTCGTCCAATGCGGTCAACCTGACCGACGGGCTCGACGGGCTGGCCATCATGCCGGCGGTGCTGGTGGCCGGTGCGCTGGGCATCTTCGCCTATGCCGCGGGCCATGCGGTGTTCGCCGACTATCTCGGCATTCCCGCGGTGCCCGGGGTCGGCGAGGTGGGGATCTTCGCCGCCTCGCTGGTGGGGGCGGGGCTCGGGTTCCTGTGGTTCAACACCTATCCCGCGCAGGTGTTCATGGGCGATGTCGGGGCCCTCGCCCTGGGCGCGGCGCTGGGAATGATGGCCATCCTTACGCGCCAGGAGATCGTGCTGCTGATCATGGGCGGCGTGTTCGTGCTGGAGACCGTCTCGGTCATGCTGCAGGTCGCCTCGTTCAAGCTGACCGGACGGCGGATGTTCCGCATGGCGCCGCTGCATCACCACTTCGAACTCAAGGGCTGGCCGGAGCCGCGCGTGATCGTGCGCTTCTGGATCCTGACCGTGGTGTTCGTCCTCATCGGTCTGGCGACCCTGAAGGTGCGCTGATGGAACGGGTGCGAAGCGACAACCTGATCGTCGGGCTGGGCGCCACCGGGCAGTCGGTGGCGCGCTACCTGCTCGCGCGCGGGATGTCGTTCGCGGTCACCGATACCCGTCGCGAGCCGCCGGCCTGTGACGATCCCGAACTGGCGCGGATCCTGAACGAGCGTTGGGTCGGCCCGCTGGACGGCCTGGATGCGAGCGGGGTGCGTCGCCTGATCGTCTCGCCCGGGGTGGCCCTGGAGCACCCGGTGATCGCCGCCGCCAGTGAGGCCGGTGCCGAAGTCACCGGGGATATCGACCTGTTCGCCCGCGAGGCCGGAGCCCCGGTGATCGCGATCACCGGTTCCAACGGCAAGAGCACGGTGACGGCGCTGGTCGGCGAGCTGCTGGATGCGGCCGGCTACGCGGTGGCGGTGGGGGGCAACTACGGGACCCCGGCGCTGGACCTGCTGGAACGCGACCCGGAGGTGTTCGTGCTGGAGCTGTCCAGCTTCCAGCTGGAACGGTGTCACGAGCTTGCGCCCGCTGCTGCCGTAGTGCTCAACCTGTCGCCGGATCACCTCGATCGCCATCCCGACATGGCCGCCTACCTGCGCGCCAAGCAGCGGGTGTTCCGCGGCGCGCGGCGCGGACTGCTCAATCGTGACGACCCGATGGTGGCGGAGCTGACCACCCCGCCGGGCATGGCGCGCGAGACCTTCGGTCTGGGCGCGCCGGCGGCGGACGCCGACTGGGGCGTTTGTGTCGGCGGCCACGGGGAGGGACCGCACCTGTGTCGTGGCGGCCAGGCCCTGCTGGAGACCGCGCGCCTGCGCATGCGCGGCCAGCACAACTGGGCCAACGCCCTGGCCGCACTGGGCCTGGTCTGGCCGTGGCTGGACTCGGCCGGGCGCCGGGCGCGGGCCCTGGCGGCGCTGGCCGATTTCCCGGGGCTGCCGCATCGCTCGCAGTGGATCGCCTCGGTCGACGGCGTGGACTGGATCAACGATTCCAAGGGCACCAACCTCGGTGCCACCCTGGCCGCATTGCGCGGCACGCCCGGGCCGCTGGTTCTGATCGCCGGTGGCCAGGCCAAGGGGCAGGATTTCGCCCCGCTGGCCGATCAGCTGGCCGGCAAGGTGCGCGGCGCAGTGCTGCTGGGAGAGGACGCACCGTTGATCGCGCGTGCCCTCGCCCCGGTGGTGCCGGTGCAGCGGGTCGACGACATGGATGCGGCGGTGGCGCATGCCGCGGAATGGGCGCAGCCGGGTGACACCGTGTTGCTGTCGCCCGCCTGCGCCAGCCTGGACATGTATCCGGACTATCGCGCCCGGGGTGACGCCTTCGCCCGGGCCGTGCGGGAGCTGGCCGCATGAGCGCCCCGGTCAGCCAGCCGACTTCGCCAATGGTCCGGCGCCTGCAGCAGGAGGTGGACCTGCCGCTGCTGGCGTTGACCGCGGCGCTGGTGGCGCTGGGGCTGGTGATGGTCGCTTCGGCCTCCATGGAGATGGGTGCGCGTGATTTCGGCAATGCCTGGCACTTTCTGCAGCGCCAGGTGCTGTTTGCCGCCCTGGGTACGATGGCCGCGGTGGCGGCATGGAACGTGCCGCTGGCGCGCTGGGAACGCGCCGGCCCGTGGCTGCTGGCGCTGTTCCTGCTGATCCTGGTGGTGGTCCTGCTGCCCGGCGTCGGACGCACGGTCAACGGGGCAACCCGCTGGATTCCGCTGGGAGCGTTCAACCTGCAGGTGGCCGAGCTGGCCAAGTTGCTGGTGGTGATGTACCTGGCGGGCTACATCGTGCGCCATTACTCCACCCTGCGCCTGCAGCTGGCCGGGTTCGTGCGTCCGCTGGTGGTGCTGGGGGCCGGTACCGTCCTGCTGTTGCTGCAGCCGGATTTCGGCGGGGCCGCGATCATGCTGGCGATCGGCATGGGCATGCTGTTCCTCGCCGGCGCCCGCCTGTCGCAGTTCCTCGCGCTGGGGGGCACGATCGCGGCGGGCATGGCGGTCGCCGCGGTTGCGGCGCCTTACCGCATGGCTCGCCTGACGGCCTTCCTGGACCCGTGGCAGGACCCTTTCGCGAGCGGTTTTCAGCTGACCCAGTCGCTGATCGCGATCGGCTCCGGCGGGGTGACCGGGTCGGGGCTGGGCGGCAGCGTGCAGAAGCTGTTCTACCTGCCGGAGGCACACAACGATTTCCTGTTCGCGGTGTTCGCCGAGGAGTTCGGTTTCTTCGGTGTGCTGGTGCTGATCGCACTGTTCGCAGGGCTGGTCTGGCGCTGCCTGCGCATCGGCCTGGAGGCCCAGCGCAGCGGTCATGCCTTCGGTGCCCATCTGAGCTTCGGCGTGGCGATCTGGCTGGGCCTGCAGGCGGCCCTGAACATGGGCGTGAACATGGGGCTGCTGCCGACCAAGGGGATGACGCTGCCGTTTTTGTCCTACGGCGGCAGTTCGCTGATCGTCAGTCTGATCGCGGTGGGTCTGGTACTGCGGGTGGCCCGCGAGGCGCGGACCCCGGCACCGGCCCCGGTGCCTCGCCGGCGTTCGCGCACCGCCCGGCAGAGCGGAGGTGCGGCATGACGGCCCCGCGCGTGCTGATCATGGCCGGCGGTACCGGCGGCCATGTCTTCCCCGGGCTGGCGGTGGCCGAGGCCCTGCGCGAGCGCGGGGTCGAGGTGGTCTGGCTGGGGACCCGTGCGGGCGTGGAGGCGCGCCTGGTGCCGCAGGCCGGGATTGACCTGCACACCCTCCCGATCGCCGGTATTCGCGGCAAGGGGCTGTTCGGCCTGGCCTTCGCCCCCTGGCGCCTGGGGCTGTCGCTGTGGGCGGCCCTGGTGCTGCTCCGGCGCATCCGCCCGCAGGCGGTGATCGGTTTCGGCGGGTTTACCGCCGGACCCGGCGGGCTGATGGCCGCGGCCCTGGGACGCCCTCTGGTGATTCACGAACAGAATGCGGTGGCCGGCCTGACCAACCGCTGGCTGGCGAAGGTCGCCGACCGCGTGTACGCCGGTTTCGACGGTGCGTTCCCGCCCGGGGTGCGCGCCACGCGGGTTGGCAATCCCGTGCGCTCCGCGATCGCGGCCCTGCCCGCCCCGGGCGAGCGCTACGCCGCACGCAGCGGGCCGCTCAACGTGCTGGTCCTGGGGGGCAGCCTGGGCGCGCGTTCGCTGAATCACGCGGTGCCCGTCGCGCTCGGCCTGCTGCCGTCGGAGCAGCGCCCGCAGGTTCTGCACCAGGCCGGCTCGCGCACCCTGGAAGAAGCCCGCGCGGCGTATGCCGAAGCCGGGGTGGAAGCCACGGTCACCGAGTTCATCGCGGACATGGAGGCGGCCTGGGCCGAGGCGGATCTGGTGATCTGTCGCGCCGGGGCGCTGACCGTGGCCGAGGTGGCGGCCGCCGGTGTGGCCGCGGTGTTCGTGCCCTATCCGCATGCGGTGGACGATCACCAGTACGCGAATGCTCAGGCCCTGGTGGACGCCGGGGCGGCCTGGCGTTTCCGCGATGCCGAGCTGGAGCCGCAGGCGCTGGCGCAGCTGCTGGGCTCGCTGGACCGCGAGACCCTGCGCGACCGTGCCGAACGCGCGCGGGCGCTGGCCTGCCCCGACAGTGCCGCGCGCCTCGCCGATGTCTGTGTGGAACTGGCGGGGCCGGGCCCCGCGGGGGAGGGATCATGAGCCACGCGCGCCTGCCGGAACATGCGATGCGCCGCATCCGCCGGATCCACTGCGTGGGGATCGGCGGCTCCGGGATGAGCGGCATCGCCGAGGTGCTGCATCAGCTGGGTTACCGGGTCTCGGGTTCGGACCTGGGGCGGTCGCCGATGATCGACCGCCTGGTGGAGATGGGCGTGCGCGTGGTCGGCGAGCACCGGCCGGAGAACGTGGCCGAGGCCGATGTGCTGGTGGTGTCTTCGGCCATCGATCCGTCCAATCCCGAGGTCGCCGCGGCGCGCGAGCGCGGTATCCCGATCGTGCGGCGTGCCGAGATGCTGGCGGAACTGATGCGTTTCCGCTTCGGGATTGCGGTCGCCGGGACCCATGGCAAGACCACCACGACCAGTCTGGTGGCCAGCGTGCTGGCGGAGGCGGGGATGGATCCGACCTTCGTGATCGGCGGCCGACTCAATTCCACCGCCAGCCACTCGAGCCTGGGGGCGGGTGACTATCTGGTGGCCGAGGCCGACGAGAGCGATGCCTCGTTCCTGCATCTGCAGCCGCTGCTCGCGATCGTGACCAACATCGATGCCGATCACCTGGGGACCTATGGCAATGATTTTCGCCAGCTGCACGAGACCTTTCTCGAGTTCCTGCACCATCTGCCCTTCTACGGGCTGGCGATCCTGTGCGCCGATGATCCGCAGGTGCGCGAGCTGATGCCGGAGCTGGAACGCCCGCGGCTGACCTACGCGATCGATGCCGACGCCGATGTGCGCGCCCTGGACGTGCGCCAGGAGGGCGTGCAGACCCGTTTCCGCCTGCAGCTGCCGGAGGCCGGCGAGCCGTTCCCGGTCACCCTCAATCTCCCGGGGCGCCACAACGTGCTCAATGCCCTGGCCGCGGCGGCCGTGGCCTGGGAGCTGGAGGCCCCGCGCGAGGCGATCGCCACGGCGCTCGAACGCTTCCAGGGCATCGGGCGGCGGTTCCAGGTCCACGAGTGGGCGGGGCCGGCCGGGTCGGTGACGCTGGTCGACGATTACGGCCATCACCCGCGCGAGATCGCCGCGACCCAGGCCGCGGCGCGGGATGCCTGGCCCGGTCGCCGGCGGATCACCGTGTTTCAGCCGCATCGCTACACCCGCACCCGCGACCTGTTCGAGGACTTCGTGGAGGCGCTGTCGGAGACCGACGTGCTGATCCTGCTGGAGGTGTATGCCGCAGGCGAGGCGCCGATCGCCAGCGCCGACGGGCGCAGCCTGGCGCGGGCCATCCGTCTGCGTGGCCAGGTCGAGCCGATTTTCGTGGAACAGGCCGCGGACGTGGCCGGCGTGCTGGAGGGCCTGCTGCAGGCGGACGACGTGATCATCGCCCAGGGGGCGGGCGACATCGGTCGCCTGGCGGCCCTGCTGCCGCGAGAGCTCACCGGAGGTGGCGCATGACACCGCTGGACCCTGCCGCAGCCGCGGCGCGTCATCTGCATGAGCTGCAGCCACGCGGCGAACTGCAGGCGCGGGCACCGCTGGCACCGCTGACCTCATGGCGTGCCGGCGGGCATGCCGACTGGCTGTTCCGCCCCGCGGACCGCGAGGATCTCGCGAACCTGCTGGCGCAGGTCGCCCGCCTTGCGCCCGACCTGCCGATCACCTTCCTCGGGCTCGGCAGTAACGTCCTGGTGCGCGACGGCGGCGTTGCCGGGCTGGTGGTGCATCTGCAGGGCGTTCTGGCCGAGCGCGAACGCCTGGACGGCGACCGGGTGTTTCTGGGCGGCGGCCTGGCCTGTGCCCAGGCTGCGCGCTTCTGTGCCCGCGAGGGCCTGGTGGGGGCGGAGTTCCTCGCCGGCATCCCCGGCACCGTGGGCGGCGCCCTGCAGATGAACGCCGGGGCCTGGGGCGGCGAGACCTGGCCCCTGGTGGAATCGGTGGAGGTGATCGACCGTGAGGGCCGGCTGGAAACCCGCCGCCCGGATGCGTTCCGGGTCGGTTACCGCCGGGTCCAGGGGCTCGATCCGCGTGAACGCCTGTGGTTCACCGGGGCGACCCTGCGTCTGAGCCCGGGCGACCCGGAGGCCGGTACCCGGCGCATCCGCGAACTGCTGCGCGAACGCTCGGCGAAACAGCCGCTGGGTCAGCCGTCCTGCGGCTCGGTGTTCCGCAACCCGGAAGGCGATCACGCCGCACGCCTGATCGAGGCCGCCGGGCTCAAGGGCCTGCGCGCCGGCGCGGCCGAGGTGTCGCCGGTGCATGCCAATTTCATCACTCACGACGGTACGGCGCGGGCGGAAGACATCGAGCGCCTGATCGACACGGTGCGCAACACGGTGGAGCAGCGGTTCGGCGTCCGCCTGGAGCCGGAGGTACGCATCCTGGGCCGGTTCATCGACCCGGGCGACGACAGCGAGGGAACCGCATGAATTGTAACGACGCAGAACCCCGCGACTATGGCCGGGTGGCGGTATTGATGGGCGGCTGGTCCGGAGAGCGCGAGGTCTCGCTGGCCAGCGGCAACGCCGTGCTGGCGGCTCTGCGACGTCAGGGCGTGGATGCGCATCCGGTCGATCTCACGCGGGCGCACCTGGGGCATCTGCACCTCCCCCTGGAGGGTTTCGACCGCGTGTTCATCGCGCTGCATGGAGAGTGTGGCGAGGACGGGGCCCTGCAGGGCTGCCTGGACCTGGCCGGCATGCCTTACACCGGCACCGGCGTGCTGGGTTCCGCCCTGGGGATGGACAAGCTGGCCTGCAAGCGACTGTGGACCGGGAGCAACCTGCCCAGTGCGCCCTACCGGTTGCTGAACTCGGGGTTCGACCCGGATGCGGTGGCCGAGGCGCTGGGGCTGCCCCTGATCGTGAAGCCGGCCCGCGGGGGCTCGAGCCTGGGCATTACCCGGGTGGATCGGGCGGCCGATCTCCCGGCCGCGTGGGAGGCGGCGCGCAGCCAGCCCGGGCAGATCTTCGCCGAACAGTGGATCGAGGGCCACGAATACACCGTGGCCATTCTCGACAACCAGCCGCTTCCGGTGGTCGAGATCCGCGCCGACGGCGGGTTCTACGACTACCACGCGAAATACGAGTCGGACCGCACCGGGTATGTCTGCCCGCCGCCGCTGGATGAAAGCTCGTTACTCGAATTGCAGTCACTGGCGCTGGGTGCGTTTGCCGCGCTGGAAGGCTGCGGCTGGGGACGGGTCGACATCCTGCAGGACGAGCACGGCGACAACCATCTGATCGAGATCAACACCGTGCCCGGCATGACCGATCACAGCCTGGTGCCCAAGGCGGCGGCCGAGGCGGGGATCGATTTCGACACCCTGTGCCTGCGCATCCTGGACTCCAGTTTCCAGTGCGGAGGGCTGCGATGAATCGCCGGCGCACCCCGCCGGCAGCGCGCTTAGCGCGGCTGCGCAGCGTGTCCGGCCCGGCCCTGCGTCTGCTGGCCGGAATGGCGCTGGCCGCGGCGATCGTGCTGGTCCTGCTGGCGACGACCCGGTTCGAACCGGACGCGCTGGTGCCGGTGGAGAGTATCGAGATCACCGGCGAGCCCCGCTACGCCGACGTGGAGCGGGTGCGTGAACTCGCGCGTCGCCACGCGCCGGGGTTCATTACCGCCGATCTGGCGGCACTGGAACGTTCGCTGGTCGCCGAGCCCTGGATCGATGGCGTGCAGCTGCGCCGGCAATGGCCGGGGACGCTGGTGGTCGAGGTGCGCGAACCGGTACCGGTGGCGCGCTGGGGCGAGGACCAGCTGGTCGACCGGCATGGCCGGGTGTTCGGGCCGGTGGATCAGGCCGAGTGGGACTACCTGCCCGCGCTGGAGGGGCAGGACGGGCGCCAGGTGGTGCTGATGCGCCGTTACCTCGAGGTGTCGGCACGTCTGGCGGATGCCGGCCTGGAAGTGGCCGGCGTGGCCGAGGGTCGTCGCCATGACTGGACCATCCGTCTGGAGTCCGGGGGGCGGATCCTGATGGGGCGGGACGCCGAGGCGGCCCGCCTGAATGCTCTGGTACGGGCGGCCGACGTCGTGCGCGAGCGCCGCGACGCGCCGGTGGAACGCTGGGACCTGCGCTATCCGCACGGCATGGCGGTGGCCTGGGCCGATGAAGACGGGGACGCCGCCGGCGATCCCGGGACACAGTGAAAGGACGCGGGGAGATGATGGCAAAGAAGGCGGAATCGGGTCTGATCGTCGGGCTGGATGTCGGGACCTCGAAGATCGAGGCCATCGTCGGCGAGCTGAAGGACGATGGCGAGATCGAGATTATCGGCATCGGCTCGTCGCCCTCGCGCGGCCTGAAGAAGGGCGTGGTGGTCAACATCGAGTCCACCGTGCAGTCGATCCAGCGCGCGGTGGAGGAGGCCGAGCTGATGGCCGGCTGCGAGATCCACTCGGTGTATACCGGTATCGCCGGGAGTCACGTGAAGAGCTACAACTCGACCGGCGTGGTGGCCATCAAGGACGGCGAGGTGGGGCCGGGCGACGTCGAGCGGGTCATCGACGCCGCGCGGGCGATCGCGATCCCCGCCGACCAGCGCATCCTCCACGTGCTCCCGCAGGAATACATCATCGACGAGCAGGAGGGCATCCGCGAACCGGTGGGGATGTCCGGCGTGCGCCTGGAGGCCAAGGTCCATCTGGTCACCGGCGCGGTGTCGGCGGCGCAGAACATCGTGAAGTGCGTGGAGCGCTGCGGCCTGCGGGTGGACGACATCATCCTCGAGCAGCTGGCGTCGTCCTATTCGGTGCTGACCGAGGACGAGAAGGACCTGGGGGTCTGCCTGGTGGATGTCGGGGGCGGCACCACCGACATCGCGGTGTTCTCCCACGGCGCGATCGCGCACACCGCGGTACTGCCGATCGCCGGTGACCAGGTGACCAACGACATCGCGGTCGCGCTGCGCACGCCCACGCAGTACGCCGAAGAACTGAAGATGAAATACGCCTGCGCGCTGCGCTCGCTGGCCGACCCCGGGGAGTCCATCGAGGTCCCGGGGGTGGGCGACCGCGAAGCGCGCCGGCTGTCGCGGCAGACCCTCGCCTCGGTGGTGGAGCCGCGTTACGAGGAGCTGCTGCAGCTGGTTCAGGCCGAACTGCGCCGTTCCGGGACCGAGGAAATGATCGCCGCCGGTGTCGTTCTGACCGGCGGATCGTCGCGGATGGAAGGTGGGGTGGATCTCGCCGAGGAGGTCTTCCACATGCCCGTTCGCCTGGGGGTCCCGCAGCACGTGACCGGGCTGCTGGACGTGGTGCGCAACCCGGTGCACGCCACCGGGGTGGGCCTGCTGCTGTATGCCCGCGAGTCACGGGCCCTGCAGGAGGCCCGCCCGGTGGAATCCGGGTTCCAGGGGATCTGGGCGCGCATGAAGCGCTGGTTTACCGGCCAGTTCTAGGCCGGACCGAAGGGCCGGACCGCTCTCCGGCTACCGAGAAGGAAGGACATGTACACACGAAACAAGAGGACGCAATCATGACGTTCGAACTGATGGATACCTTTAGCCAGAGCGCCACGATCAAGGTCGTGGGCGTGGGTGGCGGCGGCGGCAACGCCGTACAGCACATGGTTCATTCGCAGCTGGATGGTGTGGATTTCATCTGCGCCAATACCGATGCCCAGGCGCTCAAGAGCCTGGATTCCAAGACCCTGCTGCAGCTGGGCGGGGACATCACCAAGGGCCTGGGCGCCGGGGCCGACCCGTCGGTGGGCCGCGAGGCCGCACTGGAGGATCGCGAGCGGGTGCAGGACCTGCTGCACGGCGCGGACATGGTCTTCATCACCGCCGGCATGGGCGGCGGCACCGGCACCGGCGCGGCCCCGGTGGTGGCACAGATCGCCAAGGAGATGGGCATTCTGACGGTCGCCGTGGTGACCAAGCCGTTCCCGTTCGAGGGCAAGAAGCGCATGCAGGTCGCCATGTCCGGGATCAAGGCGCTGACCGAGCAGGTGGACTCCCTGATCACCATCCCCAACGAGAAGCTGCTCACGGTGATGGGCAAGAACACCACCCTGCTGGACGCCTTCAAGGCCGCCAACGACGTGCTGTTCGGCGCGGTGCAGGGCATCGCCGAGCTGATCACCCGTCCGGGCCTGATCAACGTCGACTTTGCCGACGTACGCAACGTGATGCGCGAGATGGGCATGGCAATGATGGGGACCGGCACCGGTTCCGGCGAAGACCGTGCGCGCCAGGCCGCCGAGGCCGCGATTGCCAGCCCGCTGCTGGAGGACATCGACATTTCCGGGGCCCGCGGCATCCTGGTCAACGTGACCGGCGGCATGGATGTCGGTATCGGCGAATTCGAGGAAGTCGGCGAAGCGGTGAAGGCGCTGGCCTCCGAGGACGCCACCGTGGTGGTGGGTACCGTCATCGATCCCGAGATGAGCGACGAGATGCGGGTCACGCTGGTGGCCACCGGCCTGGGCGCGCAGACCGAGCAGCCCGAACGCCCGCAGGTGCGCGTGGTGGATGCCCAGCCGCAGCAGGCGGCGGCCGGTTCCGACGTGGACTTCGACCGCCCCACGCACCAGCGTCAGCGCCGCGGCCAGGACGAGGTCGCGACCGATTACGGCAGCGGTAACCAGCAGTCGAATATCGATGTGCTCGACATCCCGGCTTTCCTGCGCAAGCAGGCTGACTGAGGGACTTGACATGCAGGAGGAGCGGAATCCTGCAATAATGGAGCATTCGTTGTGTGCATGAACGGAGCCCGGGAGGGCCCGGGCTCCCCTCCATGCGCTCTCGCAGAAGAGGCAGTGCGTTGATCAGGCAAAGAACGCTCAAGAACAGCATCCGGGCGACCGGAGTGGGGCTCCATACGGGCGAGAAGGTGGTCCTTACGCTGCGTCCGGCCCCCCCCAATACCGGAATCGTGTTTCACCGCGATGACCTCGACCCGCCGGTGGAAATCCCGGCACGGGCCGAGAACGTCGGGGACACGCGGCTGTCCACGACCCTGGTCAACGGCGATGCGCGGGTTTCCACCGTGGAACATCTGCTGTCGGCGGTGGCCGGTCTGGGCATCGACAATCTCTTCGTCGACGTGAGCGCGGCGGAGGTCCCGATCATGGACGGCAGCGCGGGACCGTTCGTGTTCCTGCTGCAGTCCGCGGGTCTCAAGGAGCAGGATGCTCCCAAGGAATTCATCCGGGTGAAGCGCAGCGTGGAGGTTCGCGACGGCGACAAATGGGTGCGCTTCGATCCCTATGAAGGGTTCAAGGTCGGCTTCTGCATCGACTTTGAACACCCCATGTTCACCGACGGGAGCCAGCGCGCCGAGCTGGATTTCTCGTCGACCTCGTTCGTGAAGGAAGTCTCGCGCGCCCGGACCTTCGGGTTCATGCGCGACATCGAGGCCCTGCGTGCGAATCAGCTGGCACTGGGCGGCAGCCTGGACAATGCCGTGGTGCTGGACGACTTCAAGATCCTCAACGAGACCGGGCTGCGCTACGACAACGAGCTGGTAAAACACAAGATCCTCGACGTGGTCGGCGATCTCTACCTGCTGGGCCACAGCCTGATCGGGGCCTTCACCGGGCACAAGTCCGGCCATGCCCTGAACAATCAGCTCATCCGTCAGCTGGCCGCGGATCGGACGGCCTGGGAAAAGGTCACCTTCGAGGATCCCTCCGAGCCGCTGCCGATCTCGTTCGGGCAGCTGGAGCCGGGCGCCACCGGCTGAGGGACGTCACTCTCTGTCGTTCCCCGCATCGCGGGGACGGGCGCGGGCCAACCGCCGCAGTGCTCCCGCCAGCCGGGGATCGTCGACCTCGCCGGCCGTCTGTTCCAGGGTCTGGCGGGCGCTGTCCGGGATCGGCGGACGGCTGCGCACCGGATCCGGTTCGGTGGAGCGGGCCGCACCGCCCAGGGCGACCCGCACGCGCTCCACTTCGGGGTAGCCGGCCGCCTGCAGGGTCTTGAGGATCTCGCGCTGCTGGAAGCGCATCTCGGTGCACAGGGCACGGTCGCGGCAGACCGCCACCAGGGTGGTGTCGTGGCGCACCAGCTGGAGGCGCCCGCTGGCGACGTGCGTTCCGACCAGCCCGGCCAGCGCCCGTTCCAGTGCCCGGTCCGGGGTGACGTGGCTCTGCCACGCGGCGCGGATGTATCGGCCGATGCGGGGCGGCGTCATGGCTGACATGGCGCCTCCCGCTCGGGGCTTGGAGGAATCAACGGAGGTTGCATGGACCTGATGCTACTACGAGCCGGCGGTGTCTGTACCCGGATCCCGCTGTGGCTGGTGGTTCCGGCGCTGCTGGGGATGCTGGCCGCGGTCGTGACCGCCGGCTATCAGCTGGGCCAGCAGCAGCGTGACGTGGTCGAAATCCCCGTGCTTCCGACCGTGGGCTCGCCCGATCTCGAACTCGCGGAACGCGAGCTCGCGCGCGAGGGGGTGGAGTCGCTGGCGTCCCGTCTGGTCGAGCTGGAAAACCGCCAGGCGCGTCTGGACCTGCGCATGTCCGGTCTGGGCGACGCCCTGGATCTGGACCCGGAGGCGCTGGAACCGGAGGCCGGCGGTCGCGGCGGACCGGCGCCGCCGGACTCCGCGGCCGCGGTGGACCGTCGCATCGCCGCGCTGGATCACCTGCTGGGGCGGCGCGACACGACGGTCGCGCGCCTGGACGAGGCGGTGCGCGGCGATGCCCGGGACGAGCGCATGCGCCCCGGCGTGCGGCCGGTGGAATCCGAGGCCTGGGTCAGTTCGGCCTTTGGATACCGCGACGATCCGTTCACCGGCGAGCGGCGTTTCCATTCCGGCATCGACTACGCCGGACGCGAGGGCTCCGAGATCCGGGCGGCCGCGGACGGGATCGTGGTGCGGGCGGACACCAACGGCGGGTTCGGGCGCAGCGTCGACATCGTTCATGCCGACGGGTTGCTGACCCGTTACGCGCATAATTCGGAGTTGCTGGTCGATCCCGGGGAACGGGTGGAAGCGGGCCAGCCCATCGCCCGCATGGGCAGTACCGGACGGGCGACGGATACCCATCTCCATTTCGAAGTCCACGGTCCCGGCGGACCGGAGAATCCGGCCGACTACGTCCATCGCTGAGCGTGACCTCCGCGGATCGTTTATCCTAGGTCGGTTTCAGCCAATCTTCCGGATCCCCATGAAGCAGCTCGTACGCAAGTTCTTCGGCAGTCGCAACGACCGCATCATCAAGCGCTACGCGAAAAAGGCCGAGCGCATCAATGCCCTGGCCCCGGCCATCGACGATCTGCCGCAGGAAGAGCTGCGGCACAAGACCGATGAATTCCGCCGGCGGCTGCAGTCGGGCGAGGACGTGGATGCGCTGCTGCCGGAAGCCTTCGCGGTCTGCCGCGCGATGAGCGACCGCGTACTGGGCCTGCGCCACTTCGATGTCCAGCTGATGGGCGGGATGGTCCTGCACGACGGACGGATCGCGGAAATGCGCACCGGCGAGGGCAAGACCCTGGTCGCGACCCTGACGGCCTATCTCAATGCGCTGCCGGGCGATGGCGTGCACGTGGTGACCGTGAACGACTATCTCGCCCGCCGCGATGCGGCCTGGATGGGACGGCTCTACCAGGCCCTGGGGCTGACGGTCGGCGTCATCAACTCCTCCGGCGGGCAGTCGGGCGGTGCCTCCTCGTTCGTGTTCGACCCCGACCATGTGGCGGGTGAGGACGGCATGGACGGCCTGCGGCCGGTCACCCGTACCGAGGCCTACGCGGCCGACATCACCTATGGCACGAACAACGAGTTCGGTTTCGACTATCTGCGCGACAACATGGCCTTCTCGGCCGATCAGCGCGTGCAGCGGGGCCTGAACTACGCGCTGGTCGACGAGGTGGACTCGATCCTGATCGACGAGGCGCGCACGCCGCTGATCATTTCCGGCCCGTCCGGTTCGGACTCCGAGCTGTACGAGCGCATGAACGCGATCCCGCCGCAGCTGACGCGGCAGGAAGACGAAGAGAGCGAGGGCGACTACTTCGTTGACGAGAAGGCCAAACAGGTATTCCTCAGCGAGGACGGCCACGAGAAGGCCGAGGCCCTGCTGCGCGAGGCCGGCCTGCTGGAGGAGGACCAGTCGCTGTACGACGCCGGCGCGATCGCGGTCCTGCACCATCTGAACGCAGCGCTGCGCGCGCATGCCCTGTTCCATCGGGATGTCGACTATCTGGTGCGCGACAACCAGGTCCAGATCATCGACGAATTCACCGGCCGCATCATGACCGGTCGGCGCTGGTCCGAGGGGCTGCATCAGGCGATCGAGGCCAAGGAGGGCGTGCCGATCCAGCGCGAGAACCAGACGCTCGCCTCGATCACCTTCCAGAACTACTTCCGCCAGTACGACAAGCTGGCGGGCATGACCGGCACCGCGGATACCGAGGCCTACGAGTTCCAGACCATCTACGGCCTGGAGGTTGTGGTGGTTCCCGGGAACAAGCCGCTGATCCGCGAGGACATGCAGGATCTGGTGTACCTGACCCAGGACGAGAAGTACGACGCGATCGCCAAGGAGATCCAGTGGTGCGTCGAACGCGGCCAGCCGGTGCTGGTCGGCACGGCCTCGGTGGACAGCTCCGAGCGGCTGGCGAAGTCCCTCAAGGAGAAGGGCATCGAATTCGAGGTGCTCAACGCCAAGCAGCACGAGCGCGAGGCGCACATCATCGCCCAGGCGGGACGTCCGGGGGCCGTGACCCTGGCCACCAACATGGCCGGGCGCGGTACCGACATCGTCCTCGGCGGCAGTCTCGACGCGGAACTGGCCGGTGTCGATCCGAACGACGAGCAGCAGCGCGAACGCATCCGCGAAGACTGGCAGAAACGCCACGACGACGTCATCGCCGCCGGCGGCCTGCACATCATCGGCTCGGAGCGGCACGAATCGCGGCGCATCGACAACCAGCTGCGCGGGCGTTCGGGGCGCCAGGGCGATCCGGGCTCCAGCCGGTTCTTCCTGTCCCTGGAAGACAACCTGATGCGGGTGTTCGCGTCCGAACGGGTGAAGTCCCTGATGGGACGCCTGGGCATGAAGGAAGGCGAGGCGATCGAGAACGCCTGGGTCTCGCGCGCCATCGAGAACGCCCAGCGCAAGGTCGAGGCGCACAACTTCGATATCCGCAAGCAGCTGCTGGAATACGACGACGTCGCCAACGACCAGCGCCAGGTCATCTACGAGCAGCGCGCGGAACTGCTGACCACCGAGGACATCAGCGACACCATCGATGCCCTGGTGGCCGACGTGATGAATGCGCAGATCAGCGAGTATATCCCGCCCGGCAGCATCGAGGATATCTGGGATCCGGAAGGGCTGGAGCAGGCGCTGCGCAACGAATTCGGCCTGGAACTGCCGGTCAAGCAGTGGCTGGATGACGAGGACGACCTGCACG
This sequence comes from Thioalkalivibrio sp. ALE20, assembly GCF_000381405.1. Classification (NCBI taxonomy): domain Bacteria; kingdom Pseudomonadati; phylum Pseudomonadota; class Gammaproteobacteria; order Chromatiales; family Ectothiorhodospiraceae; genus Thioalkalivibrio; species Thioalkalivibrio sp. ALE20. The sequence continues at coordinate 441,039 of NZ_KB906472.1, forward strand.
AGGAGCCGCTGCGCGAGCGCATCATCGAGCGGGCGCGCGAGGCCCTCAACGGCAAGCGCGAACAGCTGGGCGATGCCACCATGAATCGCCTGCAGCGCGACGTGATGCTGCAGGTGCTGGATTCGCAGTGGAAGGAACACCTGGCGGCGATGGACTATCTGCGCCAGGGGATCGGCCTGCGCGGGTATGCCAACCGCAATCCCAAGCAGGAATACAAGAAAGAAGCGTTCGCGATGTTCCAGTCGCTGCTGGAGCGCATCAAGCACGACGTGATCAAGATGCTGCTGCGTATCCAGCTGCGTTCCGCCGAGGACGCCGAACAGCTGCAGCCGGAACGCCAGGCACCGGACACCGGGGCCATGAATTTCCGCCACGAGAACCCCGACAGTCCGTTGGCCGCGGACGAGGACGACGGGGGCGCCGCGGACGAGGACGCGCGCAAGGTCGCCGGTGGTGACGAGACGTACCGGCGGGAGGAGCCCAAGCTCGGACGCAACGAGCCCTGCTGGTGCGGTTCCGGCAAGAAATACAAGCACTGCCACGGCCGTCTCTGACGGCCGGTCCGGGGAGACGCGCTGATGGCCGTGGGACTGCAGGAACCGTCGGCGCCGCCGGCCGTGCCGGGCATCCGTCTGGCAGCCGGGGCGGCCGGCATCCGGTATGCCGGTCGTGATGACCTGGTGCTGATGGACGGTGGCGAACACGCAGTGGTCGCCGCGTTGTACACAACCAGTGCCTTTCGCGCCGCGCCGGTGGAGGTCGCTCGTCGCCATCAGGCGGAGGGGCGTCCCCGCTGGCTTCTGATCAACGCCGGGAACGCCAACGCGGGTACCGGTGAGCCCGGGCTGCGTGCGGCCAAGGCCAGCTGCACGGCCCTGGCCCGGTTGGTCGACAGCGAGGCCTCGGCGGTGCTGCCGTTTTCCACCGGGGTGATCGGCGAGCCTTTTCCGCTGGAGCGGCTGGAGGCGGCCCTGCCTGCGCTCCATGCCGGACTGGCCGAGGATGGCGTGAGCTGGCTGCGGGCGGCGCGGGCGATCATGACCACCGACACGGTGACCAAGGTCGCAAGCCGCGACGTCCGGCTGTCCCAAGGGCGCGTGCGGCTGACAGGCATGGCGAAGGGATCGGGGATGATCCATCCCGACATGGCGACGATGCTGGGGTTTGTCGGCACCGATCTGGCCACCGATGCGGACGAGCTGGACGCGCTGCTGCGCGAGGCGAACCGTGACAGTTTCAACGCCATTACCGTGGATGGCGATACCTCGACCAATGACGCGCTGGTCTGCATGGCCAGCGGGGCCAGCGGTGTCCGCCTCGCCGGCGATGCCAACCGCACCGCGTTCGCGCAGGCGCTGGGGTCACTGTGTCTGGAACTGGCGACCGCGATCGTGCGCGACGGGGAAGGGGCGACCAAGTTCGTGACCGTGGAGGTGACGGGCGCATGCGAGCGGGCGGAAGCCGAGCGCGTTGCCGAGACGGTCGCGTTGTCCCCTCTGGTGAAGACCGCGCTGTACGCCAGCGACCCGAACTGGGGGCGCATCCTCGCAGCTGTGGGACGGGCCGGCGTCAGCGATCTCCGGATCGAGGGTGTCACGGTGGACATCAACGGTCTGGCGATCGTGCGCGCTGGCGGCCGCGCGCCCGAATACCGCGAGGAAGACGGCCAGGCCGCCTTCGCGGCCGACGAGATCACCATCGCCATCGACCTCGGACGGGGCGATGCGCGGGCGCGCAAGTACACCTGCGATTTCTCCCACGAGTACGTGCGCATCAATGCCGAATACCGCTCCTGAGGCGGCACCGCTTGATGTGGCGCTGGGCGTGATCGAGGACGGGGCCGGCCGGGTCCTGGTTGGTCAGCGCGGGGCCGGGCAGCATCAGCCGGGCCGCCTCGAATTCCCCGGCGGCAAGCTGGAGGCGGACGAGTCCCCGGTCGCGGGCCTGGTACGCGAGATCCGGGAGGAGACCGGCCTGGGGGTCGAGCAGGCCATCCCCTGCCTGCGGCTGGAGCACGACTACGGCGACCGCCGCGTCAGGTTGCACGTGTTCCGGGTGCCGGACTGGAGCGGCGAGGTCCGGGAGTGCGAAGGACGTGCCCTGTGCTGGCGCGAGGCGGCCGCGCTGGATCCGGCGGATTTCCCGGCCGCCAACGGCCCGATACTGCGCCTGTTGCAGCTCCCCGATTTCCTTCTGGTGACGCCCGACCCGGCCGGGTCCGACGGCATCGCCGCCGTGGTGGACCGTGTGGCGGCCCGCCTCCGGCACGGGGACGTGGGGCTGTTGCAGATCCGTGCGCCGGGGCTGGCACGGGACGACTATCTCCGCTTTGCCCGGGATCTGGTGGCGGTGTCGCAGTCGCTGGGTACCGAAGTGCTGCTGAACGCGCCGCTGGACTGGCTGGACGAGCTGCCGCCGGCCGGGGTGCATCTGCCGGAGCGGCGCTGGCGGGCGCTGTCCCGGCGCCCCGCGGTAGCCGGCCGTATCAGCGTCTCGGCGCACGATGTCACGGGTCTCCAGGAGGCGGGGAGGCTGGCGCCCGATCTGGCCGTGGTCGGTCCGGTCCGGCCGACCCGGACGCACCCGGGGGCGACGCCGCTGGGCTGGGACGGTCTGGCACGTCTGACCGCTGCGAGTCCGGTGCCGGTCTACGCCCTGGGGGGGCTGGACGCGGGCAGCCTCGCGCCGGCCCGCGCCGCCGGTGCCTGCGGGATTGCGGCCATTCGTGGTCTGCTCGGAGAGCCGCCGGGCGGCGGGGAGTGACGGCACGGGCGGTGCCGCCCGGTCCTAACTACAGGGCGCAGCAGCAAAGGCCGAACGTCACATCCTCGCGCACCGGATTCGGGCGCGAGCGGAAATCGCCGGGATCCATGAAGCGCACGGTGAAGCGCTGACGCCCGCCCGAGATCTCGGGGTAGATGCCCAGCTGCGGGTCCACGCTGACCCGGATCATCTGCCAGGCGTGCTGGCTGTCCAGGGGCTGTTCCAGGAAGCCCTCCTCCGCGGTGACGCTGCGGTCGTTACCGGATCCGCGGATATAGCGCAGCACGTGCTGCGTGGCCTCGGTCACGCTCTCCAGCGGCCGGAACCACTCCAGCAGCAGCTCGGTGCGTGCTTCCACGGGCTGTGACAGCCAGTGGTGGTAGATCGGCAGATCGAAGTCGAAGGCTCCCCCGGGCAGGGCCATCCGCTGGCGCACACTGTTGAAGAATTCGTTCTCGCGGACCGCCCCGTCCAGCGCCCCGGCCTGCTCTTCGAGTGCGGTATGCAGGCGTCGCTGGTCGTCCATCGTGCTTCGGAAACGGCTGGCGTCGATCCCGGGCTGGTCGGCCAGCCGTTGCAGATTGGCGGTCTGGCGTTCGATCTCGCCCATCAGTTCGCGCTTGATGTCGACGCGCGTGACCAGCGCATAGATGTCGACCAGGGAGACCAGGGCTTCGTGATGGTCGTAAGGTTGCCCTGCCTGCAGGGCGTCACCGAAACGTTGCGTGAGCGCCTCCAGCCGGAGCAGGAGGCGGATCCGTTCGTGGAGGGGCTGTTCGAAGATCAGCGGACGGGTCACGGCGGCGCCATTGGATTGAAGATCCTGCAGTATCGAACATTGGGGGGCATGGTTTCTACCCGTCGGAAGTGAGGGAGCGCAATTCGCGGTCGATGGTCAGTACCTGTTCACGAAGCCGGGCATCGTCCACGCTGTCCCGATTGTCGATCCAGGCGTCCGCCCGCCGGCGCCGTTCGTCGGACCCGAGCTGACGCTCCATGATGGCGGCGACCTCCTCCCGGGTCCGGTCGTCGCGCCGGGTGACTCGTTCGATTTGCTCCTCGGGCGTGCATTCGACGGTGATCACCCGAACAAAATCGTCCTCCCAGCCGGCCTCGAACAGCAGCGGGACCACGATCAGGGCATACGGGGCGTCCGTGTCGTATTGCTGGAGTCGGGCATGGATCTCCCGATGGACCCGCGGGTGAACGATGGCTTCCAGCGCTTCGCGCTCGGCCGGGTCGGCAAACACGCGCGCGGCCAGCGCACGGCGATCGAGGTGACCGCGCGGATCGAGCACCCCGGGGCCGAAGTATTCAACGATGGCCCCGTGCAGGGGCTGGCCGGGTTCCTGCAGTTCGCGGGTGACGCGGTCGGCATCCAGAACCGGTACCCCCAGTTCCGCGAACAATGCCGCCACCCGGGTTTTCCCGGATCCAATGCCGCCGGTCAGGCCCGCCCGTTCCATACCCCCGGATTATAGGCCGTGAGGAAAATAGATGCGCAGCAACGCGTCGCCGGTGATCAGCGTCAGCCAGCCGGCGGCGGCGAGGTACGGGCCGAAAGGAATGGGGATGTTGCGGTCGCGCCCGCGCAGGGCGATCAGCGCGATCCCGACCACCGCACCCACCAGTGACGCGAGCAGCAGAATGACGGGCAGGGCCTGCCAGCCCAGCCACGCGCCCAGGGCGGCCAGCAGCTTGAAATCGCCATACCCCATCCCTTCCTTCCCGGTGAGCAGGCGGAAGCCGTGGAAGATCAGCCACAGGAGCAGGTAACCCGCCATGGCCCCGAACACCGCGGACTGCAGGTCGGTGAACAGCCCGAAGCTGTTGACCAGCAGGCCGAGCCACAGCAGCGGGAGCGTCAGCTGGTCCGGCAGCAGGGTGGTGCGGGCGTCGATCCCCCCGGCCGCGATCAGGACGGCCGTCAGGATCAGGGCCATGCCGGCTTCGATGCCCGTGCCGAAATACCAGACGGTGACTGCGAACAGGATCCCGGTGAGCAGTTCCACCGCCGGATACTGCCAGCTGATGCGCACACCACAGCCGGGACAGCGGCCACGCAGGAACGCAAAGCTGAGCAGCGGGATGTTCTCGATCGCGCGGATGGCGCGCTGGCAGTTCGGACAGCGCGAGCGGGGATGGATCAGGTCGAAACGTTCCGCGGTGGTATCCGCCGGCGGTTCCTCGCCATCCAGGACGTAGCGGGCCTCGGCCTGCCACTCCCGTTCGAGTATCACCGGCAGCCGCGCGATCACGACGTTGATGAAGCTGCCGATCACGAGCCCGAGAACGGCGGCGACCGCGATCGCGATCGCCGGATTGGCCAGCAGATCGCTCATGGCCGGCGGCCGCGGGTGGCCGTCACAGAACCTGCCCCATGTGGAAGATCGGCAGATACATGGCGATGACCAGGCCGCCGACCAGCACGCCCAGCACGACCATGATCAGCGGCTCGAGCAGGCTGGACAGGCTGTCCACCGCGTTGTCGACTTCTTCTTCGTAGAAGTCGGCGACCTTGCCCAGCATGGTGTCCAGCGAGCCGGATTCCTCGCCGATCGCGACCATCTGCACCACCATGTTGGGGAACACGGCGGTATTGCGCATCGACCATTGCAGCTGGCCGCCGGCCGCGGTCTCATCGCGCATGCGCTCGGTCGCTTCGCGATAAACGGCGTTACCCGTCGCGCCGGAGACCGAGTTGAGGGCGTCCACCAAAGGCACGCCGGCGGCGAACATGGTGGACAGCGTGCGGGCGAAACGGGCCACCGCGGCCTTGCGCAGGATGGGCCCGAATGCCGGGGCACGCAGGATCGCGATGTCGAGGAAGCGATCGAATTTCGGGAGACGCTGGCGTGCCTGGACGAAGAGGAAACCGGCCAGAACGGCCCCGCCAAGCAGGGCCCACCACCAGGCCTGCACGAACTCCGACATGTTAATGACCATGCGGGTGAACACCGGCAGGTCCGCGCCGAAGCCCTGGAACAGGGATTCGAACTGCGGCACCACGTAGATCAGCAGGATGGCTGTTACCACGATGGCCACCACGATGACCGCCGCCGGATAGAACAGGGCCTTGCGGATCTTGGCCTTGAGGGCCTCCGTTTTCTCCTTGTAGGTCGCGATCTTGTCGAGCAGCGTCTCCAGGGTTCCGGACTGCTCGCCCGACTCGACCAGATTCACCACGAGGTCGTCGAAGTGCTTCGGGTGCTTCGACAGGGCGGTGGCGAAGGTGTCGCCGCCCTCGACGTCGGTCTTGATCTGCATGATCAGATCGCGCATCGAGGCCTTTTCGTTGCCCCGTCCCACGATTTCGAACGCCTGCACCAGCGGCACGCCCGACTGCAGCATGGTGGTCATCTGCCGCAGGAAATATGCGATGTCGGCGGGGATGATCTTCTTCTGCCCGCCTCCCAGAAGGGGTTTCGGCTTCTTCTTGATTTTCAGAACGTTGACGCCGTTCTTGCGCAGTTCGGCGCGCGCGGAGGTCTCGTTCTCCGCGGGCACTTCGCCCTTGACGCGGTCGCCGTTCTTGTTGAGGCCTTCCCAAGTATAGATCGTGCCGGAATCGGCCATTCCCTGTCCCCCTTAGCCGCTAGTCGATGGTCACGCGGTTGACTTCTTCCAGGCTGGTCAGCCCTTCGATGACCTTGTGCAGGCCCGCCCGTCGCAGGTCCTTGATGCCTTCCTTTTCGGCCTGGCGGGCGAGTTCGGTGCTGTTGCCATTCTCAAGGATGATTCGTTCGAGTTCCTCCGAGATCGGCAGAACCTGGTAGATCCCGACCCGGCCCTTGTAGCCGTTGGTGCACTGATCGCAGCCCACCGGCCGGTACACCGTGAAGCCCTGTTCGAGCTCCTCGTCGGTGAAGCCCTCGTCGCGCAGCGTTTCCTCCGGCAGATCCTCGGGTGCCTTGCAGTTGGGGCACAGACGGCGCGCCAGTCGCTGCGCGATGATCAGCAGGATGGACGAGGCGATGTTGTATGGCGGGACCCCCATGTTGGCCAGGCGCGTCAGGGTTTGCGGCGCATCGTTGGTGTGCAGGGTGGAGAGTACCAGATGCCCGGTCTGGGCGGCCTTGATGGCGATCTCGGCGGTTTCCAGGTCGCGGATCTCGCCGACCATGATTACGTCGGGATCCTGGCGCAGGAAGGCGCGCAGTGCGCTGGCGAATGTCAGTCCGACCTTGGGGTTGATGTTGACCTGGTTCACCCCGGGCATGTTGATCTCGGACGGGTCTTCCGCAGTGGAGATGTTGCGGTCGGACGTGTTGAGGATGCCCAGACCGGTGTAGAGGGAGACGGTCTTGCCGGAGCCGGTCGGTCCGGTCACCAGGATCATTCCGTACGGGCGGCCGAGGGCCTCCAGGTACTGCGCCTTCTGCTCCTCCTCGTAACCGAGCTGATCGATGCCCATCGATGCCGAGCTCGGGTCGAGGATTCGCAGCACGATCTTTTCGCCGAACAGCGTGGGCAGCGAACTGACCCGGAAATCGATCGCGCGGGTGCGCGAGAGCTTCAGCTTGATGCGCCCGTCCTGCGGAATGCGGCGCTCGGCGATGTCCATGCGCGACATGACCTTGACGCGTGCAAGGATGCGCGGGGCCAGCGAGGTCGGTGGATGAGCCACCTCGTGCAGCACGCCGTCGATGCGGAAGCGCACACGGAAATCTTTCTCGAACGGCTCCAGGTGGATATCCGACGCCTTGCGGTTGATGGCGTCCATCAGGAGCTTGTTGACGAAGCGAACGACCGGGGCGTCGTCGACTGCGTCGCCTTCCTCGGATGCGTTGTCGGCGTCGGAATCCGCCTCGACGTTCAGGCTGTCGAGTTCGTCGTCGCCCAGGTCCTCCATCAGCTGCGACGCAGCATTGAGCGCGTCGTCGATCGCCCGGTCCAGCTTCTTCGGTTCCACCAGCACCGCCTCGACGGGCATTCCGGTGGCGAACTTGAATTCGTCGGTGGCCACCAGGTTGGTGGGATCGGACACGGCGATGAACAGCCGGTTGCCGCGCTGCATCAGAGGCAGGGCATGATGCTTCTGGATCAGCTTCTCGTTCAGGTGGTCACGCGGGATGACTTCCTCGTCAAAGGCCGCCATGTCCAGCACCGGAAGCCCGAACTCCTCGGCCGCCGCCTCCACCAGTCGCGGTTCCGGCACGTCGCCCTTGTCGGCCAGCAGCGCCATGAGGGGGGTCTGTTGGGTCCGCGCCTGTTCGACCAGCTGCTGGGCGATGTCCTGTGCAATCAGCCCGTTGTCGACGAGGCGTTTCGCCAGCCCCGGCAGGCGGGGCGTCGTGTTGCTGTTGGCCATGGGTGTTCGCAGACGTTATTGGGGATGATCCACACTCTACGTGGCGCGGTCCGGAATGAAAACGCATGTCCTGGGCGGCGCCGCGGCCGACCCGTGCATTCGCTCGATATTAGAGCGGTTATTCGGCGGATTACAAGGATGGGTGCAAGGTTTTTCGCCGTCAGCGCCCTCGATGCGGGCCGATCGAAGGTTTTGCGAACGGCCTCTCGCGCGGGGTTGACTTGCCCTGATCTGTCTCTCAGAATGCACGGCTTGGTTCAGGAGGGATACCCAAGCGGCCAACGGGGGCAGACTGTAAATCTGCTGGCACAGCCTTCGGAGGTTCGAATCCTCCTCCCTCCACCACCCAGTTTCATGCCAGCGACCCGAGCGGGCGATGGCGAGAAAGCCAGGGTTCTGCGGGTGTAGTTCAATGGTAGAACCTCAGCCTTCCAAGCTGATGATGTGGGTTCGATTCCCATCACCCGCTCCAGATTCTGGCTTGCAGGTCAGGCTCATGTAGCTCAGCAGGTAGAGCACTTCCTTGGTAAGGAAGAGGTCACCGGTTCGAGTCCGGTCATGAGCTCCATTTTTTCAGGCACGTAGCAGCGTCAGTGCTGCCGTCGTAACGACAGCGTCACGATCCGGGGAAGCGAGATATGTCCAAGGAAAAGTTCGAACGCAAGAAGCCGCACGTGAATGTGGGGACGATTGGTCATGTGGACCACGGGAAGACGACGCTGACGGCGGCGTTGACGGTGGTTCAGGCGAAGAAGTACGGCAGCGATGCGCGTGCCTTTGACCAGATTGACAACGCGCCGGAAGAGAAGCAGCGCGGTATCACGATTGCGACGGCGCACGTGGAGTACGAGTCGGACACGCGCCACTACGCGCACGTGGACTGCCCGGGTCACGCGGACTATGTGAAGAACATGATCACCGGTGCGGCGCAGATGGACGGCGCCATTCTGGTGGTTTCGGCGGCGGACGGTCCGATGCCGCAGACGCGGGAACACATCCTGCTGTCGCGCCAGGTGGGCGTGCCGCACATCGTGGTGTTCCTGAACAAGGCGGACATGGTGGACGATCCGGAGCT